>JAZUDP010000163.1:0-15569 GCA_045639705.1 Acutalibacteraceae bacterium
AGTCTGATGAAAACTGAGAAAGAATCCCTCCACCGCCATTCGGCGGTCCTACCCCTTGTCACTTCGTGACATTCCCCTTGCAGGGGATGCCCTTTAGGGCAAGGGAGGCAGAGCAACATCAAAAATTCAGCTCGACAAATACCATTTTGTATATATCTTATTGCTCGCGCAGGGTAACGGAATTTTGATAATTGCCAGCCCGGCGAACGACCGCAGGTACTGCGGCAAATACCGATTTGTCGATGACATTTATTATAATATCTCACAGGGGAGGCCATTGGTTGCCGGCGGACAGCTGTATTTCTTACGGAATGTCGGGGACACCGTCCCCTGCGAACAGTGCATTATTCTGACGGTGCAGAGAAAAAATATATATCACCAAAATATAAAAAAGCCGGCGTTCTGCCGGCTTTTTTATGCTTTATTAATATCCGAACTGGTCAAAGAAATTGGTTGTTGTTGTTTCAAGCTCCGAGCCTGTGCCGTCGTCCTCGACAAGAGAAACATCTATAGTAAATGTCTTGACAGAGTAATCATCGTTAATCCTTGCGATTGTAAGCTTGAGCGTATCTCCTACGTTTCCGTTCTCAATGATATCAAGCAGGACATCCGCCGTTGTAAGCTCCTTTCCGTTTACTGCCGTAATCATATCGCCGACGCGTGCGTCTGTCTTTGCAAGAGCGCTGTCATCGGAAATCTTTGCAATGATAAGCGAGCCTGCGGGAAGGTGGTTTACTGCGATAACCATGCTGTATTCCTGATATGCCGTTGCGGGATAGTAGGAAATACCGAGCTTGGGTCTGTTTGTAACATAGCCGTGGGAAATAATGTCATCAATAATCGGCTTCGCTTCGGTAATGGGAATTGAGAATGCCATTCCCTCGTAGCCCGTGCTTACGATTTTTGAAGAGTTGATGCCGATTACCTGACCCGCTTCGTTCAGAAGCGCGCCGCCGGAGTTGCCGGAGTTGATGGGCGTTGTGTGCTGAATGCACTTCATTTCGTAGCCGCTCTCGCTGCTTATGGGTCTGTCGATTGCGGAAATCATGCCGTTTGTGAATGAACCGAAGAATTCCGTGCCGCCGGGGTTGCCGATGGCGTAAACCTTCTGGCCGATTACAAGACCCGAGGAATCACCGAACGGAGCCGCTGTAAGACCTGTTGCCTTTATTCTGATGACGCCGATATCGGTTTTGGAATCAAAGCCGACAAGCTCTGCCTCATATGTTTTGCCGTTGCAGTCCTGAACGTTCATTGTACAGCCGTTTGTTTTTACCTTGCTGACAACATGAGCGCAGGTGATGATATAGGTATAGGCTTTGCTCTTGTCAGGACCCATAATTATACCGGAGCCTTCTCCTACAAGCGAGTTGCTTGTTGAGGAACTCAGGAACGACTGCGTTTTTCCGTAAAGAAGAATGCCGACATTGAATTTCTGTGCAGCTGCTGCGATTTCCGACGCGCTCTTTGACGCTTCGCTCAGCGAGGGTGCTGCGGCAAGCTCAATTTCAGCGGAATTATCCGCGGCCGGATTCTTTTCGGAAGAGCCGTTTTTGCCCTTCAGACCCGAAACAACCGAAAGGAGAATGCCTGCGCAGACAACAACGGCGACAAGAGCGATAAGGAAGCCCTTGAAACCCTTTTTGCCGGATTTTTTGCTGTCGGGATTTACGTTATATGAGTTGTTTCCGTAGTTGAACGAATTATAGTTCGGCTGAGCGTTCTGCATGTTGGGCTGTGCGGCCTTTTCGGAATACGGGCTGTAAAATGACTCCGGAGCGTTCTGCTGAGAATAGGCGGAGTTCTGTCCGTAAGCCGCATAGGGATTGCCGCTGTATGCAGACTGTCCTCCCGGAGCATATCCGCTGTTCTGCTCCGCAGGCGGCTTTTCTTCCGGCTGTTCGGGAGCCGGCGGTTCCTCAGCCGGTGCTTTTCCGTCTGTTCCGCTGCTGAAAATATCCTGCCATTCTTCCTTTGCGGCAGCGTTTTCGTTTACATCGCTGTCGGAAGTTTCGGGTTCATCCTTGGGCTCGAACCCGTATTCGTTGTCATTCATAGTATATTCCTCCTGTTCCGCACGGAACTTAATTTACACTGTTAATCTACACCCTTCATTTTAAGAAGGCGTATAGATTCTGTTAACAGTTTTTAAAAACTGTTGGGAATCCAGAATGCAAATTCCGTATATTCTCCAACCTTGCTGTCAACACGGATTTCACCGCCGTGAAGCTCAACAATACTCTTACACAGATAAAGTCCGAGACCTGCGCCCCTGACATCGTAGCTTCGGGATTTATCGATTTTGTAGAAGCGTTCGAACACCTTCGGAAGCTCCTCGCGCGCGATGCCTTCGCCGCTGTTTCTTATGCTTACAAAGGTTTTTTCCGCGTCATGGTAGTCCTTGATATGGATGTATCCGCCGTTGGGCGTAAACTTTACCGCGTTGTCAATGAGATTGTATACGACCTGCATAAGCATATCTTCATCAGCTCTTACGGTTGCGCTTTCCATGGTGTCAAGGCCGAGAATATCTATTGATTTGTCGTTGATTTTCTTCTCAAAAGAAAGAAGCGTCTTGAATATATTCTGGCTTATATCAAATTCCTTGAGGTTTATGGGCATTTCGCCCGCTTCAAGCTTTGACATGTTAAGCATTCCCGTAACAAGGCGCGAAAGACGTCTGACCTCATCGGAAACGATTTGCAGATAATGGTCATAGCTTTCCTGCGGAATTGTTCCGTCGAGCATTCCGTCAATGAAGCCTCCGATTGAAGTCATGGGAGTTTTCAGCTCGTGGGAAACGTTGGCAACAAAGCTGCGGCGCGAACTTTCAAGGGTGGAGAGCGCCATGGCCATTGAGTTGAACGCCTGCGCAAGCTCCGCCATTTCATCATGTCCGCGGACTGTTACCTTATAGCTGAAATCGCCCTGAGCGTAACGTTTTGTCGCTTCTGACATTTCACGCAGGGGACGGGTAAGACGGTAGGAAAGATAATAGACTGTGATAAAGGAAACAACCATTGCGAGCAGAGCGGCTACAAAGAAAATCTGCAGGATTTTTCTTGCGTAGGTATACCAGCTCTGTGTTATCGGTTCGGTCGCAAAAACAATCGCCGTCGGTTTGCCGTGAACCTTAATGGGCGAGGCGGTTGTTATCTGATTGCGGGGGAAAATACCGCTGAGGGTGGAAACCTCGCTGTATTCGCCTTTTGACGCCTTTTCGATTATGGATTTATCGATTCTGTAGCTTTCATGTATGAAGCAGGTGAATCTGTTGCTGCGCATGAAGCTTTCGTTTATCTGTTCCTTACAGACAATAACTTCACCGTCCATATTTGTAATAAAAATATCCGCACCGATTGCCTCTGACATTATTGCCATATTGTTGCAGATAACCATAAGCGGGGTGTAATCTGTTTCCTCGCTGCTTCCGCCGGGGAAATTCTCGGAGAATGTCTCCAGAAGCTGCTGGGAATTAAGAGCAATAATACTTGAGTTATGCTGAAGAGTTTTTTTCTGCTCCGTGTTCCAGTTCTTCGTTGCAATAAAAAGATAAGAGGAACACAGAATTATAACGCTCAGCAGAATAATGGATGTAATGACAATCAGGTATTTATGGAATATTTTACGGTTTTTCTTTTTTTTGTTTTTTGCCACGGAGCATCAGTCCTTGGTTTCAAATTTGTATCCTACGCTCCATACCGTTTTAAGCTCCCATTTTTCGGAGACGCCTTCAAGTTTTTCACGGATTCGTTTAACGTGAACATCAACAGTACGGCTGTCGCCGTAGTAGTCGAAGCCCCAAACCTCGTCAAGAAGCTGGTCACGGGTAAAAACGCGGTTCGGGTTGCTTGCAAGGTGGTAGAGAAGCTCCATTTCCTTGGGCGGAGCCTCAACGCGCTTGCCGTCAACCTTAAGCTCATAGTTTGTAAGGTTAACAGTCAGCTTGTCGTAAACGACCTGCTTGATGTTCTCGTTTGCTTCGGGAGCTGCTGCCGTGCCTGCCGTACGGCGGAGAACAGCCTTGATTCTTGCAAGCACCTCTTTTGCCTCGAAGGGCTTTGTGATATAGTCATCGGCACCAAGCTCAAGACCGAGAACCTTGTCAAAGGTTTCACCCTTTGCCGAGAGCATGATGATAGGTTTGTTTGAATATTTTCTTATTTCGCGGCATACCTGCCAGCCGTCAAGCTCGGGAAGCATAATGTCAAGCAGCATAAGGTCGGGCTGAAGCTCCGCAAAGGATTTGACTGCCTGCATACCCGTATTCGCGATAATGACGGTATAGCCCTCTTTTTCAAGATAGAGTCTGAGAAGCTCACAGATATTGGTGTCGTCATCGACTACAAGTATTTTTTCGGTTGCCATAATCATACCTCCGTAATTAAATGGTCTAACTACATTATAGATTATTATTTGTCTAATTTATGAACTAATGTGAAATATTTTTTTAAATGATAAATTATTCAAGTCCTACTTCAAACACAGTTGTTGTTTTGTATGTTTCGCCCGCTTTGAAGGTACACTGTGGGAAGGAAGGCTGATTGGGTGTGTCGGGATAGAACTGGGTTTCAAGACAGAAGCCCGCATGCTTTATCATGGGCATGCCGCCCTTGCCGGGAACATTGCCGTTGAGGAAATTGCCTGTATAAAGCTGTACTCCGGGCAGGTCGGTGTATACCTTAAGCGTTCTGCCGCTGACAGGCTCGCGTACCGTTACATCAGCCTCGCCGTCAATGTGTTCAATGCAGAAATTGTGGTCATAGCCGCCGCACTGTGTAAGCTGAATATCGTCGGCATGGATTCTTTCACCGATTGTGTGAGGCTCTGTAAAGTCAAAAGCCGTACCCTTTACGCTTCTGAGTTCGCCTGTGGGTATGCTGTCGGCGTCTGTCGGCGTAAAGTACGGAGTATTCATCTGAAGCACATGACCGAGAACATCACACATTGCGGAGCCGCAAAGGTTGAAATATGCGTGGTTTGTGAAATTCATAACCGTGTCCTTATCGCAGACAGCGGAATAGTCAATAACAACCCTGTTGTCATCGGTGAGCGTGTACTTAACCTTTGCGGTCAGAGTACCCTCGAAGCCGCTTGTGCCGTCGGGACTTGTGCATGAAAGTCCGACCGCGTTGTCGCCGATGATTTCCGCATCCCATAAAACGTAGGAAAATTCGCCGTCGCTGTGAAGGCAGGTTCTGTCCTTTTCATTTTTATTGAGCTGATATTCCCTGCCGTTAAGGCTGAATCTGCCGCCTGCGATGCGGTTTGCGTACCTGCCGACTGTCTTGCCCTGATTGTCGCTGAAATTAATATGACCGTAAGCACTGTCAAAGCCTACCGTGATATCGTTTATTCTGCCGTATCTGTCGGGAGTGTAAAGCGCCTGAAGAGTTGCGCCGTAGGTGATGACCTGAAGTGTTACGTTATTGCTGTTTGATATTGAATAAAGCTTTATTTCTCTGCCGTCGGGCATTGTTCCGAAAAATGATTCTCTAACTGACATGATTATTCTCCTTTACATTGTATCTGAGCCTGACAAATAAGACGGAAGCGGGAACCACTGCTGAGCCTCGGGAGGAAGCAGGCTTCTGTCCGAGGGATAATTTGAGAAAAACGCTCTTGTTGCCGCGTGATGCTCAAGCTCATATCCGGCCTCACCGCTGAAGCTTTCAACCGACGGAACATTATCCTTGACTGAAATTTTCAGCTTTTCATCACCGTTAACTCCGTGAATGAGTACGGTAAGCTCGCCGTCGCAAAGCTTCTGATAGCTTGCCTTTGCCTTAAGAAACGCACGGATGACCTTTTCAAAACGGTAGACAAGAACGGCCTCACATCCGCCGATGTTCAGACCCTCGCAGTTTTCGGTAAGGAACTTGATCTTGTCGGTTTCAAAGGGTCCTGCCGGCAGGTCGACATCCTCAACCTCACTGTTTTCAAAAATGCAGAGAATGGCTTTGCCGTAATATTCGGGGCTGATAACATCAAGCTCCTGAATGTATTCAAAATTGCGTGTGGTGAGGTAGCCTGCAAAGCTGCCGTTTTCCTTAAGCACATAGGGCGTTACGTTCCATGAAGAGAGAACATCGAAATAGTTTTCGGCAGGTCTTACGGAAATGACGGGAAGTCTTTCATAAAGAGCGGAAATCCTTCCGATTGTTTCCTTATCGTCCGGGTCAAGCTTTTCAAGGGTAAGTCCGCTTTTCCTTCCGCCGAGCGTATGCTTCAGAGCCTGAACGGAATAGTTGAAATTCAGACGCACGCCTGCGGATTCAAAGCCGAAATAGCCGTAACGCTGACGCTGACCTCCGAGGTAAGCCATGTCGGTGCCGTTGAGCTTCATGTCCTCGACGGACATTTTCATAAGCTCCTTCATATAGCCCATGTGACGGTACTCCCTGCCGACGGCAACATTGCCGATACAGCAGGTTTTTATCTTTTCGCCGCCGATAATCATGTCGTTGTAGAAATTGCCGACAGCCGAACGGAATTCGCCGTTTTCGTCCTGAACCACAAAATTGTTGTATGCGGGACGGTATTTGTCCTTATATATTTTGGGGAGAAGCTTAAGAAATTCTCTGTCGTCGTCTTCCTCCCAGAAGAATACCTCGTCAAGAAATTCGATAAGCTTTCTGTTGTCTTCGTCTCTGCCTCTGCCGTAGTAAAGTTCTGCCATAATGTTCTCCTTTGATTTGATAAATCCGGTTTAATCGTTGATTACTTTATAAGTTCACCTGTTTTAACATTTACAAGATTCTGGAAAAGCGCAATCTGTGACGGGGAAACAAACTTGTCCTCGTGCAGGCTTCCGAAAAACCAGCGCGTATATTCGCAGTTTGCGCTCAGCTCCTGAAAATATGCGTTGAGAGCCGATACGCGCGGAGCCTCAACATCCTTAAGGTTAAGGAAGGTTTTTATCTTCTGAGCAGGTTCATGTGTGACGATATAGTCAACCTTGAATTTGTATTTTTCAAGATTTTTTGCACCCTCGCGCATTTCCTCGCGGTTGGGAAGCTCGTCGTTTGTCCATGTTGTGTCCTCGGGACGGATATCGATATCGGGGCTTTCGCCGCCGCCCATTGCAAAAATCTTTTCACCCTCGATTTCAAAAACCTGTCCTCTCATAAGGTGATAGATGTTGTCACGGATTTTATGCGCCTTTCCGCCCGCAAAGCCGACAACGGGAAATTTGTCAAGCAGGTCAAAATTTTCATGGGTGCCGTCAACAAAAAGAATCTGATATTTTTTTCTTGACAGCTTGTCAAGTATCTTTCTTTCCTTACTGTCGCCCTTCCAGATAAAGCCGAAATCGCCGCAGACAATCAGGGTGTCTCCATCATGAATGCTTTTGAATTTTTTCTGAGAAAAAAGGTCATAATCGCCGTGCATATCTCCTGTGGCATAAATCATTTTTAATTCACTCCTCAAAAATGACAAATTTTTTGAAAACGCTGTTTATTTTTGGCAGTTATTCTGTTATAATAATCTAAGCTGAAATTTTCAAAATTTACTTATCTTATATAATACTACAAATAAAGGTGTCTTGTCTATGAAAAAATTTACAATTTTTATTTGTACATTTGCAATAATAATTTCTTCGCTGATTTTACCTGTTTCGGCGCAGAATTATATAGACGATCTGCAGAAGGACAAGGGCGAAAACACGGTTACCCTTAACTGCAAGGTTGATTATATGATAAGCATGGACGACGGTTCCGTTGTTTTTGAAAAGAACGCGGACATGCCCGTCGCTCCTGCGTCGCTTACCAAGATTATGACGGCTCTTGTCGTTCTAAAAAACTGCAAGGACCTTAATCAGGTGATGACGGTTGACAAGGGCGCGCTTGAAACGCTTTACGGAACGGGAAGCTCCATAGCCGGACTTAAGGCAGGGGAGCAGATGAGCATTTACAATATGCTCTGCTGTCTGCTTATTCCCAGCGGCAACGATGCGGCGGTTGCGCTTGCGGTTCAATTCGGCGGTACAATACAGGGCTTTGTAAAGATGATGAACGATACGGCTGCGAAAATCGGCTGCAAAAACACTCATTTTGACAACCCTCACGGACTTGATTCCGCAACGCATAAAACAACTGCGAGGGACCTTACCTTAATGGCTCTTGAGGCGCTCAAATTTCCCGCCTTTGAGACAATAGTTGCCAGCAAGACATATGACCTCCCTGCCACGAATATGAACAGGGAGCGTCAGCTTGTAAATACAAATTACCTTATCAATCCCTACAGAGTAACCTATTACAACGAATACTGCAAGGGAATAAAGACGGGCTCGACCGATGCGGCGGGCAAATGCCTTGTATCCTATGCTTCGAAAAACGGCTACAATTATCTTGCCGTTGCAATGGGCGGAGAGCAGAAGGACACTGACGGCGACAGGATTGATGAAAACCAGGCGTTTATGGATACAAACAAGATGTACAACTGGGCCTTCAAAAATCTGAAATATGAAATTGTAACTCAGGAGGGACAGTTTATCTGCTCCGTCACTGCCAACAACAGCTGGAGTGCAGACGCGGTAAGACTTGTCGCAAAGTCCGATGTTCTTGCTCTTGTTCCGCAGGGAAACAATTCCGAAAGCGTAAGCTTTGAGCCTGTTGACGTACCCGAATCAATGGACGCTCCGATTAAAAAGGGCGATTCCGCTGGCAGGGTTAAAATTATGTATGCGGGTCAGCAGATAGGTACGGCGGAGCTTATCGCCGCAGATGATATCAAGCTGAGCGCGATTCTTTTTGCGATATCTAAATTCAAGGCGCTTTCAAAAAGCACGGTTTTTAAAATTGCGGTCGCACTTGTTGTTATCTTCATTCTGGCTTATGCGGCGCTTTGCTACAGAATGAATAAAATCAGAAAGAAAAAGCGTCAGATAAAGGTTGTCAAGTACAACGAACTGCAGAGAAATACACAGAAAAAGAAGAAATAAATATTTTCTGAAAATAAAAAGACAAAGAATCTCAGTGAGGAAGAGGTTCTTTGTCTTTTTTATGCGTTACGGGTGAGGTTCGCCGCTGCGGTAGGCGTTCATCACGGATTTAAAAATTTCTCCGTTTGACGGCGGCGTCCATGTGATTGCGTTTGCGCCTGCTTCTATGGTTTTAAGTATGCTTTCGTCCGTAGGGCCTCCTGTCGCGATAATCGGTATGTCGTGATATTTTTCGCGAATCATCCGCACAACCTCGGGAGTTTTTGCGGCGGCGGAAACGTTGAAGATTTTTGTGCCTGCCTCAATTCTTGCGTCAATATCCTCGTCCTCGCGCACAACCGTGACAACTGTCGGGATTTCTATCGTTTCGGAAATTTTTTCGATTGTTTCGTTTGAGGTCGGAGCGTTCAGCACAACGCCCATCGCACCTTGAATTTCCGCAGAAGCGGCAAGAGCATGCACTCTTGCGCCCTGAGTCAGTCCGCCGCCGATACCGACAAAAACGGGAATGTCGGAAACGGACAGAATCGCCTGCGTTATAACGGGCTGAGGCGTGAACGGATAGACCGCTATGACCGCGTCGGCGTTGACATTGCGGATAATAGCGACATCGGTTGAAAAAACAAGGGACTTTATCCGCTTGCCGAATATTTTTATTCCGCTGCATTCTCTGATTACCTCGGGTACGCGCAGAGAAAATTTGCGAAGGGTTCCGTCAATGGGCTTCGGATGAATTTTTTCCATTAATGCACTTCCTTTATTATGATTTGGTAAATTTACCATAACAGAAATTTATGAATTACCTGTGAATTTTCTATAAATTACATTTGACCTCAGATGTCGTAAATATACTTATATATTATATAATTTATTTCCCTTGCAAAAAATGTCGGTTCATAGTAAAATATATTAAATATGTTTATTTGCAGCTGTGTAAAGGAGTTTGCTATGCTTTCGGAAAAAATCAAAGGAATACTGCTTGATGTCCAGAAGCCGGGACGCTATGTCGGCGGCGAGCTGAACAGCGTTGTTAAAAATGCGGAGGAGGTAAAGGTGCGCTATGCCTTCTGCTTCCCCGACACATATGAAATCGGAATGTCGCACCTCGGAATGAAGATTCTTTATTCCGTTGTCAACGATATTGACTATGCATGGTGCGAACGTGTTTTTGCGCCCGGAAACGATATGGAGGAAAAGATGCGTCAGCTGAACGTTCCCCTGTGGGCGCTTGAAAGCGGCGACCCGATAAAGGACTTTGACCTTATCGGATTTACTCTGCAGTATGAGCTGAGCTTTTCGAATGTGCTGAATATGCTTGACCTTGCAGGCGTTCCGCTTTACTCAAAGGACAGAACCGGGCTTGCTCCGCTTGTTGTTGCAGGCGGCCCGTGTGCGTGCAACGCCGAACCGATTGCCGATTTTATTGATGTATTCATGCTCGGCGACGGCGAGGAAACCACCGCGCAGCTTATTGAGCTTGTTAAGAAGCACAAGGAGCTTGGCTCGTCAAAGCTTGATTTTCTCCGCGATATTGCGCAGTACAAGGGCTTTTATGTTCCTGCGTTTTATGATGTTGAATATAACGGCGACGGCACCGTAAAAAGCATTACCGCGAAGGAAACTGCGCCCGAAAAGGCGCAGAAGGCCGTCGTTTCCGATATGGATAAGGTGAAATATCCCGAAAAGTTCATTGTTCCGTCAATCGAGATTGTTCACGACAGAGTTACTGCCGAGATTTTCCGCGGCTGTATCCGCGGCTGCCGCTTCTGTCAGGCGGGCTTCATTTACCGTCCGATTCGCGAAAAATCTCCCGGGGTTGTGGAACAGCAGTGCAGGCGGCTGATTGACACATCGGGTTATGACGAAATCTCTCTCTGTTCGCTGAGTACAAGCGATTATACGGGACTTCAGCCGCTGCTCAATTCAATGCTCGACTGGACAATCAAAGAAAAAATCAACGTTGCTCTTCCGTCACTGCGTGTGGACAATTTCTCCGACGAGCTTATGGAAAAGCTTGCGGTTGTGCGCCGCAGCGGTCTGACCTTTGCTCCCGAGGCAGGTACGCAGAGACTGCGTGACGCAATAAACAAAAATGTTACCGAAGAGGATGTCATGACAACCGTTGACAAGGCTTTTGCAGGCGGATGGACAGCGGTCAAGCTGTATTTTATGATTGGTCTGCCGACGGAAACGCTTGACGATGTTGCGGGCATCGCACAGCTCGGTCAGCGCGTTGTTGACGAGTTCTACCGTCTGCCAGACAGACCCAAGGGAAAGGGCGTGCAGGTAAATATCAGCGCATCTTCATTCGTGCCGAAGCCGTTTACGCCGTTCCAGTGGGAGCCGCAGGACACAAGAGAACAGCTTGAGGAAAAGCAGGCGCATCTGCTTGCAAGCGTAACAACAAAGAAGATTAAAATTTCAACTCATCTTTCACAGTCGAGCTTCATGGAGGGCGTGCTTGCCCGGGGTGACAGACGGCTTTCAAAGGTTATCGAGCTTGCATGGCGCAAGGGCTGCAAGTTTGACAGCTGGGACGACCAGTTTAAGTTTGATTTGTGGATGGAGGCGTTTGACGAGGCGGGACTTGACCCTGCGTTCTACGCAAACCGCCGCCGTGAATATGACGAGATTCTGCCGTGGGATCATCTTGACTACGGCGTAACGAAGCAGTTTCTTATCAATGAAAATAAAAAGGCTCACGAGAGCGTTACAACGCCGCACTGCCGCATTAAATGCGCAGGCTGCGGTTCAAATAAACTGAACGGAGGTAAATGCGATGCGCTCAGTAAGAATTAACTATTCAAAATCGGGCAGAGCTATTTATATCTCCCATCTTGATTTGAACAGAATGATGTCCCGTGCGGTGCGCCGCGCGCAGCTTCCGATGTGGTACACCGAGGGATTTAATCCTCACCCGTATATCGCGTTCGCGCTTCCGCTTTCTCTCGGTCAGTCAAGCGACTGCGAGGTTATGGATATTCGCATTGAGGGCGACATGACAAACGAAGAGATAAAACGCAGACTTTCCGAAGCGCTTCCCGAGGGCTTTGAGATTCTTTCCGTCGGTGCGCCGGCATATGACCCGAAGGTTATCGCAAAGGCGCAGTATTTTGTAAAGGTTATTTTTGATAACGCGAAGCAGGCCGAACTGTTCGCGGAAAAGGCGGACGAGCTTGTAAAGGGCGACGAGCTTCTTGCCGAGAAATCGGGCAAAAAGGGTCACCGCAAGGTTATGAAGCAGGTTAACCTTATTGATTATATTTACGATACAAAAATCACGGCAGCCGACTGTGCAGTTAATCTTCAGTGCGTGCTCGCGGCAGGCAACACAAACAATCTCAACCCTGCACTGCTTGTCGAAACGATAGAGGACTTAATTGGCGTGAAGCACACACAGATGCACATTCTGCGCAAAAAGCTTATCACGGCTGACGGAAAAGTTTTTAAATAATATGTTTTAAAGAAGTGATTATATGCTCAGTCCGAGATTGGAAACAGACAGATTAATTTTAAGAAGATACAGCGAAGAAGATTTAGATGTATTTTATGATATTCTTCATGATGAAAGGTTACATAAGTATCTTCATTTTCCGGATTTAACAAAGGAACAGGAACTTGATTATATTAAAGATTGTGTTTCTAAAGTTGAAGTTGATAAATATGAAAGATGGTCAATAGTTTTAAA
Organism: Acutalibacteraceae bacterium; assembly: GCA_045639705.1. Lineage (GTDB taxonomy): Bacteria > Bacillota > Clostridia > Oscillospirales > Acutalibacteraceae > CAG-488. The sequence continues at coordinate 12,633 of JAZUDP010000163.1, forward strand.
AGAAACAAAGAAATCAATAGGAAATATTTCTGTAAATACTGTTAATAAAAAGAACAATTACTGTAATGTCGGATATGTACTGCAATATGATTATTGGGGACATGGATATACAGCAGAAGCATTAAAAGCGGTATCAGATTACTTGCTGGAATCGGGTTATTATTTAGTGGAATGCAGCTGTAACGAGTTGAACAGGCAGTCTTCAAGGGTAATGGAAAAAGCAGGATTCAAAAAGGACGGATACATTCCGAACAGAAGACTGAACAAAGACGGAACATATTCGGGTGTAGAATATTACAGTAAAACCAAAGAGTAATTCAGGAGAAAAATATGGGTGATTTTCAGAAACAGACGGTACAGTGGTTTCCCGGTCACATGGCGAAAACAAGGCGTCTTATCAAAGAGAGCCTTTCGCGTGTGGACTGTGTTACCGAGGTGCTTGATGCAAGAATACCGCTTGCAAGCCGCAACCCCGAAATCGAGGACATCACGGCAGGCAAGCCGAGGATTATACTTTTGAATAAATGCGACCTTGCCGACGAAGCGGTGACAGCGGAGTGGATAAAATATTTCCGCTCAACGGGCGCGGAGGTTATGCCTGTCGACTGCCGTTCTGGCAAGGGACTTAATAACTATCACGCTGTTGTACGCAGAGTGCTTGCCGATAAAATCAAGGCGAACAATGAACGAGGAATGGTTGGCAAGGCACTGCGCGTCATGGTTGTCGGCATCCCTAACACGGGCAAATCGTCGTTTATAAACAAAATGGCGGGCAGAGTCCGCGCCAAGGTTGCGGACAGACCGGGCGTTACGACGAGCAATCAGTGGTTCAATATCGGCAACGGAATCGAGCTTCTCGACACCCCCGGTGTGCTGTGGCCGAAGTTTGACGACCCGATTGTAGGCGACAAGCTTGCGTTTATCGGTTCGGTCAAGGACGCGGTTCTCGATGTTGAAACAATGGCGGTGCGCCTTATCGACGTTCTGCGCGAGGGATATCCCGAAAGACTTACGGAGCGTTACAAAATCGCGGATTTCGGGGATTTGCAGTCGTGGGAGATTCTTGAGGCAATCGGCAGAAAAAGAGGCATGCTCATCAGCGGCGGCGAGATTGATACCGAACGCGCGTCGGTCATGCTCCTCGACGAATACCGCGGCGGCAAGCTCGGCAGAATTTCAATGGAATTCCCGCCGAAGAAGTAAAGCCTTTAACAAATCCGAATTTGGCGGCGTGTCGCCGCAGACAAGCCGAGGCAGCGGTTATCAGATTTTCTGTCTCTGTGCGCGAGCCGTTAGCACGGAGGTAAATCAGAATTTGCGGATGAGGTACAATATGAAAAAAGAAGACAAAATTGCTATCCTTGATAAATGCAAAAATGAAACAATTATGGCTCGTGTATATTTGAAATACGATTCCAATTATTACTATTATTACCCTAATGACGTGAATGGACTTTTTTTACTTGCTCAAGAAGAAAATGATTTTTTACTTGATGGATTTCACATTAGAAAAATGTCTCATATAACAAAAGTTGAAACGAAAGATGATTTGTGCCAGACAATAAATATTTGGAACGGAATCACGAAGCAAGTACACGATCCCCATATCAACTTATCATCTTGGCAGTCGATATTTATGTGTTTGCAGGAGTTTTCAGGTTTTTTGATTATTGAGGATGATATTAACGAACAGTTTGCCATTGGAAAAATATTTAAAGTCAATAAACGTAATCTGATATTTCGGCAATTTGGTGCAGACGGCATTTGGCAGGAGGATATGCTGACAATACCGTACTCGTCAATTACACATGTTGCATGGGATACAAGATATGCAAAGAATTGGTTCGATTATCTGAATAATAGAAACAAAGATTTACAATGACTTTATCGATAAATCCCTGTTTATCGCTGTGTTTAAAATCAGCAACGTGGGGCAAGAGCAGAGCCCTTGCCCTACATATTTAGCTTGAAGAGGAAAAATGAAAAGAATATATAAAAAGGACATTAACATAAACATTACCGATACGGATAAATATGTTATTGTCTACAACGAAAAGGACTGGGAAGGCGGCAGAATAAGCGAAATGTCGCTGAAAACCAAGTCGGAGTTTTTTGATATTGCCTCTCAGATGTCGGACATTCTGTTTGATATATTTGATTTTTATCACGAAGAGAACATATGCATCGGCCCTTTTAATGAACTGTCAAATTACTGCCATTGGACAAATATTGACGATTTCAATTTAGTGCAGGAGCTTAAAACGCAGTTGAAGCCGAAATCGTATTACACGGCAGACGTTAAAGAAGATAAAATGCTGATTGAAAATGTGACAGAAGGCAATATGCGTTATCTGACGCAGTCATATTTTTATCTCCCGTCGAAGCAGATATTGATACAGGTCGGACATCATACCGCGTTTATTGCTTTTGCAAAAGATTTGGAAGCTCTTAACAATGAGTTTGCGGATATCGTTAAAAATTATTCAGGCTGGCATTGTGAAGTGACTTCTTTTTACGGGGATTAATAAATCTCAATTTGCCGCAGTGCCTGCGGTCGCATGCCGCGTGGGCAGTAAGCAGAAATAATGTTACCGTGCGCGAGCAGTAAGAACTGAACAAATTACAATTTATCGCTGAGTTTGGTATAGCGGTCAGGCTCCCTTGTGTAAAGGGAGCTGTCGAGCGAATGCGAGACTGAGGGATTGTCTAAACGCGTTTTCTTGGTAATCTATCTGCTATTCTTTTTTACAACCCCTCCGTCACGGCTTATGCCGTCCCACCTCCCTTTACACAAGGGAGGCGGGGCAACATCAAAATTACAGCTCGACAAATTACAATTTGTAGGAGCGATTATTAATCGCCCATCAGTGTTTGCTGAAATTTTGCGGGACATTCGTGAATGTCCCCTACAGTATAAAATTGTGATTGTATAACGGA
>JAZUDP010000164.1:0-6577 GCA_045639705.1 Acutalibacteraceae bacterium
AGTTTTGAATGAGATAGAATCAGACTTAGACGCTGCTGACAAAACCGCAGGAATACTCGCGTATTTCAAGGTTTTTCAGCAAGTATAAGGCGATTATAGCCATTCAAAACCGGTTTCTCACTTTCTGAAGGCGCCCAAAGCCCCGTGTTTTTTTATTCAATATTTACGAAAAACCGTTTACCAGCGGTTATGGCATTCCTCGCAGAAGGCTGTCATGTCCCTGATTTCAATAACCTTTCCGTTGTCAAGAACCGCGGTTCCGCTCCATTTGCCGAATACCTGATGGCATTCAAGTCCGACCGCATTGCCGATTTTTGTCTTTGTATGATGGTCATTAACGGGAACCATTGTCATGTTAAAGCGCCCGTCATCAGTCTGAAATACCCACGGGTCCATAATATTGCTCTCGTTGCGGTACATATTCATGCTGCCGATTTTGTGAGCCTTGCCGTTGTAGAACAGCGTGTTTTCGCTTGCGGCGCTCATATCGCCGAAGCCCCAGCCGATTTCAAAGCCGAAGAGGTCGCCGTTTTCGAGCCTTTTCGTGCCGTTGCCCCAGAACCATTCAACCTTGTAGGGCCACACGCCGCGTCCCCAGTCAAGCACGCAGAAAGCCTTATCGGGTGTGAATTCGGCACGGATATTTTTGCTCTTGGCAAAGCCCTCGGCTGTCATGCAGTTCATTTTCTGATTGTAATAGAAATGTCCCTTTTCCTTAAAAGGAACAGCCATGACAAGCGACTCATGATTCGGCTGCATCTGAAGGTGAATATCGGCTTCGTTTGCGCCTTTCTTGTAGTAAACGTGCCTTTTGCCGTCGGCAACATCAATTTTAAGGATTGCTCCGTGTGCGTTGTACTCAATAACATGAGGCTTTTCCGCGCTTTCAGGCAGATTGTATCTTCCCATTGTCAGAATATCAAGCACCATATCCTCGTCTTTTTTGCCTGTTTCAAGGTCGCGGATGCAGAATGTAACGGCACCGCCGATTGAAATATCAAAAATATTAATCTGAACAACATATCTGTCCGTGTTTATCTGATAAAAGTCCCATTCCTTAATTCTCGCGGGATTTGCTTTGATTTTATCACGCTCATAAACATAAATATCTGATTTGACCGCATAACCCGGCTGAGTAAGATTACCGTTTTCGTCAAGAAGCTCGACAGGCTTTGTAACCTGTATATTTTTCATACTAATTACCTCCGTTGAGTTATGTATATATAATAAGATAAAAAAGCATTAAAGTCAATGCAATATTTCTCTTGTATATTTTGATAAAGTGTGATAATATAATAATAATTTCATAAAGGAGTAAAAATATGAAGACTTTAAAGCTTAAAGCATATAAAATTGAGGAAATTAATTTTATCAACAGAATCAGAGGCAACTCCAAAATAGAGCTTAAAAACAGCTATGCATACAACGTTCGCTATACCAATCAGAACATCTGTGAGGGTAAGTTTTCGGTAACAATTACCGACAAGGAGCATCCCGACCAGTTCAGCATCAAGCTTGTGCTTGCAGGTATTTTTGAATACGATGCGTCTGTTGAGCGCGAGGTTCTCCACGTTCAGACCTATAAGGAGCTGTTCCCCTACGCAAGAGCCGCAGTCACAACCGTTACTGCCAACGCAGGCATTCAGCCCATTATGATTCCCGATATGGATATCGAAAGCCGCGAGATAATCCGCTTCGACAATCCTAACAATCTCAATATTCAGTAAAAAATTCCCTGCTGATTTTTTTAGCAGGGATTTTTTATTTTATATCCTTGAATTTTGAAACAGGTGTGTCTTCAGGCTTATAGTTCTCAATGTAGCTGAGTATTTCCTCGCAATCGTCGGAAATAAAAAACATCTTTCTGCATTCCCCGTTCAGAAAGCTTTCGTCAATGCTGTTCTGAATAAATGACTGAAAATGGTCATAATAGCCGTTCGTATTGAGAATCGCAATCGGCTTGTTGTGTCTGCCGAGCTGCTTGAGCGTCAGAATCTCAAAAAATTCGTCAAATGTGCCTATTCCTCCCGGGGTGACTATGAACGCCTCGGATTTTTCTTCCATGAGAGCTTTCCTGTCGCGCATATTTTCGGGATAGATAAACTCCGTGCAATGCTTGTACAGAACGCTGTCAACGTTGAAGAACGCAGGAGCGATTCCGATTATATCCGTTTTTCCGATTTCGTTCACACCGCGGGCAACAGCGCCCATGAGTCCGTTTGTGCCGCCTCCGAAAACAAGTCCGAAGCCGTGCCTGCCCATAGCTCTGCCCAGCTTTTCTCCGTCCTCAATATACGATTTGTCTATCGTGGTGCTTGAAGCACCGTAAACGCAGATGTTCATATCAAACCTCGCTGAAATACTTTTCAATTTCGCTTTTTGACGCCTTTACGCTTCCCTGAAGCAGTTCGTCCGAGCCGCCGCCTTTTCCGTTAAGGACGGTGTTTATTTCCTTTGACATTGAGCGCAGCGGAAGCTTTTCGCTCGCAATAACATAGATATATCCCTTTTCGTCGCTGCCGGAGAAGCCTGCACACAGCTTTTCAGTGTGCTTTGCACCGTCAAGCACGGTTGTTCTCAGCGTCGGCATGTCCGAGCCTTCCTCGAACAGAATTATATTTCCGTCCGTATCCTCAATGCTCTGAGCCTTAAGCGCGGAAAGCTCCTTGCTCAGCTTTGCGATTTTCTGTTTAAGCTCCGCGGTATCACTCTGATATTTTTCAAAGGCTTCCGCCGTTTCGTTAGGCTTAGCACAAAGGGCAACGGCGATTTTCGAAAGGTTATCCGCCTTGATAACACAGTCCTCGACAGCGTCAAGACCGCACTTGATGAAAATTCTCACACCGCCGCGGTGACGCATAAACGAAAGAACCTTTATGAGTCCGATTTCACCCGTAAAAGAAACATGCGGAGCGCAGCAGGCGCATACATCAACACCGTCAATCGTGATAATGCGTACATCCTCGGTCAGCTCAAGCTTGCTTCTGTAATCAAGCTTTTTCAGAGTCTCCTCATCGGGATATCCGGCTGTTATTTTTACATTTCTGCACACAGCCTCATTGGAAAGCTTTTCGATTTTCTTAATCTGCTCACTGTCAAGCTCGATATCAAAGTCAATCGTAACATCGTCGCCGAGGTGGAAGCCGACATTTTCACAGCCGTAAAGCGAGTGAGCAATTCCCGAAAAAACATGCTCGCCCGAATGGTTCTGCATTCTGCGGAAACGAATATCGGCGTTGAGCGCGCACTTTACTGTTTTTCCTACCTCAATTGCGGATTCCGTGCTGTGATAAATCACCTTGTCTTTAATCTGAACATCAGTGACAGCTATGCCGTCAACAGTACCCTCGTCAGCCTTCTGGCCTCCCCCTTCGGGGAAAAAAGCCGTCTTATCGAGAACGACAAGATATTTGCCGTCTTTTTCCTCGCAGCTGAGTACTTCAGCCTCAAATTCATAAAGGTGACTGTCTGTATCGTATAATTTTACTGTTTTCATTTTACTGCTTCCTTATATATTTTTTCAAAGACGGGAATGGAACGTTCAATCATTTCATAGTCAACACAGTACGCTGCTCTGAAATGTGACGGGCAGGCAAATTCGGAGCCCGGAACAATAAACAGGTTGTCCTCCATCGCCTTCATGCAGAACGGCGTTGCGTCCTCAACGGGCGCCTTGACAAACAGATAAAACGCTCCTGCGGGATAAGCGCATTCGTAGCCGATTTCCGTAAGCGATTTATAAAGAAAATCGCGGTTCTTTCTGTATATCTCAATATCGGGAGTCACATCCGCACATCGGGCAATTACCTTCTGCATAAGAGAGGGAGCGCAGATAAATCCCGAAGCTCTCGCTCCGCCTGCAACAGCGCTGTAAACATCCTCATGATTTTCAACCTCGTCGGGAACAAGCACATAACCTATACGCTCACCCGGAAGCGAGAATGACTTGCTGTACGAATAGCATACTATTGTATTATTGTAAAATTTTGCGGTAAAAGGCAGAGGCTCATCGGTATATACCAGCTCACGGTAAGGCTCGTCGGAAATAAGATAAATAGCGTGTCCGAATTTCTCACTGTATTCTGTAAGCAGCCTTGAAAGCCTTGTGAGAGTATCGGCCGAATAAATCACGCCCGACGGATTGTTTGGTGAATTGATAATAACCGCCTGTGTTTTCTCATTGATAAGCGACTCAAGCTCATCAAAATTAATCTGAAAATTCGCGGTATCCGCGGAAACAAGACGGAAAACTCCCCCGTTGCCCTCGGTGAATGCCTTGTACTCGGCAAAATAGGGCGCAATGCCGATAATCTCGCTGTCCTTATCCTTAAGAACCGCCTTGATTGAGCATACAAGAGATGTTGAGGCGCCTGAGGTTATATAAAGATTTGCCGCGGTATAATCCGTACCGAAGCGTTTGTTCAGATTGGCGGCAATAGCGGCACGGGTCTCGGCAAGTCCCGGAGCGCTTGTATAGCTGTGAATACTGAGCGGGTTTTCATTCGTCAGAATATCTACCATTGCTTCTCTTACCGCGGCAGGAGAAGGAACGCTCGGATTGCCTATACTGAAATCACAGAGATTTTCTCTGCCGATTTCGGCGGCTTTTTTATTGCAGATTTCACTTATTTCTCTGATAAGGCAGCGGTTGTTGCCGTATTCGGTCATTAATTCGGATACCATAATAAAAGCCTCACTTTCAGTAATCACTGATTTTGAAAATTATATCACACTTATAAGCGAAAATCAATTTTTATTGTATATGTTTCCCTTTTGTGCTACAATATTTCAAAAGAGGTGAGCTGATGTACGAATACAGGCTTATACGCTCCGGGCGCAGAACGGTCGCCATTCAGGTTACTGAGGATTGTGAAATAATCGTCCGCGCGCCGAAGCTTTTTTCTCAGCGAAAAATTGACAAATTCATCGAAGAACACGACGAATGGATAAAAAAAGCCCTTTCCGCACAGCAGAAAAAAGCGGACGGAAGGCTTGCGCTTTCAGCTGAAGATATCAGAAAGCTGAAAAAAATCGCCGGGAATGTGCTTACGCAGAAAACAGAATATTACGCAAAGCTGATGGGCGTTGAGTACAGCACGGTAAAAATCACATCGGCACAGAAGCGTTTCGGCAGCTGCAGCGGCAAAAACGGTATCTGTTACTCATACATGCTGATGCTTTATCCCGAGGAGGCAGTTGACTATGTTGTTGTGCATGAGCTTGCGCACACGGTTCATCACAATCACAGCAAACCGTTTTATTCCTTTGTGGAAAGCATACTTCCGGACTATAAGGAACGGGAAAAGCTTCTTAAAGGGAGTCAGAAGCTTCCGGAGAATTTTTGATTTTATAAAGGGGACTTAATTATGCGCCTTGCAACAACTATCGGTGATTTTCAGGACTATTGCGAAACCCAGGCTCAGATGGTGAGAGCCTATGAGGGAACAGGCTTCAGGCATCTCGATTACTCATTTTACAGACTTAACTATGAAGGCTCGGCGTTTATGACTGACGACTGGGTTAAAAACATTGCCGCCGCTTCAAAGGAAGCGGAAAAACTCGGCTTCGATTTTGTACAGGCTCACTCCCCCGGCAACGACTATTTCAGCAATGACCGCGAAACAGTTGTAAAGGGAAATATCAGAGCTATTGAAGCGTGCGCCTATCTCGGAATTGACAGAATTGTTGTCCACTCGGGCAGAAGCAGAAGATACAGAATGCCCGATGACTGGAACACATATCTGACGGAAATAAAGGGCTTTTATGAGGCACTCTATCCCGCTATGGAAAAATATAACGTCCGCGTGCTTGCAGAAAACTACCTGCCTGCGGACAACGGCGAATGCTCGCTTGCAAGCGGAGAGCATATGGTTGAGCTTGCGGAGCTGTGCGGTCATCCCCTGCTCGGAGTCTGCTGGGATGTGGGTCATGCGAACCTTATTAATCCCGACCAGTACGGCGATATAGTCAGACTCGGCGATTATCTCGGCGCCGTACATATTCAGGACAACATGGGCATACGCGACGACCATATCTGTCCGTATATGGGAACGCTTGATATTGACGCGGTTATGCGCGGTCTGAAGGATAACGGATTTATCGACAGAAACGGTGTTTTCACGTTTGAAAGCGATAATATTGTTTCGTGCGCAGGCTCATGGCCGAATTACAGAAACAAAAGCGGCGAACAGCTTGCGGCAGACCCCACGCTTGAAATCAAACGGGCCGCAGTAAGACTGATGTACGAGGTCGGAAAACATATACTGACCGCATACGGTCTTGAATGTCAGTAAAATAATAAAAAATAAGCCCTCCGCCGAAGCGAAGGGCTTTAATTTTTTTGGATTATACCTGATTATTTGGACTCAGTATCAACGAGTTCGATGATGCACATCTCTGATGCGTCACCGCGACGAGTACCAGTCTTAATAATACGGCAATAACCGCCGTTTACATCCTTGTATTTAGGAGCAATCTCGTCAAAGAGCTTCTTAACAACGTCCTCTTTAGTAACGTATGCAAGAACCTGTCTTCTTGAGTGAAGGTCGTTTGTCTTAGCGATGGTGATCATTTTCTC
>JAZUDP010000165.1:0-3810 GCA_045639705.1 Acutalibacteraceae bacterium
TCTCGGCTACCTCAGCGACAATGATGAGCTTTATAAAAAATACTGGCCTGCCGATGTTCACATCATAGGTAAGGATATTGTCCGTTTCCACTCAATTTACTGGCCTATTATGCTTATGGCACTCGGCGAGCCGCTTCCCAAACAGGTATTCGGCCATCCGTGGCTCCTCTTCGGCAAAGACGAAAACAGCGCTGAAAAGATGTCCAAATCACGCGGAAACGTTATCTATGCCGACGACCTTGTCAAGCTCTTCGGCGTTGACGCTGTAAGATATTATCTTCTTTCCGAGATGCCTTACACATCCGACGGCTCCATAACCTACAGCACAATGATTGAGCGCTACAATTCCGACCTCGCAAATACACTCGGCAACCTTGTCAATCGCACAATCGCAATGACAAACAAGTATTTTGACGGCGTACTCCCCTGCACGGACTGTTCCGAGCCGCTTGACGACGAGCTTAAGTCTCTCGCTGTTGAAACTGTCAAAAAGGTCGATGACCTGCTCGCAGAGTACCGCGTAAGCGATTCAATTGAAGCGATATTCAATCTTGCAAAGCGCTGCAACAAGTACATTGACGAAACAATGCCGTGGGCGCTTGCAAAGGACGATGCAAGGAAGGACAGACTTTCCACAGTGCTTTACAACCTTCTTGAATCCATCCGTTTCCTCGGAGTTCTTCTCTCTCCCTATATTCCCGAAACATCCGATAAAATCTTTGCTCAGCTCAACACTGATATAAAGTGCTATGACAGCCTTGAAAGCTTCGGCGCACTTAAGGCTGACAACAAGGTTGGAAACGCGGAGCCTCTTTTTGCAAGAATCGACCCCAAGGAAATCGCTGTTAAGATTGAAGAAATTCAGAAGGCTCAGATTGCAGAAGCAAAGAAAGATGAGAAGCCCGAAATCGAGGGACTTGCTCAGATCGGTATTGAGGACTTTGCAAAGGTTGAACTCAGAGTTGCTCAGATTAAGGACTGCGAACCCGTTAAAAAGGCTAAAAAGCTTCTTAAGCTTTCCCTTGATGACAGCACGGATACTCCGCGGACAGTTGCAAGCGGTATCGCCAAATGGTATAAGCCCGAGGACCTTATCGGACGCAAGGTGGTTCTTGTTGCCAATCTTAAGCCTGCCGTACTTTGCGGTGTTGAATCGAACGGCATGATTCTCGCGGGTGACTGCGGCGAAGACGATGTTAAGGTTATTTTTGTTGACGATATGCCTGCCGGTGCAAGAATAAGATGATGTACAATAATATTTTTGATACACATGCACATTACGATGACGAAAAATTTGAGGAGGACAGAGATGAATTTCTTTCATCCCTGCCCTCTTTGGGTGTTATAAACGTTATCAACTGCGGCTGCAGTCTTAAATCGTGCAGAAACAGCATTGAGCTTTGCGAAAAATACGATTATTTTTACTGCGCACTCGGTGTTCATCCGAGCGACATCACCGATGCAACAGACAGTGAATTAAAACAGATAAAGGAGCTTTATTCCTATAATAAATGCGTCGCAATCGGTGAAATCGGACTTGAATATCATTATGACGATGTGCCTAAGGAAAGACAGCTTGAAGTGTTTGAGCAGCAGCTTATTCTTTCAAAGGAACTCGGTCTGCCTGTAATTGTACATGACAGAGAAGCGCATGAGGATACATTAAACCTTTTGAAGAAATATCAGCCGAAGGGAGTCGTACACTGTTTTTCGGGCAGTGCCGAAATGGCTAAGGAAGTGCTTAAGCTCGGAATGTATATCGGACTCGGCGGAGCGGTAACCTTCAAAAATGCCCGCAAGCCGCTTGAGGTTGCCGAAATTCTTCCTCTCGACCGACTTCTTCTTGAAACAGACTGTCCTTACATGGCGCCCGTTCCCTTCAGAGGGAAGAGAAATTCATCCGACCTTATCGCTTACACAGCCGAAAAGCTTGCCGAGGTTAAAGGAATTGATACACAGACGCTTATTGACGCCGCAAACGAAAACGCACACAGACTTTTCGGAATATAAAAATGAACAGAAAAAAAGGGAGCAGCTTATGCTCCCTCTTTTTTTACCATATTGCACTGACCCTGTTTCCGTCAACCGTGCATGAAACGTCATGCATATAGTGGTTGTTGATTGCATTGGCAAAAGCGTTTGCCATTTCCTCGTCAATAAGCTCAACGGAGAATTCCATCTTAAGAAGACTCGGCTTGTAAAGCGTATCGCCGAGCTTGAAGCCGTTAAGCCACCAATGCTCCTGCTCGATTTCATATATTGTATTATCGCAGTAGCTGAGCTTTGCGGACATTTTCATCGTACCGTCATAGCAGTCATAATATGTTCCGAAGCTGCCGGGTTCACGGTTGTAAATTCCTACCTCACAGCCGTTGGCAATTACATAATTGCCCTTCCATATCTGTATCATCCATTCTTTGCCGTCATAGTCAAACTTGAATCGGCGTGTCAGATAATTGAAAAACGGCGTTGTGTAGCAGAAGAAATCATAGAAGAAGCAGAAACCGAAATCCTTCATCCAGCAGTCCGTTGTCGCATAAATAAGCAGGTCATAAACCGAGCATTCAAAGCCGAGTCCGAGAAGTCCCTTGTTATATCTGCCGTAAACAAGTCCTTCGGGGCTGAAGAAAATATCTGTATATACGGTCTCGACTGTTCCGTCCATACGGGTAATATCAAGCATCGCACGCGTTACGCCATCTTCTCCGAAGGGAACTGTATAAATATCAACCTTTTTGATAACGGAAAGATAGTTTTCAAGGAAATAAAGCACATAGCTTTTTGTAGTATCGCCTTCCGCGTCAGCCTGTTTTCTGAGCTTATGGATTTCTTCTCTCACCTTCGCGGTATCTGTACCGGTTACGCTGTAGAACATTTCAAGCGTGGAAGTATCAAGAGGAATCTGCTTGCATAATGTCGGAATGTCAAAGCCGGAATTTTCAAGAATATAAGCACAAAGGTCGGCGGCCACGCCCTCGCAGAAATTGATTTCAACATTGCTTTCCGACAAGCCTTTGCCGGACAGCATTCTGAGAACCGTGGTTATCGGCTTAAGAAGCTGAAGGAATCTTGCGGTTGTAAGAACAGATTTTTCGGCAGGCGCAAGTATAGTGCTGTAAACCGGCGACATCGCCGTTGTGGCCGGTGCGGAAATTGAGAATACAGTTACAAGCACAAGAATCACTGCAATAATTTTCTTTGAAATTTTCATATCCGGTTCTCCTTTTATCATTCAACAGCGGCGTCAAATGCTGCGCGTATTGTTCTTGCGGGAACAATCTCAGCCGACTGTTTAATACTTTCATTTAAATTTTTATAATTATGATAAGGTACTATGCATTTTGTAAAGCCAAGACGCACAGCCTCCTTTATCCGCTGCTCACAGCTTCCTATTGAACGGATTTCACCGCCGAGTCCGATTTCACCGAAGGCAATGACATCGTCGCGTATCGGTGCGTCCTTAAGACTTGAAATAAGCGCAAGCGCAACCGAAAGGTCAGATGCAGGCTCGTCCAGTCTCAAACCGCCGACAACATTAATATAAACATCCGTATTGGCGTAAAAATAACCCGCACGTTTTTCAAGAACAGCAAGAAGCATCGCAAGACGGTTATAATCAAAGCCGTTTGCCGTTCTTCTCGGATTGCCGTAGCCGCTCGCACTCACAAGCGCCTGTACCTCGGCAAGAATCGGTCTTGACCCTTCCATAAGACACGCAACACATGAACCTGAGGTGTTCTTCGGTCTTCCTGAAATCATCATCTGCGACGGATTTTCAACCTCTGAAAGACCGTTGTCCTTCATCTCAAA
>JAZUDP010000166.1:0-21020 GCA_045639705.1 Acutalibacteraceae bacterium
CGTGAAATTGCAAATGCGATTCTTGCGCTTTGACATCGTTAAAACTCAGTTTGTCAAGTAAAAAATAAGGCGTTCCTGTTCCTTCTTTGCGTTACGAATTTAACGATTATACTCGTTTTGTCGATATTGCAATCTTTAGCCCAAAAACCGGCAATCGCAGCAGCGATTGCCGTTTTTTTCTATGTAATGGGAACTTGAACAGGACGGCCGACGGAGGAGGCAAAAAGCAGTCCGACGGACTGTTTTTTAGTCCGCAGGTCAGTTCCGTCTCTCGCACGGGAATCCTGTTGATGCATCCGCATCGGCAGGATTTTTTGTATAAATCATACCAAGTCCTTTCGGGCGTGATTATTATATTCTTTCCGTCGGAGCAAACTGAATATAATACATCACTTTACAAAACGGTGTTTTTATTCTATAATTTATTCATGCGTGAAAGTATTTTCCGGAACCGCATCAGTTTTTCATATAGGAGGAATAACATGAAATACTGTTTTGATAACGATCTGCACATTCATTCTCAGCTGTCCCGCTGTTCCCGCGACCCTGAGCAGACAACGGACGCCATTCTGCGCTATGCGATTGACAACGGTCTGAAAACTGTATGCATTGCCGATCACTACTGGGACGAAAATGTTCCCGGCCCGTCCGACTGGTATGCTGTTCAGAATTACGAACATATTGCTCAGTCGCTTCCGCTTCCGCAGGCGGGCGGGGTACGTTTTTTATTCGGCTGTGAAACCGAGCTGCGTGCCGATATGACGCTCGGCATTTCGCCTGCAGTGTATGACCGTTTTGACTTTATCATAATTCCGACTACACATCTGCATATGAACGGATTTACCTGCCGCGGCGATGAGAACGCCGAGGAACGCGCAAAACTCTGGGTCAGCCGTTTTGACGGTGTTCTTGATATGGATCTTCCGTTCCACAAGGTCGGAATCGCACATCCGACCTGTCACCTCATCTATCCCGACCATAGCGCTGAGGTTCTCGGGCTTCTTACGGAAAACGATTATGCGCCGCTGTTTCACAAGGCCGCCGAAAAGGGCGTCGGCATTGAGCTGAATTTCTCCGCGTCTTCCCTTACCGACGAAAACAGAGACTGTACTCTACTCCCCTACCGTATCGCAAAAGCGGAGGGCTGTAAATTCTATTTCGGTTCAGACGCACATCATCCGGAAAAATTTGCCGTTGAAAAACAGAATGCCGAGGCAATTATCGAACTGCTCGGGCTTGAGGAAAACGATAAATTTCATCTGATTTAAAATTTTAATGTTTCGGAGTGATTGTATGCCCGACATAATACATATTACCGACTTCAACTCGCCCGAGCTTGATGTTTACGCGCGGCTGAGTGAAGCGCAGCTCCTTAACCGTGAGCATCCCGGGGAAGGAATTTTTATTGCCGAAAGTCCGAAGGTCGTTGAGCGTGCGCTTGACGCAGGCTGCAAGCCGATTTCAATCCTTGTCGAGGACAGGCACATTGAAACACAGGCCAAACGCATTATTGAACGCTGCGGAGATATCCCCGTTTTCACTGCGCCGTTTGAGGTGCTGACACAGCTGACGGGATTCATGCTGACGCGTGGAATGCTGTGCGCAATGCACCGTCCGGAAATAAAGTCATTAAGTGAAACCGTAAAAAAAGCCTCGCGCATCGCTGTGCTTGAAAATGTGATGAATCCTACCAATGTGGGGGCTGCTTTCCGTTCCGCCGCCGCGCTGAATATTGACGCGGTGATACTCACCGATTCATGCAGCAATCCCCTTTACCGGCGCGCAATACGCGTAAGCATGGGAACCGTGTTCCAGATTCCGTGGGCAATTTCCGAAGCTGACGGCTCAATCGTTGACAGGCTTCACGCGCTCGGATTTAAAACCGCCGCTATGGCACTGACCGACAAATGTATCTCAATTAAGGATACCCGTCTTGCGGCAGAGCCGCGGCTCGCAATTCTGCTCGGCTCGGAGGGTGACGGGCTGAAAGCGGAAACCATCGAAAAAAGCGATTATGTAATCAAAATTCCAATGTCAAACAATGTTGATTCCCTCAATGTCGCCGCCGCAAGCGCAGTCGCATTCTGGGAGCTTGGCAATAACTGAGAAAAGGTGATGAATATGGCAAAAATTCTTGCGTTTTTCCTTTCCGTGATAATAACAATGTACACGGGATTTATTCAGGGCAGTAAGAATCTTCAGAGCGTTTTTGACAGCACAGGTCTTCCGTACTGCTTTGCAGGCAGAGCATATGCTGAAATCGTCAGAAAGGCGGAAAAGAAAAAACAGAATTATCCCGGGGAAAGCACTTACAGGAAAAAGACGGTTCCCGATGATACAGGAGATGATTTTGTGACTGAACCCGAAATAAACATGACTGCGGAAACATGGGTTGCGAACGAGCTGACATTTGAAAGCTCAAAGCAGTATGCCGACCCGTTCAGCGATATTGATGTTGACCTTGTGCTTGCCGGTAACGGAGTCAAATATACAGTGCCCGCATTCTGGGACGGCGGCAGCACATGGAAAGTGCGCTTCGTCTGTCCGTCTGAGGGCGAGTGGCTGTTCAGAACCGTATGCACGGATGAAAGCAACGCTGACCTTAACGGCAGAACCGGAAAGGTTATCTGTACAGAATATGACGGTGAGCTTGAAATCTATAAGCACGGATTTGTTACGACGGCCTACGGCAAAAAATATATTACCTATGATGACGGCACACCCTTCTTCTACCTCGGCGACACGCACTGGAGTCTCGGTGACGAAACGCAGGACATGGTCAAAACGATTTGCGCCAAGAGAGCAGAGCAGGGCTTCACGGTTATTCAGAGCGAGCCTATCGGAGCAAAATTTGAACTTACCGACGGCGTTTCGCAGACAGATATGGCGGGCTTTGCGGATTATGACGCAAAGTTTAAAACCATTGCCGATGCGGGTCTTGTACACGCGAATGCCGAATTCTTCTTCCCGTCGTATATGCAGGTTCTTATTGACCGCTTCGGAGGCTGGGAAAGCACCGCAGACGGCAAAGAGCTTGTACCGGATGTTAAAACCTATCTTGAAAAAATCTCGCGTTACTGGGTGGCACGTTACGGAGCCTATCCCGTTATGTGGACTCTCGGGCAGGAGGTCGACAACGACTTTTATGCCGATGCAAATCCGCAGTACAGCTGGAACAGCGAGAATAATCCCTACAGGCTTGTTGCCGAGTATATTGACAGATACGACGCATACTCCCATCCGCTGAGCGCTCATCAAGAGAATTCGGGCAGCACGGCGGCATACGGAAACGGCAGCGGAACAGACGAAAAGCTTGAAAAATATACCGGCGCCATGCCCTCGGCATTCCGTGATGTCAGCAATCACAGCTGGTACGCGGCGCAATGGTCTCCGACTCTTACAAAGCAGACGGATTATAAGGTACAGAAGGATTACTGGTACAATTCGCAGGGTAAGCCCGCCGTAAACTATGAGGGCAGATACTGTTACCTTTGGACAAAGAATTTCGGTTCGAGAATGCAGGGCTGGGCTTCCTATTTAAGCGGCATGTTCGGATACGGCTGGGGTGCGCATGACACCTGGAGCTACCTGAACATCTATGACGAGGAAAACACCTCAAGCGACGGAATTGACACGATTACCTCGGAGGAAAAAATAAACGCCACATGGCAGGACGCGCTTGAATATCCGAGTTCATATCAGGTCGGTTACATGAAAGATTTCTTCACCTCGTTCGATTGGTGGAATCTTATCCCCCGCTTTGACAACAGCTTCTATTTCAAGCGGGCGGCAGGTGTTTTCGCTTATACGGCAGGCAATGCCGACAATTCCGAAGCGGTAATCTATTTTTACAGCTTCAGTGATGAATCCGTCGGAGAAAAGCCGAATGCGAATGAGTTCGGCGGACGCATGACGGGCAGAATCGGCTGTCTTGAACCGAGTACGGTTTATAAGTATAAATGGTTCAATCCGCAGACAGGAGAATTCTCCGCGGAGCAGGAATTCACATCAACACCCTTCGGCACATATTCAATCGGTGAAAGAATGTGGAACGGCGAAGCCGTAAGCTGTGATATGGTATTTTATATGTACAAATAAAATGACGCAGAACAAACGGAGATGAGTCTATGCAGCACCCGAATTTATTTGTTACGAAAAAAGATGCGGAAAATTTCCGCAGAAGACTTGAGTCTGACGCTGAACTCAAAAAGCGCTATGAGGCTGCCGTTGCCGATACGGAAAAATGTCTTAACGAAGAATTTGTAACCGAGGAACAGGCAAACGGCAAAAATACGCAGAGTCAGCACGCGGATTTCGGTTCGCTGAACGGACAGGCAAACCGCCTCTGTTCGGTACTCGGCGTTAAATATTTAATCGAAGGCGATAAAAAATGTGCTGAGAAGCTCAGGCAGCTGCTGCTTCATCTGATTAAGTTTGAGCGCTGGTTCGGCGTAAGCTATACCGTGCGCACGCCCGTTCCCTGGCACTCGGATTTATGCTCCACAAGCACAACGCTTGCGCTTGCGGGAATTTACGACATAATTTTTGATTACCTCACGCCCGACGAACGCCGTGAGATTTCCGACGGAATTCTTCAAAAGGGCGTTTATGCCGCGCTCGGTGACTGGGCTTTCCCCGAAACGCGTATTCACGCCGTCGACTCCATGGGACACAACTGGTGGAGCGTATGTATTTCGGAGGCGGCATCGGCTTTTCTTGCACTTTCTGATTTTGTCGGAGAGGATAAAAAGCGCGAGGTGCTTGACTGCGTTAACGGTGCGCTTGCGGACTATCTGACCTACGGCGGCAACAGACTTTTCAACAAGCTCAGAAACTTTGACGAGCAGGGTTTCTTCTACGAAAGCGTCGGATATAACAACTTCGGTACGGGCAGTCTGCTCCGTTATCTCTGGAACTATGAAAGATATTTCGGCAGGAACGAAATAATCCGTGCCGCCATTCCCGAAGGCTTATGCGACGCCCCGATGAAATTCTCCTATCCCTGCACGCAGGACGGAAAACTCTTTTATGATTTTCTTGATTTCGGTGACCACAGTCCCGGAACGCAAATTGATTTCATGGCGAAATACAGCATTCTGAACGGTATTGATACGCCTGCCCTGCGTACCTGCGCTTCGACCTACGAAAATGATATATGGGACGAAATCAACGGGTGCTACAAGCCGTCGGAGTTGAAGGGAAATGTTGACTGTCTTCCGAAAAACACGCTGTACTCTTCGGGTTTTGCGGTTTCGCGCTCATCGTGGGACGCTGACGCAACCCTGTTCGCAGTTAAGAGCGGCTACTGCTGGAACCATTCACATAACGATTCGGGTTCGTTTGTAATCTATCACAGGGGCAGACAGTTCTTTACTGACAGCGGCAGATGTGATTACGATTCGCCGCTTTATCATGCCTATTACTGTCAAGATGTTGCTCACAGCGTTCTGCGCATAGGCAACAAGGGCAGACGCGACGAGGAGCTTTACCGCGGAACAAGATTTCCCGGTGCGCTGACTGACAGCTTTGAGAGTGACGGACTGTTCTTTGTTCAGGCAGATTCAACAGGGCCCATGGCACACCTCTGCTCACGAATGTACCGCAATTTCATCTGGCTTGATAACCGCATTCTTGTTATTTTTGACGAGGTTTACTGCCATGAGGACAGCACTGTGCAGTTCACTCTGCATTTTGACGCTGAATACAAAATCGGCACGGGAAAGGTTGATTTTGACAACGGCACAAGCCGTGCAAGACTGATTTCCCACAAGCCCGGAAACATGACGGTTTGCGAAAAAGACGGACATTCCGACCATAAGGAAAATGAAATACAGAAATACATCGAGCTTTCAACCGAAAACGAACAGCGCACTCACCTGCTGATTCATACTGTCGAGCTTGACAATGACGAACACAATACAGAATATAAAATTCTTGAAAGCAAAAATGCAAGCGGTCTGCGTATTACGGAAAACGGTATTGAGCGTGAAATCTGGTTCAATCACATGGCTGACGGTCACATCATGCATGACAATTCAAACAATGTTATCGCCGGCTACGATACCGATGCTTACATGCTTGTAATCACCCGTGATGAAAGCGATACGGAAAAGGTGCTGATGATCTGCGGCAGCTATCTGCGCAGAGACGGTAAAGTCTGTATAAGCTCATTTACAAAAAAGACAGCGGAAGCATCTGCCGAAAGGAAAAGCTATGAAGTCTAAAGCAATTTACATGGGTTCGCCCGAAACAATAAACCGTGTATACGGAAAGGATACGCAGGAAAAGCTCAGAGAGAAGCTTGACATTCTTCCTGAGGTTTATACCGAAAAGGCTCTGCGCGACGGCGGCGCACACAGTGAGCTGTCCGGGGTTGAATACGCATTTTCAACCTGGGGTATGCCGACGCTGAACGAGGAGGAAATCAGAACGCTTCTCCCCTCCCTCAAGGCTGTTTTCTACGCAGCGGGTACGGTTCAGTATTTCGCAAGACCGTTTCTCAGCTGCGGAGTAAAGGTTTTCTCGGCGTGGGCGGCAAACGCCGTTCCTGTCGCGGAGTATACAACAGCGCAGATTGTGCTTGCGAACAAGGGATTCTTCAAATCCTCGCCGCTTGCGAGCATCGGCAGACGGGAAGATGCGTGCAGAGAATTTGAACATTTCATCGGTAATTACGGTGCAAGGGTCGGAATTATCGGCGCGGGAATGATTGGAAAGCTTGTCATAAAAATGCTGAAGGCATACAACCTTGAGGTTGTCGCGTTTGACCCGTTCCTGCTCGACGAGACTGCAGCGGAACTCGGAGTAAAAAAGGTAAGTCTTGAGGAAATATTCTCGGAATGCGATGTAATTTCAAATCATCTTGCCAATAACGCACAGACGCAGGGAATGCTTAACGGAAGGCTTTTTGAAAAAATGAAACCGTATTCAACCTTTCTCAACACGGGACGCGGCGCACAGGTCGTTGAAAGCGAGCTTATCGGCACACTTAAAAAGCGTCCTGATATAACGGCGATTCTTGATGTCACCTTCCCCGAACCGCCCGAAAAGGACAGCGGATTCTTCATGCTGCCGAACTGCATTCTTACTCCGCATATCGCAGGCAGCAGCGGAAAAGAGGTTGAGCGGATGGCGGTTTATATGCTCGATGAATTTCTTAAATTCCGAAACGGTGAACCGACACAGTATGAGGTTACAACAAAAATGCTTGAAACAATGGCATAAAAAACGGACAGTGAGCTTTCACTGTCCGTTTTTTTGCAGATTATAATTAAACAATCAGTCGAGTACGCCGTGGGTATTGTTCTTTATCATCGGAGCTTCGCGCTTGAAGTCAGACTCAATTTCAACTGTTCTGCCCTCTGCGCTGCTCTTTGCAAAGGCTTCCATTACCTCAAGCACATGGAAGGTCTGCTTATACGATGTTCTCGGGGCTCTGCCCGTTTCTATTGACTTTGCAATATCGGCAAGACCGAGCGCACGGCTGTTTTCGGCATAGTCAAATTCAAGAGGATATTCGACCGTTTCCTTTGTTTCGCCGTTATAAACCTTAACAGTACCGCCGAAGCCGTTTGGGTCGGGAACAAACATCGTGCCCTTTGAGCCGTAAATCTCGATATCGTGGCTGTCCGACTTGAAGACATCGAATGTTGTTGTAAGATTTGCTATTGCGCCGTTTTCAAAGTGAAGCACGCCCGTAATGTATGTGGGAGCTTCAACATCAATAACAGTGCCTGCAAAGGGCTGAGAAGTGATTGTTCTCTGCGGGAATGAAATCTTTGTAACGCCCGTTACCTTATCAACCCTGCCGATGAGGTTGATAAGCGCGGTTATATAGTAGGGTCCCATGTCCATCATCGGACCGCCGCCGTATTTGTAATAGAATTCGGGGTCATGGTGCCATGTTTCATGTCCGTGGCATATCATCGCGCCCGAGGCTCCGACGATATCACCTATAACTCCGTCGTCAATAAGTCTGCGGCAGGTCTGAATGCCTGCGCCCATGAAGGTATCGGGTGCGCCGCCGAGCATAAGGCCTTTTTCCTTCGCGATTCTTACAAGCTCCTTACCTTCTTCAAGCGAGGCTCCGAGCGGTTTCTCGCTGTAAACATGCTTGCCCGCAAGCAGAGCCTGCTTTGAAACCTCAAAATGCTCGGCAGGACGGGTTATGTTGAGTACAAGCTGAATTTCGTCATCCGCGAAAAGCTCCTGCATTGTATCGTAAACCTTTGGAATACCGTATTTTTCCTGAGCCTTGAGCGCACGCTCTTTAATGAGGTCGCAGACAGCGACAATCTGAAGCTCTTTGAATGTTTCCGTTATGTTTTTGAGATAAATTCCGCTTATATCGCCTATGCCGACAATACCTATTTTAATCATATTATCACCCTTACTTTTCGTATTTTTCAGCTGAGAGTCCATGTTCAATTGCGTAAGCCTTGCCCTCGCCTGCCCAGAGCATTCCTCTTTCCATCATTATCTGAGCATTCGGTGACTTGTCAAAAACATCGTCGTGATGACCGAGGGAATTATAGAAAACTCTGCCGCAGCCCCAGTATTTTGTCCATATTACGGGCATATCAACAGGCTTGTTGGAGCAATGGTAGTAATTCACAACTGGGAAACGTGTGGTCGCAAGCACCTCAACGGCAGGGTCAACGTGGAGATAATACTGCTCGCTGCATACATCAAAGTCGTCAAGTCCCTCAACAATCGGGCTTGAACCCTTGTTTATATTAACAACATAAGGAGTGCCGTCCCCGCCGGGATGGCTGACCCACTGACCGCCGGTCATGAACTGCCACTCGGTATCCTGACGGAAGGAGTCGCACATGCCGCCGTGACAGCCCGCAAGTCCGGTACCGTTTGCAACAGCCTTACAAACATTTTTGCAGCAGTCGCCGGGGATTTCGCCCATTGTCCAGCACGGAACAATAAGGTCGAGTCCCATAAGATAATCGAGGTCAAGAAGAGTATCAAGCGTGTCGGTTATTTTAACCTCATAACCGTTTTTGCGGAGAATCGAGGCGAAACGCTCCGACACAAGCTTCGGCTCATGTCCGTCCCAGCCTCCCTGAAAAATCAATGCCTTTTTCATAATGCGTCTTCCTTTCTTTATCTGTCCTCACTGAACATTGTGCTTTCTTTGTTTCCTGCATATTCAGTGCCTTCAAATATCATATTGAACAGTGACTGCGCAAACAGCTCGTGCATCTCCCTTGTCGGGTGATTGATTCTGTTTGCAAGCAGCATTGTTGTATCCTGTGTTTCCGCGAGCTTTTTCCATTCCGAATAGCAGTCGCAGACGGGTATGCCCTTTTCCTTTGCAAGCCCGGCAGCGGCGTAAATATATCTGTCCATTCTGCCGCTCATCTGCATTTCGGCGGTTTTGGCGGCGTATTCCTTAAGCTCCTCAAGGGTATTGTCGGCAACATATGTATTGAGCATATTGGGCGTAAGGAAAATCGCGTCGGTATTTTCCGCTTTGCATCTGTCAAAAATTTTACCCATTGCGCCGAGATAATCGTCAAGTCCGCCGTTAACATCGTTAAGCCCGAAGCATATAATTACAAGGTCGGGCCTGTGGCTGAAAACCTGCGAGTCCATGCGCTCGAGCGAATCCCACGAGGTTATTCCGCCGATGCCTGCATTGACTGTGTTGACAGGAACATAATTGCTGACCTCAAGGATTTTATTTTTCAGCCTGTTCCAGTAAACCGTTTCATAATTTATTTCACCGTCGCCGACGCAGCCGTGAGTCACGCTGTCGCCAAAAGCAACTATATTTATCGGACCGTGTTTTATAAGTCCGTGATAATCAAGCTTTATTTTTTCTTTAATATTCATCGCCGAACCTCCGGAATATACTTACAGATTGATTTTAACACTCCGGGGTTTTTAATTCAATAAAAAAATAAAGTCTGACAGTACATTTTCTGCATAAAGAATTATACATTTTACCCAATATATTCTTTTTATATGTTTTTCTTTTCCTTTTTCTTGACTTTCACAGCATTATTTGCTAAAATTATTTGAAATGACAGGGGCGCGGTTTTTACTTTCACCTTCTTGAGCAACAAGCGGTTGCTTTAACGTCGGTATAACGGGAAGAATGAAGAGAGAAACCGCCGAAGTTTATCTGCCGTACCGGGCAGTTAAGCTGGTGCTGTGCAGAATATGTTCAGCACTGTCGTACTGGTTACGGAGCACTGCCTTATATAGCCGCATCTGCGGTCAACTTTCAGGCTTGCTCCGACGGATTTCTTCTCCGACAGGCAAGGCTTTAATTATTTAAGGAGGGAAATCCGTGAAAAAGAAAATTCTGTTCGCAATTGTAACCTTTATCATCGTTGCGGGACTCTGCATTCTCGTCTACGGCGATGTTCTCGGCGATTACAATTTTATCGGCACGGCATGGTCGCTTCTTCCGCCTGTTGTCGCGATTGTTCTTGCTCTCATTACCAAAGAGGTTTACTCGTCGCTGTTCCTCGGACTCGTGTCGGGCGCTCTGCTTTACGCAAGGTTCAACACCATTGACACACTTGAGGCTGTTTTCACAGACGGTATTACGGCAAGTCTTTCCGATTCGGGAAATATCGGGATTCTGACATTCCTCGTAACGCTCGGAATCCTTGTTGTTATTCTCGGACGCTCGGGCGGTACGGCTGCTTACGGACGCTGGGCGGGAAAGCACATTCACTCGCGCAGAGTCGCAATGCTTTCCAC
Organism: Acutalibacteraceae bacterium; assembly: GCA_045639705.1. Lineage (GTDB taxonomy): Bacteria > Bacillota > Clostridia > Oscillospirales > Acutalibacteraceae > CAG-488. Next base: position 10,726 of record JAZUDP010000166.1, read on the forward strand.
ATTCGCACTCGGCGTTGTTCTGAGCGTTGACGATTATTTCAACACGCTTACAGTCGGTAATGTAATGCGTCCGATAACAGACCGCAATAAAATCTCGCGTGCAAAGCTTGCGTATATTATTGACGCAACGGCCGCTCCCATGTGCATGATTATGCCTATTTCCTCATGGGCAGCCGCTGTTTCGGGAAACATTGAAAATGTCAACGGCGTTGAGCTTTTCCTCAAGGCAATTCCGTTCAATTTCTATTCGCTGCTTACTCTCGCGATGGTCGTGCTGATTTCCGTAATGCAGTTCGACTTCGGCAAAATGCGCATTCATGAAGAAAACGCGCTAAAGGGCGACCTTTTCACAGTCAGTGAACACAAATTTGACGAGACCGAAGAAGAGGATAACGGCAAGGGAAAGGTTATTGACCTGATTCTTCCCGTCGCAATGCTGATTGTTACCTGCATTGTATATATGATTTACACGGGCGGATTTTTCGCGGGCAAGGGACTTATTGACGCGTTTGCCGACTGCAACGCTTCGCTCGGTCTTTGCATGGGCGCATTGGTTACCCTTGCGTTTTCCATCGCTTACTACTATCTGCGCGGACTCATGAGCTTCAAGGAGCTTATGGACAGCATCGCAACAGGCTTCAAATCCATGGTTCCCGCGCTTCTCATACTTATTTTTGCATGGAGCTTGAGTGAAATCACAGTTCTTCTCGGAGTAAACGATTTTGTCGCAGGCGTATTCGCAGGCAGCGCTTCAAATCTCCATTTCCTGCTTCCTGCGATTGTATTCGCGGTTTCTGTCGGTCTTGCGTTCGCGACAGGCTCATCGTGGGGTACAATGGGTATTCTTCTCCCGATTGTCGCAGGCATAGGTCTTGAAAATCAGATGATGACAATTTCCGTTTCGGCATGTCTCGCGGGCGCAGTCTGCGGCGACCATATCTCCCCTATTTCCGATACGAACATCATGTCTTCAACCTCGGCACGCTGCGACCATATCAGCCATGTTGAAACGCAGTTTCCCTATGCGGGCGTTGTTCTTCCGATTTCGTTTGCGTGCTACATTCTCGCAGGCGTAACAAAAAACGCGCTTATCTGTCTGCCGGTAGCATTTGCGCTGCTTATCGGTACGCTGTTTGTCATTAAATATCTTTCTGCAAAAAGTAAATCATCCGGTGCCGCGGCAAAGAAGTGACACCGAATAATATAAATTTCGGAGGCTTATTATGGCTAATCTGTTTAACGGAAAATTAAAGAAAATCAACGAAACAACCTATTTCCTCAAGTACGAAGACGACTACGGTCTTGACGCGCTTCTTAAAAGAGGCACAAGCAATGTCGCTGACCTCTGCGGTTATGTTCAGAAGTATTTCGGCGCAAAGAAAAAGGATGTAAAAATCAAGACCGGCGGTGCTGCATGCACCACCTTCAACGCATTCAACGAGAACGGCGACCACCTTCTTGCGCGTAACTTCGACTATAAGGACGCTCCCGCTATCGTAGTATGGACAGCTCCGGAAAACGGATACAAGAGCGTTGCCATGACCGACCCCAACGTTATGCTTCACGGCAAAAAGCTGGGTGAAAAGGAAAACCTCAACCGTCTTCTTGCCGCACCCTATACCTGTATGGACGGTATAAACGAAAAAGGTCTTGCAATCGCGGTTCTTGAGCTGAAGGTTAAGGCAACCAAGCAGGAAACAGGCAAGACTCCGATTATCACAACAGTTATGATTCGCGCTGTCCTTGACAAGTGCGCAACCGTTGAAGAGGCTGTTGAGCTTTTTCAGCAGTATGACATGCATGCTTCACTCTTCTGCGACTATCATTTCCAGATTGCGGACGCAAGCGGCAAGAGCGTTGTTATTGAATACATAAACAACAAGACAAAGGTTATCTGGCCCGAGGATAAGTATCAGTACGCTCTTAACTTCTATGTTACTCCCAACTATCCCATTGAAAAGGGCTTCGGTTACACGCGCGAGAAATGGCTTCATGAGGAATTTGAGGAAACCAATCATATCATGAGCGAAGAACGTGCCATGAAGATTCTTGAAAGATGCAAGCTCTATTACAAGCATAAGAGAGGCTACATGATTACAAGCCTCTGGAGCGCAGTTTTCAACTGCTCGCAGAAAACCATGCTTCTGTGTACAGGTATGGACTATAACACAAAGTTTGAGCTTGGCGTCGAGTATAAAGACTGATAAACAAAAGCTCCGATTGATTTCGGAGCTTGTTTTTTAAAATATTGACACATCGGCATTTATGTTATATAATCTTAAAAACTAAACATTGTCAAGGAGTAATTTAAAATGAAAAGATTTCTTTCTGTATTACTTGCTGTAATGCTTTTAACAATGTCAATACCCTTCTATGCAAGTGCGGCACCGAAAAAAGCACTTTCCAAGTCATTCGGTATTGAAAGACTCAGAGGGCAGTTTGAATCAGGCACAGCTCCGAAAACAAACGGCTATGCGCTTGATTATGAGTATTATTCTCCCGCAGGCAAAAACGACACTGCAAAATATCCTCTTGTTATTTTCCTGCACGGTATAGGTCACGGCGAGTCGAAGGGCTCACAGCTTGCCGACAGCGGCATGCCGTACTGGTCATCGGCAGAGCTTCAGGCACGCTTCAGCGAGGGCGGAGCATATATTCTTCTTCCCCGCGCTCCCGAGGATAAAAACGAGTTCTGGGGCGAGTCATTCATAGAGCCGCTCAGAGTTCTGATTGACGACTTTATCAGGCAGCACAAGAATGTTGACACCACAAGAATCGCTATTTCCGGTTCTTCACAGGGCGGCGCTATGGTATGGATGATGCTTGAGGCATATCCCGAATATTTCGCAACCGCATTCCCGCTTGCATCGACAAAAACCCCCGGTTCGGGTCTTATAAAGACCTCGTCCGCAACAGCGGTTTGGCTTATTGCAAGTGAAAAGGACCCCGTTGTAAACTATGCGCTTTCAACGCTTCCCATCTGGAACAACATATGCAAGTACAACGACCATCCCGAAAACTGCCGTCTGTCAACAATCGGTACGGTATATAATCCCGACGGAAAGAAATCATCCGATAACCATCACCTTGCAAATGTTATCACCTATGACCTGCATACGCTTGATGACGGTCTTTATCCCAACATGACAACAGTTGACGGTCTCGGAAATACCGTTAACATGAACGCTCCAAACGGTCTCATCAAATGGATTTCATCCGTACACTCTGACTTTAACGGAAACACAGAGTCACCTGCGACAAACGTAAATATTTTCAGTAAGTTAATCGAGACACTGAGAAACGCGCTTCTTCAGGTTGTTCATATTGTTCAGCTTATTCTCGGACTGTAAAACAAAACCGAAAAAGAGAGAATCCGCCGCGGCGGATTCTTTTTTATGTGTTGACTATCTCAGGGTTATATATTAAAATATACAAAAAACTTTCAGGAGAGCAAAATGAAGCTGAACAGAAAAAGAATTTTTGAAATTATTCAGATAGGACAGCGGGACGATACCGTAAGTCTTGTTTTTGATATAGCCGTTATTGTCAGCATTGTTGCCAATACCGTATGCATGTTTCTGGAGACCTTTGATGAGCTGGCTCCGTACATGAACATATTAAGCACTGTTGAAACCGTAACGGTTCTGTTTTTCTGCGTTGAATATATTCTGAGATTATATACGGCAAAATATCTGTACCCCCATGAGTCTGATTTCAGGGCGGTTCTGCATTACGCCCGCTCCTTTGACGGAATTGTCGACCTCTGCACAATTCTTCCTTTCTTTTTTCTGTCGGGCTTCATCGCGTTCAGACTTCTCAGAGTCGTGAGAATACTCAGACTTTTCAGAATAAACAGTCAGTACGATTCGTTCAACGTAATCACATCGGTTCTTTATGAAAAAAGAAACCAGATTTTATCCTCGACATTTATTATTCTTGTTCTCATGTTCGCGAGCAGTCTCGGCATGTACAGCGTTGAGCATGACGCTCAGCCCGAGGTTTTCAAAAACGCTTTTTCGGGAATATGGTGGTCAATGTCTACCCTGCTCACCGTCGGTTACGGCGATATTTACCCTATAACCTCCGTCGGCAGACTTATGGCTATTTTTATTACATTCCTGGGCGTCGGCGTTGTCGCCATTCCAACAGGTATTATCAGTGCGGGTTTTGTTGAGGAATATCACAGAATATCATACGCAAACCAGAATATCGCTCCGAAGGGTACGTTTATAATTGACCTTGACGACAATCATTCATGGATAGGAAAGACGCAGAACGACCTGCTTCTGCCGAAGGAAATGCAGATAATGTATGTAAAAAGAAACGATGAAAACGTGATGATTAGCAAGGATTCACCGTTCATGAAGAACGACCTGATATTTATCAGATATTTAAAAAAATGATTTGATAATATTTCGGAAGCAAAAAAGAGGTAATGGTTTTTGAGGGAAAACAGGTTTGAAATTGATATGTGTTCGGGTCCGATTATGCCGAAGCTCATATCGTTTTTTGTGCCGCTCATGCTGTCCGGTGTTCTGCAGCTGCTTTTTAATGCGGTGGATTTAATAGTTGTCGGCAGATTTGCCGGCAGCGACTGTCTTGCGGCTGTCGGTGCAACAACGGCACTTATCAATATTTTCATTAACTTTTTTATCGGTCTTTCACTCGGTTCAAATGTCTGCGCTGCAAGATATTACGCTTCGGGTCAGCACGATAAAATGAGCAGCGTAGTACACACATCCATTCTCACCGCGCTGATTTCGGGCGCGGTAATCCTTGTTCTCGGTCAGTTCCTTTCAAGGTCTGCGCTTCAGCTTATGGACACGCCTGAGGAGATAATTGACATGTCAGTTCAGTACATGCGGATTTACTTTATCGGAACGCCGTTTTTCATGCTCTATAATTTCGGAGCGGCAATTCTGAGGGCTGTCGGCGACACAAAGCGTCCTATGATTTTCCTTGTAATTGCGGGAATAATCAATGCCGGACTGAACGTTTTTCTTGTAGTTGTATTTCATCTTGATGTTGCAGGTGTAGCGATTGCCACCGTTTTTTCACAGATGATTTCATGCATACTTGTTATAACTGTTCTTCTGAAAAGCCCTGAGGCGTACAGGCTGTATTTTAAAAAGCTGAAAATACACGCGGACATACTGAACAGTATTTTCAAAATCGGCGTGCCTGCGGGATTGCAGAGTACGGTTATCAACATTTCAAACGCCATGCTCCAGTCCTCGGTCAACTCCTTCGGTCAGTACGCAATGGCGGGATATACGGCGGCAAACAATATTTTCGGCTTCCTGTACACCTCCGCAAACTCAATAACTCAGGCATGCATGAGCTTCACAAGTCAGAACCTCGGCGCCGGAAAATACGGACGAATGAAGAAGGTGCTTGCCGACTGTCTTATCCTTGAAACGGGCATCTGTCTTGCACTCGGTTCAATTGCATACTTTTTCGGCGATAAGATACTCGGAATATACACATCCTCTCCCGTTGTAATCGATTACGGAATCAAGGTGCTGAGTCTTACAACGCTTTCATATTTCCTCTGCGGATACATGGACTGTATTCCCGGAGCGCTCAGAGGAATGGGACGCTCCGCCGTGCCGATGATTCTGTCGATAATAGGAACGGTCGGAATGAGAATAGTATGGATTTACGGGCTTTTCCCGACTCACAGAGATATTACATTTCTGTTCATTTCCTATCCGGCATCGTGGATTGCGACAATCATAATGCAGTCGGTATGCTACCTGCTGATAATGAGACAGTACAAACCGTATATCGAAGCTGAAAAAATCCACGCAGACGCGTGATTGCATAAAAGCAGAAAAGGCACTCGGGCGAGTGTCTTTTTTACTTACTTATCAGACTTTTCCATCAGAAATACAGTCGCATTACTCGCTTGCAGCACTTCGTCTGCTCCCTCCTTGTTCGAATCCCCTCTGCAAACAAAAAAGACACCCATGCGGGTGTCTTTTTTGTTTGGTGACTCATCGGGGATTTCTTCGGCGGACTGCCGTCCGCCTTCGCGTCGCGCTCTGCGCTCCTTGCCCACGTCGGCGAAAACAGTCCACCGGCCTGTTTTCTTCCGCAGACTTTGTCTGCTCCCTCCTTGTTCGTTTCCCCTCTGCAAACAGAAAAGACACCCATGCGGGTGTCTTTTTTGTTTGGTGACTCATCGGGGATTCGAACCCCGGACACCTTGATTAAAAGTCAAGTGCTCTGCCAACTGAGCTAATGAATCACATCTGCGATTTGACGCTTGAATATAATATATTATTTATATAAAAATGTCAAGCCTTTTGAGGCAAAAAGTAAAAAATTTCTTTAAAAAACTTCGTTCTTTGCTTTCGCCAGAATATACTCCTCCGCGGTAAAGCAGTCCTCAAGCTCGGCTACCCTGCTTTTCGGGCTGACCTCGCCGCTTTCCGTAAGCAAAGCTATCTCATCCCTTTTATACGGGATGATTCTGCAAAGCCGCTCGCTTTTATTTCTCAGCATATACAAATCGGAAAGCTGCGCTTCACTCATACGTTTAAGTATGTCCCTGTCATTTGAAATTATTCTGTCAAATTCATTCTGAGGATTATCCGCAATATACTCAAGCTTTTTTATCAGTTCATTTTTCAGACCCATATTACAACCTCATACAGTTATTACTGCTTTTTCACTGGCGACCGCAGGTCGCCCCTACATTCAACACTAAAAACCCGCAAGCTAAATTAACAACATACGGGACTGCTCCGTCTGAAGCAGTCCCGTGATTTTTAAAATTGCTTCTGAATTTCAAAAGCGTTAACTGTTTTCGGATTATCCTTTGCAACCGTGCCGTCATATGTGATGATAAGCGCATCACCGATATTCAGATCAGACGCTTTTATCTCATTGCCCTGCGCGTCAAGGATTTTTGCGCCGCTTTTAAGCTTGATGTGAACATCGTTTTCATCATAAAGCTCCTCATAAGCTCCGACCTTACTGTCAAAATGAACCATAAAGTCTTTGTCAGTGCTGTGAACGCTGTAAAAACCTATTACCTGAGCGCGTTCACCGTTATCCGCCTTGTCGCCGCATGAGGTCATAAGGAAAAGCAGTGCCAGAACGGCAAGTGCCGCCGAAACAAATTTTTTCATTTAAAACGCCTCTTATCTGTAGCAGACTCTTACATCTCTCATCGTACCGTCTTCCTTGTTTGCGCAGATACAGTACTTGCAGCTTGCTGAGCTTGCAGCGTAAGCTTCCTCAGTATCGAAGCCGTAGAATTTGACTGTTCTGTTTGTACCTGAAAGAGCTGCGTTGTTTTCCATTGCGGTAATCTTACTGAGAGCATTTGCGAATGCCACTGCCATTTCGGGTGTATCGAATTCGATTCTTGAATCAACCTTAAGCTTTGATGTACCCTTTTCATCGGGAACGTTTGCCTGTGCAAATCCGAGTGTGCCGGGAACAAAGCCTGTACACCACCATGTCTTGACGCGGCTTCTTGTGAAGAGATGGTCATACTTGTTATTGTTGTCGGGGTTCTCTCTGTAGACATCCATTGTCATAAAGAACTTGTGGTCGTCATCCGCACAGTCGTAATGTGTACCGTTCTGAGAACCTACCTCACGGGTATAAACACCGATTTCGGCACCGATGAATGCATAGCCGTACTGACCCTTCCAGAACTGAATCATCCATTCAAGGTTCTTGCCGAACTTATCGGGGCAGACATATCTTACACGGTATGTATTGTATGTCATAAAACCGATTGCAGCTGCGCTGTCATACATCTCATTAAAGCCGAAGTTTCTCTGCCATGAATCCTCTGATGTGTAGAAAATCTTGTCAGCCTTTGAATACTTGTAGCCGAAGAGACCTGTATCAACGCCTGCCTTGTTCTTAACTGTGTAGGAATCGGTCTTCTCGTCGTAAACGATATCAACAGATGCGCCGATAGCGTCTGCGGCTACCTTAAGCTTTTCAAGATTATCGTTCTGCTCCTTGGTCTTGCCGCCGCTTGTTGATGAGCCGCCCTTGCCCCAGAGTGAGCTTACAGCTGCGAGAAGCTTTGAAAAATCAACCTTGCTGCCCTGAGATGTGCCGCCGTTGCCGCCCCAGTTGATGTCCCAGTTGAAATTATTGCCGCTGTTATTCTTGCCGCCGCTTGTGTTATTTCCACCGCTGGTGTTGTTGCCGCCGCTTGTATTGTTGCCGCCGCTTGTATTGCTGCCGCCGCTTGTGTTGTTGCCGCCGCTTGTGTTATCGCCGCCGCTTGTGTTATCGCCGGGATAGCTGTTGTTGTCAACGTAGTTGGTATCACTGCTGCCTGAGCTGCTGCCGCCGTTGACAAAGCCTGCCGTCGGAGAAATATTATTCACGGGATTACCCTGTGAATCAACAACTGTATCGAGCTGAGAGTTATCCTTTGTATAGGTCCATCTGAAGCCGCAGACATTACAGGAATATATTCCTTCAGCGTCAGGGCCTGTAATATCAAGAGAACCGCAATCGGGATTGGGACAGCAGAGCTGATTGCCCATATCATCCACAACTGCTCCATTTGGTGAAGCATCACCAGTTTTTCCGACAAAGCTGCAGCCCGGAAGCGCCGTAAGTATTACAAAAACAAACACGCCTATAACTGCAACCGTCCTGATAAAACGATTTTTTGCATTCATTTTATCTAACCTCCATTTTTTTCATGCAAAATGTCTGTGTGTATAACCTCTGAATAAATCAAAGATTAATTCAAGGTATTATAACACATAAAAAGATAAAATTCAACACATTACAGCTTTTTTATGTAAATAAAAATGTTGACTAAAAACACGAAAATAGTTATAATAGATAAAATAATGCAATATTGAGAGGTATTATTATGACAGATAACTTAACCAACATTATTGAACAGTTTCCTTTTGAGGGAAAGCTTGTAAGCGCTGAGCCTACAGGCTCGGGTCTTATCAACACCACATACAAGCTCACCTTCACGGACGGAAATCAGGATTTCAGATATATTCTTCAGCTTATCAATACTGATGTTTTCAAAAATCCCGATGAACTCATGTCAAACATCATGAATGTTACGGGCTTCCTCAGAAACAAAATCGCTCTTGACGGCGGAAATCCGAAAAGGGAAACTCTCACTTTCCTTTATACTAAAAACAACTCCCCCTATTACCGCGACGAAGAGGGCAGATGCTGGCGTGCTTATATCTACATCGGCGGCTGCTACACCTGCGACAGCGTTGACAGTCCCGTTAAATCGGAACGTTCCGGCAAGGCGTTCGGACGTTTTCAGGGTCTTCTTTCCGATTATCCGATTGATAACCTTTTTGAAACCATACCGAATTTTCATAACACACCCTCGCGCTTTGAGGCACTGAAGAAAGCAATTCAGGACGATGTAAAGGGCAGACTTTCCGAGGTTCAGAAGGAAGTCGAATTCGCTCTCAGCCGCGAAAAGGATGCTTCGAAGCTTACCGACATGATTAAATCGGGTGAGCTGCCTGTCAGAGTTACACACAACGACACAAAAATCAACAACGTTCTTTTTGACAAGATTACAAATGAGGCGTTCTGCGTTATCGACCTTGACACAATCATGCCCGGACTTTCGCTCTACGATTTCGGCGACGCAATCCGTGCAAGTGCGGTTACGGCTGACGAAAACGAAAAGGACATTACAAAATTCGGACTTGACCTTGAGCTTTACGCAGGCTTTGCGAAGGGCTTCCTTTCCTCCGCAGGCAAGTCGCTTACACAGAACGAAGCGGACAACCTTGCGTTCTCGGCAAAGCTTATGGCTCTTGAATGCGGCGTGCGTTTTCTCACCGATTACCTCAACGGCGACACCTATTTCAGAATCGCTTTCCCCGACAACAACCTTGTGCGCTGCCACAATCAGTTCAAGCTTGTTGAAGAGGTTGAAAACAATCTTGACGAAATGAACAGAATAACCGAGGAATTATACAGGAGGTCTCTGATTGAAGACTAAAAAGAAGGGCGTTGCGGCGGCAGCTGTCATTATCCTTGCTGCCGCGGTTCTGTTTACGGTTTTCTCGCAGCACATCATTACGGGCATTGATAACGCAAGGGCGTCAAAATACACGGCAAGCGACCTGAAAAATGTTGACAACATCGTTCTGCTTGCACGCTGTGCGGAGGTTGACGGCAGAACAGATTCCGTTGCCGGCGTCAAAGAGGCTGTACGCCTCGGTGCGGACGCCGTCGTGGTTGACGTTTGCTTTAAGGGAAACGGAACTCCCGTAATGGCGGCGGATTATGGAAAAGTCGGTTCCGCTCCCCCC
>JAZUDP010000167.1:0-16161 GCA_045639705.1 Acutalibacteraceae bacterium
CTGCATAAGAATATATTTTTCTCAGGGCGAGAACGAAGACGACAGAATTATAGAAATAATCGGAGATATATGAAATGAAAATTCTCGGAATTGACAGCTCGGCAAAATCCGCGTCAGCTGCCGTAACTGAAAACGGCAAAATTATTTCTCAGTTTTATATCAATACGGGACTTACTCACAGTCAGACGCTTATGCCGATGATTGACAGCGCACTGAAATGCGCCGATATTACGCTTGACGAAATAGGACTTATTGCCGTCAACAAGGGGCCCGGCTCGTTCACGGGTGTCAGAATCGGTGTTGCCGCCGCAAAAGGAATTGCCGATGTAAACGGAATAAAGTGCGTCGGAATTTCCACGCTTGAGTCAATGGCGTACAATCTGCTGAATAACGACTGCATTGCCTGTGCCGTTATGGACGCAAGATGCAACCAGGTTTATACGGCTTTATTTGATATCACGGACGGAAAAATCAGCCGTATTACCGCTGACGAGGCAATTTCAATTGAAGAACTCGGAAATAATTTAAAAAATTACGAAAAAACTAAAATTTTTGTTGGCGACGGTGCGGAAATATGCTATAATAAGCTGATAGATGTCGTTAATGAGGTGAAAATCGCTTCCGAAAATGTCAGATATCAGAATGCGGTTGGCGTCTGCTTCGCGGCTGAAAACCGTGACGGCGGCGAATATATTTCCGCGTTCGACCTTGTTCCCGAATATCTTCGTCCTTCACAGGCGGAAAGGGAGCTTAAAGCTAAGAAAGAATTAAAAAAATAAAGGGTGATTAATATGAAAATAGCACTTGGTGCCGACCACGGCGGATACGAGCTTAAGGAAGCCATCAAAAAGCATCTTGAGGAACTCGGCGGTTACGAAATCATTGACTGCGGTACTGACAGCACTGCTTCCGTTGACTATGCGGAATTCGCGTACAAGGTAGGTACAACCGTAGTTAAGGAAAATATCAAGGGTATTCTCTGCTGCGGCACAGGTATCGGCATCAGCATGGCAGCCAACAAGGTCAAGGGCGTTCGCGCCGCATGCTGCTCCGACTATTTCAGCGCAAAATATACAAGACTTCACAATGACGCAAATATTCTCTGCATGGGCGGACGCGTTGTAGGCGCCGGTCTTGCAATTGAGCTTGCCGACATCTTCCTCAACACTGAGTTTGAAGGCGGAGAAAGACACGAAAGAAGAATTTCTCAGATAACTGCTATTGAAAACGGTACATTCGGAGAATAAAATACAGGAGGAATAAACAATGTCAACAGTTACAATTACCAATCATCCGCTTATCCAGCATAAGCTCTCAATCCTCAGAGATGTCAACACATCCTCAAAGGATTTCAGAACACTTGTAAGCGAAATCGCAACACTTGAATGCTATGAAGCAACAAGAGATCTTCCTCTCCAGGAAGTCGAGATTGAAACACCTGTTGCAAAGTGCAAGGCTCATAACATCGCAGGTAAAAAGCTTGCTTTTGTTCCTATCCTCCGCGCAGGTCTCGGCATGGTTGACGGTGTACTTTCGCTTGTTCCTTCAGCCCGTGTCGGTCATATCGGTCTTTACCGTGACCCCGAAACTCTCAAGCCCGTTGAATATTACTGCAAGCTTCCTGCAGATATCGGTGACAGAGATGTTATCGTTCTTGACCCCATGCTCGCAACAGGCGGCTCGGCAATCGACGCAATCGCTCTTATCAAGGAGAGAAACCCCCGTTCAATCAAGTTCATGGGCATTATCGCTGCTCCCGAGGGACTTGAGGCTCTTCAGAAGGCTCATCCCGATGTTGATATCTACTGCGCAGCTCTTGACGACCACCTCAATGAACACGGCTACATCGTTCCCGGTCTCGGCGACGCAGGCGACAGAATCTTCGGTACAAAATAAAATACTAAATTTTAACCGCTCTGAATTCAGGGCGGTTTTTTCGCAGTACCTGCGTCCGTACGCCGTGCGGGTGATAATCAGAATTTCAGTTCTGTGGGCGGGGAGCTTGCTTTCTTTCCGAAATGTAGTCGATGTGAAATAAACTATAATTTATATTATACAGTAATTCTTTACGGCTTGTCTGCATATTGATTAACAAGGAGGAATCAATATGTCATCACCCGTAATAAAAAAGACTCTGAACCTGCATAAATACAGTGTCAGAGTCAGCAACTTTGTTCCGGACTGGAAAATTCTGCTTCCTTCGGCGTTTGCCGTCGGAGGGCTTCTGCTCGGATGTGTAAGCGGAAAAGGGGAGTGGAGGCTGTTCAGCAAGGTTGTTCAGCTGTTCAGACCCGTTCTCGAAAACGCGGCGGTATCTCCCTTATCGGGATTTATACAGTCACTTCTTGTACCGACTGTATTGGCGGCCGTGCTGTTCTTTCTGGGATTAAGCGCGTACGGAAGCTTTGCTTCGAATTTTATTCCGTCGGTGTATTCATTTTTTATCGGCGCGGTTTCGTTTTATATGTACAGCACATATACATTAAAGGGACTCGGGTACTGTATCATTCTTGTTTTCCCTTATGCGGCGCTTTCGCTCGCGGGACTTGTTCTGATTTGTGCCGAAAGCATCAGCATGTCGGAATTTATGCTTAAAACTGTTTCGAACAGCAAAAGATTTTCAGACTACAGCTTCAGAAAATTCTGTATTTCGGTTCTGAAGGGCTACGTTCTTATAATCGTATCTGCGATTGTAAACGTTGTGCTGTCTTATTTATTTATCGGTCTTTTTTCTTTTTGAAATATCGTTAAGAGGGTTGAGGGAAACCGCATCCTTAAGCTGCGAATCAACAATATGCGTATAAATCTCGGTTGTGGCAAGGTTTTCATGACCGAGAATTTCTTTTATAAGAAGAATATCGACATTGCCTTGCTGATACATAAGAGTCGCGGCGGTATGACGAAGCTTGTGCGTTGAAAGTCCCTTGCCGCCGAGACCCGCTTTATCAAGAAAGCTTTTAACAATATACTGCACTGTTTTGGGGCTTATTCTTGTCTTGCGCGCGCTCAGAAACAGGGCGTATTTATCCTTGACGCCTTCAACGGGGCGGACCTTCATATACTCTTTATAAGCGTTCATGCACATTTCGTTAAGATAAATTGTGCGCTCCTTGTTGCCTTTACCTGTTATTGTTGTTGTTCCGTCAGGTTTTATATCGTTATAATTCAGACTGACCAGTTCTGAAAGACGAAGACCGCAGTTAAGGAAAAAAGCGATAATACAGTAATCGCGTTCTCTGAATTTGCCGTCAATGCAGTTCAGAAGGTCAATGCTTTCGTCAAGTGAAAGGTATTTCGGAAGGGTTTTCTTCAGCTTTGGGGATTCAAGCTCTTCCATCGGGTTTTCTTCAAGCTGTTTGGTTTTTGAGCAGAGATATTTAAAAAATGCTCTGATTGAAGAAACCTTGCGCGACATTGCAGCAGCTTTATTACCGCGTTCTTCTTTGCAGTAGCGCAAAAAGGAGTAAGCATCGGAAATTGTAACTGTCTTTATAAAATCAAGATTTACAGCAGAGATATCAATATTATCAAATTCTGTATCTTTAGAAACGAGGCCACGCTCAACATAAAGAAATCTGAAAAACATTCTCAGGTCTGAAGCATACTCGAGTATTGTAAGCTCAGACTTGTTTTTAATAACCTCGAGGTAGTGTAAAAACTCCGACACGTTGGGTGGAATCTGACTGAATTCATCTTTTCGCATAAAATCACCTTACTTAAAATATTCTATTACATACATAGAACTGCAGTCGAAACTATATGTAATCATAATATAATTGTAATGCTTATTGTCTTCGGGGTACGAATTATAAGTACCGAGATCCTTATTATATACAACAGCACAATCGTATTTCACGTTAAGCTTAACGGTAATTTCAGTTAAAATATCATTTTTGTCAACGAAGAGTTTATTTTCTCGTACAGAAGAACCGGGTACTGAGCCGCCGCCTTCTAAATAAATTTCTGATAAAAGGGTAGTGCGTTCTTTATCTTCTGAAGAAATAATATTAATTAATTTGTTAATTGAAGGCTGTGCATCAGGTTCCCATGAAAGAATATGTATATATTTCGGAAAAACATAATCAATTATATCAGAAATTTCATTAAGGTATTCCTCGTTATCATACTCATATCCATAAAGCAACATAGTATCATCAGGTGTAATATCAGAATAAAAATCAATATTCATAACAGATGATATAAGGATAATGAAAGAAATTATTATTAAAATGATTCTTTTAAAATTTATATTTGAAAATATGATGTTTATAATAAGAAAAATTGCTGAAAAAACAATCGGAAAAATAAAGACATAAGGTTTAAATGGTCTTGTTTCCAGTATATCAATCATTGAAGTGCGATTGTTAGCAGAAACAGCAATAATTAAAGTTAAAAACTCAAATATTATAAGTATAGCATTTATTATTAGCAAACTATCATTGCTGATTTTCTTTATTTTCATAGTTTCCTCCGAAAATTTACGTTTTTCTGATAGAGTAATAGAATTATAGCATAGGTCTTTTAAAATTGCAACAATTATATAAAATAAATATTTTGTATAATTGAGGGGAGGAAAAATATAAAAAATAACCCGAAAAGAGCTGAAAATGAGTTTTTCGGGTTATTAACATATATATTATATAGTAGTATACAGCGGTATTATTCCGCCGATATCAATCAGTTCATCATCAGTCAGACATATATATTCAATACTGTATTTATTCAGAAACTTTTTTATAATGTCTGCATCGGAATGCTTTTCAATATTTCCTGTGAATACTATTTTATTTTTTTCTGTAAGACCGCAGCATCCGCCTATAAAACCGTAATCAAATCCGTTCAGTTTAACTGAACCCTTGCTTACCTTGATGCAATCAATTCCATTGGCTGTGAGCGTATTATATATTGATTCATCATCGGTTATTGCAGATGTATCATTTAATTTAACTGTGGAACACGCTGCGTAGCCCTGATTACAGTGAATCAGCTCAAAGCTGCTTTTATAAGCAAAATCAGTAATTTCCGGTGCGGCTGTATTGATATTGCAGAGTATTTTTGTCCCGAATTGCCTGCAGTTAAGCTTTACATCGTCCGGATAAGGCGATTTTATACCGTCAATTGCAATAATTCTCTTGCCCTCTTTAATATATCCGTTCTCCTCACCCTTTGTGAAAAAATTAACAATATTATTATAATTACCTTTTTCAACAAAATAATTCTTTGAATCCGGGCTGAACAAAGTACAGTCTGCATGTGAGGCTACGGCGGAATCAATCCGTTTGTTCGGATTAACCTCAAGAACGGAGTAACCGAGAGTTTTCAACCTGTTTACTATTTGCGGTTCCGAACCGGAAACAAACAGAGTTTTATTCATCTTATCCCCTGCCCTTGCCGAAGAAGGAAATAACGGGGATTGAAGACGCATCTGTTTCCGTTATTGCGCTGCCGAGATATTTATATGTATCTGTTTCGGTATCGTATCTGAACAGTACCGCATATTTTATACCGAATCTGCCCGTAATCTGACCGACAAAGAATACGCTGCCGTTTGAAGAGTTTATTTCCGTAATAATGCCGCTGTTACCGCCGAGCTTTCTCAGCGCGGCGCCGCAATGGCTTTTATCGGCTATATCATAAAGAGTGAGGTCGGCGTTCTCTTTATCTTTGGGCTTTCCGAAGGATGCCTTGCCGTCGGAAACGGTCCATTTATAACCTGTTTTCGGCATTTCCTTTTTTTCCTCAACCGTTTCCTTATTAAGGTCAAGAACAATTATTCCGCTCTGTCCCTTAAGATAGATTTTGCTTTCGTAATAGAGTCCGCCTAATGCATCCGAATAATCGCTCAGTGTACTCAGGCGCTGATATTTTCCGCCGTTCTCGTATTTATAATATACGGTAATATTTTTGCCTTCCATATCTATGGAAGCGATACCCCAGGTGTTTTCAATGCTGTAGGCAAAATATACTCTGCCTCTTTCAATGCAGTAAACATCAACAATTTTGCTTGCCTTGCTCGGAGTTGTAAGACGGACCGTTTTATCGTTAATCTTAACGTATTTGTCCGAAACAACAAGAGCCGCCTTATCAAATTCCTCAGCGTCTAATTTTACATAATTAATTACAGAGCTGATTACTCCGAAGCATGCAGCGCCGAGTATAATAACGACTGCCATGATGACGGCAAGAGCTTTTTTACCTTTTTTTGTTTTCTGTTCTGACATCTGAATCCCTCCATTACCTCAATTATACAACATCGGAAAATATAATGCAAGAAAAAAGAGGGTCGAATCAAGCGACCCTCTTAAACTGACTATTTCTTCGGACTCACGCCTTTAAATTTACTATCAGGTAAAATTGACTATTCCTTTGGACTCAATCCTTTCAGTTTGATACCGAGTTAAAGATTAATTGTTCTTCGGACTCAATCCTTTACTGTAAATTTTTATGGAAAATTAGTTAACTAGTACTTTGGACTCACACCTTATAATTTAATGTTTATTTAAATTCGTCAGATGTACATGTCACTCACTCTCTTCGAGATAAAATATCGTAAAAGATTTAATAAAACATTGTCATCACTTTCTTAAAAGTATTTGGTTAATGTTCTATTCTGTGCCACATAAGAAATCACTCTTTCAAATTTAATGGGTCTGAATTAATACACTAGATGTACTTGATGTTCACCCTTTTCCGTAAATTTAAAAGGTTTCGGTCTTTCTGACCCCTGCTATATTATGCGGGCGTTCCCGCTCGATGCAGCCGCTTTTCGGTGCATCTGTGATAAACTCATTGTCTGGCTTTTTTGTGCCCTGATTATTTCGCACCGGCAGCGGTCCTATTCAGTTGTGTTTCATTTAATTCCATCGGACTCGCCTCTTTCTTCGAATCTCTCATTCGTTTTTCTTTTTATGTTTTCCCTTTGTTCACTTGTATATTATCACAGGTTTTATAAGATGTCAATAGTTTTTTTAAACTTTTATGAAAATTTTTATAAAATATGCAATATTGCACAAAACCGTTGACTTTTTTGCTTTTGTGCGTTAAAATATAAAAGTACGGCTGACTCTTCAGCCGTTATATTATGTCAGTTTGAGAAAATAAAGGAGTAAATATATATGGATCAGCTTAAAATGTACTGGTTCCCGGGAACGCCTATTGAAGACCCTGAGCTTCCCGAGGGCTATTCTTTTTCAAATTATAAGGATGAAAGCGATATTGACGCGTGGGTAAGATGCTGCCAGAACGGTCTTGTTTCCGACGATATGGAGGAAGGCAGACAGGCGTGGTTCAACACAATAATCGGCAGACCCGACATTGATATCTATAACGATGTATTCTTTCTTGATTACAAGGGCGAGCATATCGGCTCTATAACCTGCTACCTTCATTCCGAGGACGGCACGGGCGACATGCATATGGTCGGTATGCGTACCGATTTCAGAGGCAGGGGTCTCGGCAAATATATGAACACAATGGCCCTCAAGCATATTTCGGAAAAAAATCCTAAATTCGTTCATCTTACAACGGATGAATGGCGCAAGGCTGCCGTAAGAAGCTATCTGCGCTCAGGCTTCAAGCCTGTCAAATACAGCACGGGCATGAAAAAACGCTGGGAGGCGGAGCTTGAGGCTGTCGGCGTTGACAGCGTTGACATGTACAACAACGCGGGAAAATTCTACAAAACCATTTACCGCACAGGACTGAAAAAATAATATTCTTCACAGGCTCCGGTTAATCCGGAGCTTTCTTTTTCAATATTACAAAAAAATCAACAAAATAATATACCTCTGAAATTGAAATGATAGTCTCATTTGCTATTGACTAATAATTGATTTAAGGTTAAAATATATATGAATTAAGAAAGAGAAAAATATTCCGGAGGAAAATCATGGCTGAAGAATATAATCCCGATTTAGTTACCGTTGTTGACGACGACGGTGTTGAACATACATTTGAAGAGCTTGACAGAATCGAAACCGATGACGCGCGTTATGTTGCTCTTGTTCCTTATTTCGAGAATGTTGAGGAAATGCTTGAGGATGACGGTGAAATCATCGTTTTAAGAGTTGACGAGGACGAAAACGGCGACACTTATCTCTGCCCGATTGAAAACGATAAAGAATTTCTTGAAATTCAGGAAATATTTGAAGAACGTCTTGCGGATTTATTCGGGGATGAAGACGAATAATAATTAAGGATAAACCCCTGCCTTGTGCGATAAATTACAGCCCGTATTAACCCAACACTCTTTATTTTGGGAGCTTTTACTCCGTATATGGGATTGCAGACCTCCCGATTTTTTCGGACGCTGGGAGTACAAAATATACGGGAAGCACCCACCTGCTTTAACCGCAGGTTATTATTGGCTGTATACGGCTTGGCGGGGATTTGATATGGTGATAAAAAATGATAAAGATTGTTAAAGCGCAGCTGCTTGACATCGTTCCGCTTGAAATAGGCTTTATTTACGCTCAGCGGGCAAAGCTTCCGAACGGTCAGGAAACGGTTGCATTCTTTGTATATGACCAGGACGGCGACAGAACGCTGCCTGTTAAAATAAAAATGTATCTTGAGGCGAAATACGGACTTCAGTACCGTGAGATTGCCAAAAAGCTCGGCAATTACATAGCCTGCGACGCTTCCGTGCTGAAAAGCAACGGCGTAGTTACTCTTTTTGATGACGGCAATATGAACATTTTCGATTCAAACGGTCAGATTGCCATGCAGGAAAAGCTTGTTTATCAGAACTGCCCCATAAGAAGTCTTGCTATGGACGGCAACTGCTTCTGGTGCGTTGTTCCCGACAGAAATTCAATCGTCAAGTTTTCCCCCATTGAAAAGCGCGTTATGCTTCGAATCGGCGGCGGAGCTTCAATGGCGTTCAGAAGACCGGTTTCAATCTCAAAGGCTGACGACAAGCTGTTTGTATGCTGTGAGTACAACAACGCTGTCAGAACAATCAATCTTAACGATTATTCCGTCAGCGATTACATGAAATTCGACGAGCCTGTCAGAAAATATTTCAAGGTCGGATTCATGGAATATGTCGTCCTCGAATCGGGCGTTTACTGCATCGAGCCGAAAGATAAATAATGGTAAAAAAATAAGCACTCTGTACAGGGTGCTTTATTTTTATCGGGATATAATAATTTCGGTGATAATATTGAAAAGCTTAAGCGAAACAATTGCAGTAACGGGCTTCGGAGGTGTGATTTACGGGCTGATTGAAATAATCGTCAGAGGCTATACGCACTGGACAATGGTTATTACCGGCGGAATTGTGTTTACGGTAATATATCTGATTAATCTGAAGCTCCGCAGCAGGCGGATTCTTCCGCGGTGCGCCCTGGGATGCGTCATAATTACAAGCGCGGAATTTGTTGTCGGGTGCATTGTCAATCTTGTTTTCCATCTGAATGTGTGGGACTATTCGGACAGGCCGTACAATATTCTCGGTCAGATATGCCCTCTTTTTTCAGCAGGCTGGTTCTTTATCTGCATTCCCGCGGTTTTGATTTCAAACGGGCTGAGTAAGAGCTTCAGATAGGAAGCTGTCCTTGATACAGCCGAATTCCGCAGCTCTGCTTTCGTCGGTAAGACTTGAATAGGAGAAAAATGCCGCGCCCGAATATCTGTCCTTTGTACGGATATAATCAAGCTGTTTTTTTACTATGCCGTTACCTGCGTTCCATTCTTCATCGCTGTCATTTACCTTATATGCCGCAATACCGTAAATCATTTTAATATCGCTTAACGAATCAAGCTTTGACCATGCGTCACAGGCGTTGTCAAACGGGAGCAGCTCGTTTTTATAACCGTAATAAAGCTGAGGAATTATCCAGTCTGCATATCCCCTCTTCTTAAGCCACAGCTTTACATCGGCAAACTGTTCCTCATAGTTATTCTTTATATTTCCAGCGGGACTGATTGAAAATATACAGTCGCCGCTGACCGATTTCGCCGCCGCGTACATTGAGGAAACAAAAGCGGAGACGGTATTCAGCCGCCATTCGGAAAGCTTCTGCTCTCCCCCGCCCTTTTTATACTGTTCATAGAAAAAGCTGTCAACGCATTTATCTGTTGACGGGTAAAAGTAATCGTCAATATGTATGCCGTCAACATCGTAATTCTCAACAATTTCCCGCACGCCGTCGATTATCAGTCTCTGCGCCTCGGGAGAAGCGGGAGAAAAATAGATTCCGTTATCGAGCTTTACGACATTCGGACTGTCCGCTTTAATCCATTCAAGGGCGGGATTATCTGTGCTGAGCTTTGAAATATCATTATTATATGAAATTCTGAACGGGTTGAGCCATGCGTGAAGCGCAAGTCCCTTTTCATGGGCAATTTCCAGCGCAATCTGAAGCGGGTCATAGCTGACGGCCTTTCCCTGTGTGCCTGTCAGATAGGCAGACCACGGGAATATCTCGGATTTATAAAAAGCGTCGCAGTAAGGGCGGACATGATAGAAAACGGTGTTGATTCCGAAACTTTTACAGTTTTCAAAGATTTCTTCTGTCTTTTTTCTGAACTGTTTTTCCGTGCCTCCGTTATAATCCTCCATTGAAAGCTCACTGTAATAAATCCACACTGCGCAGATTTCGGAGCTGAGCGGCGCAGCATGCTGAGGCTCCTTCACAACGGAACAGCCTGCAAGGAAAACAAGTATTAATAACAGCGATATAATTCTTTTCATTTCTTCACACTTGACTTTTCTGAGATTGATTTTATAATTATTACGGTGATTTTATGATAAAATACATAACGGCTTATTTAATAATTATATCTTTAATCGGCATTTTTATTACACTAAAGGATAAAATCGCGGCTAAAAACGGGAGCCGCCGCGTTCCCGAAAAAACGCTGATGCTTACCGGACTTTTCGGAGCCGCGCTGCCGATGTTCATAACGATGCGGATTATCCGTCACAAAACAAAGCATCTGAAATTCATGCTCGGTCTTCCGGCTGAATTCGTTTTACATATTGCCGCGTGCATTTTTCTTTACAGCAGAATATAAAAATGTGTCATTCTGAGTGAAGTGAAGAATCTCTTAAAAATAAGGCTTGAGATTCTTCGCTGTTCCTCCTCAGAATGACATTATCATTTATTTAAGGCTTTTCAGTGCGCCTGTCGGGCAGAGCTGAACGCATTTCTGACAGTCTTTGCAGAATCCGGCAACGGATGCATCTCTGAATTCGGGTCTGATAACCGTTGTAAATCCGCGTCCTACAAGACCGAGAATGCCCTTGCCGACCTCCTCGGAGCAGATGCGTACACAGAGGTTGCAGAGAATACACTTGTTCTGGTCGCGCTCGATTGAAACAAGCTTTCTTTCCTTAAGGCAGTTGTGTCTGTCGCCCGCAAAGCGTGACGGATTGATGTCGTACTGATTTGCGTATTTTATCAGCTTGCAGTCATGATAATCGTGACAGCCGCATTCAAGACAGCGTCTTGCCTCCGCTCTTGCCGTTTCCTCATCGAAGCCGAGATTGACCTCGTTAAAGTCATGCTTTCTTTCTTCAGGGCTTCTCTGCGGCATTACGGCGCGTCCGATTTTTTCTCTGTCAGCTAAATCCTCGGCCGTAATAACTCTTTCGGAAACGAACGGCTTCTTATATCCGACAGTCTCACCGTTAAGGTACGAATCAATAACTCCGGCTGCCTTCTGAGCTTCGCCGATAGCCTCGATAGCGATTGAAGCGCCTCTGTTTGTAGCGTCGCCGACAGCAAATACGCCTTCGGCAGATGTTCTGAAGGTAGCTGTATCCGCAGCAATGTTGCCTCTGTCAGTAAGCTCAAGAGCCTCGAAGCCGCTGATATTTATCTTCTGACCGATAGCCATGATAACGCTGTCAAGCTCTATTGTCTCAAATTTTCCTTCAACGGCAACAGGCTTTCTTCTTCCGCTCGCGTCAGGCTCGCCAAGCTCCATAACCTGAAGCTTAACAGCCTTGACTTTGCCGTTTTCGCCTGTGATTTCGGCAGGATTGTGCAGGAATTTATAAATAACTCCCTCTTCCTCCGCCTCGTCGATTTCAACCTTTTCGGCAGGCATTTCCGCTCTTGTACGGCGGTAGATTACATAAACCTCCTGGGCGCCGAGACGGACAGCGGAACGGCAGGCATCCATTGCGGTATTGCCGCCGCCGATGACCGCAACCTTTTTGCCGATGTCAGCAGGCTTGTGGAGAGCGACGCCGCGAAGAAAATCTATGCCGCCGTATACACCGTCAAGCTCTTCGCCCTCAATGTGCATTGAGCTTGATTTCCATGCGCCGATTGCGACAAGAGTCGCGTCATGCTTTGCTCTGATATCCTCAAAAGAAATATCTCTGCCGATTTTTATTCCGTTCTTCATTTCAACGCCGAGTTCGGCAATTGAAGCGATTTCCATGTCAAGAACTTCCTTCGGAAGTCTGTACTGAGGAATGCCGTAGCGAAGCATACCGCCCATTTTCGGCATTGCGTCATAAACTGTAACTCTGTGACCCTTTACGGCAAGAAAATAAGCTGCGGTAAGACCTGCGGGGCCGCCGCCGATTATGCCGACGGATTTACCTGTCGCGGGAGCTGTTTCGGGCATGAATTTTTCGCCGGACTTAAGGTCAATATCAGCCGCGAAACTCTTAAGGAAAGCAATTGAAATCGGCTCCTCAACCATCTGTCTGCGGCATGCCTTCTCACAGGGATGAGGACATACTCTGCCGATTGAAGCGGGAAGCGGAACTCTGTCCTTTATAAGAGCGACGGCTTCCTTGTATTTACCCTCCGCTATCAGCTTGACATATCCCTGACAGTCAGTGCCTGCGGGACAGTTAAGCGAGCAGGGACCCTTGCAGTCGCCCGTGTGGTCGGACATGAGAAGCTCAAGAGCGATTTTTCTCGACTGTCTGACTCTCGGAGATTCCGTATTAATTTTCATTCCGTCTGAAGCAACGGAAGAGCATGCGCGCAGAAGCTTGGGAATACCCTCGGCCTCTACAACACACAGACCGCACGCGCCGTAGGGCTTGATTTCTTCGGCATAGCACAGCGTGGGAATTTCTATTCCGTTTGCCTCGGCAATCTGAAGGATAGTCTGTCCTTTATCGGCAATGCATTCTTTTCCGTTAATTGTTACTTTAATCTTATCCATTCAAATCACCTCTCAGTCAACCTTTACCGCGCCGAAGCGGCAGTTCTTTAAGCAAGCGCCGCACTTAATACACTTTTCCGTATCAATTTCATGCGGATTCTTAACTGTACCGCTGATAGCTCCGGCAGGACATTTCTTTGCGCAGAGCGTACAACCTCTGCAAAGCTCAGCGTCAATGCTGTATGTAAGCAGGTCAGTGCAGGCCTTTGCGGGACATTTCTTTTCGTTAATATGAGCCTCGTATTCGTTTCTGAAATACTTTATAGTTGTAAGCACAGGGTTGGGAGCCGTCTGACCAAGACCGCAGAGCGCTCCGTCCTTGATGGAATAGCAAAGCTCCTCAAGAAGCTCGATATCGCCGTCCTTGCCCTCGCCCTTAACGATTCTGTTGAGGATTTCAAGCATTCTCTTTGTACCGATACGGCAGTGAATGCACTTGCCGCAGGACTCCTTGGCTGTGAAATCAAGGAAGAACTGAGCCATACTTACCATGCATGTGCTTTCGTCCATGACAACCATACCGCCCGAGCCCATGATAGCGCCTGTTGCGCCGAGAGCCTTGTAATCAATAACGGTATCAAGCAGCTGCTCGGGAATACAGCCGCCGGAGGGACCGCCCATCTGAACAGCCTTGAATTTTGCGTCATTCTTTATACCGCCGCCGATGCCGAAAATAACATCGCGTAGAGTCTTACCCATGGGAATTTCAACAAGTCCGCCCTTTTTGATTTTACCTGTAAGAGCGAAAACCTTGGTACCCTTGCTGTTTTCCGTACCCATTGCGCTGAAGGCGGCGCCTCCGTTGAGCATAATCCAAGCAACATTTGCAAAGGTTTCAACATTGTTGATATTTGAAGGCCTGTACCAGTAGCCCGACTGTGCCGGGAAAGGCGGCTTAAGTCGCGGCATGCCTCTTTCACCCTGAAGTGATTCGATAAGGGCCGTTTCCTCACCGCAGACAAACGCGCCAGCGCCTGCCTTGATTCTCATTTTGCAGGAGAAGGATGTGCCGAGAATATTCTCGCCGAGGAAGCCTGCTTCTTCAGCCTGAGCAATGGCGTTTGTAAGTCTTTCGATTGCAAGCGGATATTCCGCGCGGACATAGACAACGGCTTCCTTTGCTCCGATTGCGTAAGCGCCGATAAGCATACCTTCAATAAGGTTGTGCGGGTCGCTTTCGATAACGGCTCTGTCCATAAATGCGCCGGGGTCGCCTTCGTCGGCGTTGCAGATAAGATATTTATAATCGCCCTCAGCCTGTCGCGCGGCGTTCCATTTGAACCATGTGGGGAAGCCTGCACCGCCACGGCCTGCAAGACCGGATACCTTGATTTCCTCAATAACATCCTCGGGAGTCATTGTTGAAAGGACCTTGCGAAGAGCCTTGTAGCCGTCCTCAGCGGTATATTCCTCAAGCTTTTCGGGATTGATTATACCGCAGTGACGAAGAGCGATTCTTGTCTGCTTTTCAAGAAAAGCCCTGTCATCGTCAGTGATTTCAATATCTGAAACAGCGTTTTCGTCGCCGTTAATGTAATCAATAATCTTCTGAGCGTCCGCAGGCTGAACCTTAACAAGACGCTTAAGAAGAGTTTTTCCGTCATAAATATCGACAATCGGCTCAAGGAAACACATACCGATACAGCCCGTAACGGTAAGCTCGGCAGATGTGCCGATAACAGCTTCAAGAGCTGAATAAACCTTCGCTGCACCCGCGGCAATACCGCAGCTGCCTTCACCAACTGCTATACGCATTTTCAGCCCTCCTCCGCTTCTTTCTTTAAATTTCTGAGTATTTCCTTTGCCTTATCGGGCGTAAGTCTTCCGTAGGTTTCATCGTTAATCATCATAACGGGTGAAAGACTGCAGCAGCCGAGGCAAGCAACATTTTTCAGAGTGAACAGACCGTCGTCTGTTGTTTCACCGTCGGAAATTCCGAGTTCCTCGCAGATAGCCTGCTCGATTCGCTGTGAACCGTTAACGTGGCAGGCAGTACCCTGACAGAGCATGATAAGATATTTGCCGACAGGCTTGAGTCTGAACTGTGAATAGAATGTAGCTACGCCCATAACTCTCGCGGGAGTTGAGCCGATACGCTCGGCGATATGATAAAGAACATCAACAGGCAGATAGCCGTAGATTTCCTGAGCATTCTGTAAAATTGTAATAAGACTGCCGTCAACACCGGCGTATTTATCAAGAACATCTTTTATCAGGGATAAATCGCTGTTTTGGCAATTACAGTTACAAGCCATTATATTACCTCCTTTAATATTTTTACATTTTATCACATCTTATATAATAAAATCAAGATTTAAGCTATTAATATATTGACAAATTTATTTTTTTCTGATAAAATACTTGAGCAGAAAATTAAATACGGAGAGTTGTCCGAGTGGTCGAAGGTGCAGCACTCGAAATGCTGTGTACGTTAAGTACCTAGGGTTCGAATCCCTAACTCTCCGCCAAAAGGAAAAGTACAGCGAAAGCTGTGCTTTTTTCTTTTGGCAAGTATAATCAGTAGGGATTCGAACAAGGAGGAAGCAAGCGAAGCTTGCGGAAGAAAACAGTCCGGTGGACTGTTTTCGCCGACGTGGTCAAGGAGCGCAGAGCGCGACGCGAAGGCGTACGGGAGTACGCCGAAAAAATCCCTAACTCTCCGCCAGCAAAAACTCACATTTGTCGCG
Organism: Acutalibacteraceae bacterium; assembly: GCA_045639705.1. Classification (GTDB taxonomy): domain Bacteria; phylum Bacillota; class Clostridia; order Oscillospirales; family Acutalibacteraceae; genus CAG-488. The sequence continues at coordinate 15,825 of JAZUDP010000167.1, forward strand.
TAGGCAAATGTGAGTTTTACATAAAGATTTTTGCGTATTACTGACATCAGATTTCTTTCCGTTTTTAAGGATATGAATATAAAACTAATAATCAGGATTGTTCAAATGACATTCCTTCCAAACAAAAAGCACAGCCAAGGGCGGCGCAAATTAGGGATAAATCGTCTGAAAACGCATCTTTCAGCGAATAACTGCTAAGCGGGCAACATACGTCAGTATGCTGCCCGCTTTTTCATTGTTCTTCATCTGAAATCTGTTGTTTTCAGATACGGAGTAGTTTTGAATGAGATAGAATCAGACTTAGACGCTGCTGACAAAACCGCAGGAATACTCGCGT
>JAZUDP010000168.1:0-4502 GCA_045639705.1 Acutalibacteraceae bacterium
AAACTGGATATAGAAAACGGAACAATATATGACTGTACGGATGTATGTTCAAACGGTGAGGAGGGAGAATGGGATTATATCGGTGTTGAGGGACAGTGCATTGTAAAACGGCACGGCTTGTATTTTCAGTGGTATTCCAGCTGGACACACGGATATGCCGCAGGACTGCTCACCTCGGACAGCATAAACGGACCGTGGACGAAGCTGCCGTGTAATCCCGTTTTATCTGAAGGAAAGACCTGGCATAAAGCAGGGCATAATCACTGCTTCCGATCCTTTGACGGACAGGATTATATCAGTTTTCATGCCAATTTACGCGAACCGGACGGAGAAGATGTTGAAAGGATATTCTTTTTGCCGGTGACATATCTGAATGACGGAAATGTAAAGATAAAAACAGACGGATAATACATTGAACAAGTCCAGTAAAAACGGACAATCAGAATATTAAAAAATAAACACAGCGTTTTGAGAAAAGGAGAAATATATGAAAAAGCTTCTGTCGGTTATTCTGAGCATGCTTATTGCGGTATGCTCTTTGATGCCGTGCTTTGCCGCTTCTTCATCTGAGGATGAGCTGCGTTTTGCCGCTGCATCAGACCTGCATTACGTTCACCCCGTGAGCACGGTTGATACACAGATTGATTCGGAGGGCAAGTTATCATTTAACTCCGAAAGCGGAAGATATACCGCACCGAGCGGATTTGTAATTGATTCATTCCTTGATGCGTGCGCAGAGAATGACGAATGTGATTTTATTCTTATTCCCGGCGACCTTGCCACCTACGGACGCGACTTCCCTCAGGAGCATGAGACCGTGGCGGAAAAATTCCGTGCCTTTGAGCAGAAAACAGGAAAGCAGATTTATGTTATCAACGGCAATCACGATAACGGCATCGGTTCCGTTACCGACCATAACAGATTCGTATCCGTCTATCACGATTTCGGATATGATGAGGCATTTTCGGTTGATGAGGGTACCTGCTCATATGCTGTTGACCTCAACAGTAAATACACGCTTATAGCTCTCGACTCGTGCGATGAGAGTTATTCACTTCATTCGGATCTGAATCTGTCGAGAATGAAGTGGGTTCGTGCGCAGGCGAAACATGCAAAAGAAACAGGTCGAAAGCCTATTCTGATGATGCATCACAATCTGCTGGAACATAACCCGTTCCAGAGATTTACAATGGAGGGCTTTATTGTCAGCACACCTTACATTACAGCCGCAGGATTTGCCGCAATGGGAATAGAGCTTTGCATTACGGGACATTCTCATCTCAATGATGTGAAATCATTTACCGATGCATTCGGAAGAACAGTTTATGATTTCAGTATGTCAGCACTGAGCGAATTCCCTGCGGAGTATAAGCTTTTTACCGTTGACGACAGCGGAATCACATATAAAACCGCAAATGTCGGCGGCATTGATTCGAAAGCTCTGTCCCGCGTATGCTCGGGATTTTCAGAAACACAGCTTGCCGCTATGGCGGAAGATTATCACGCCTTTGTCAATGAGCAGAACGGAGAAAAAATCGGACGGGAAATTGAAAAAATCCTTTCCGCAGAAGGTCTCGGATTTAAAGAGAAAAGTCCGTTTTACCCTCTGATAAACACTGCGCTGAACAGCGTAACAGATTATCTTGATATGCCGATTTACGGTGAGAACAGTCTGTCGTCAGTCGCCGAAGGTTTAGGTCTGACTATTCCCGGCAGTGAATTCACCACTCTTCGCGAAATGATTTGCGATGCCTATGCCGGAACGGTTACAGGCAGAAAGCTCTATACCAAAGGCTCGGCTCAATACGACGTAATGACAAAAGCTGTTGCCGTTGTTCTGCGTTCATCACTTGCCTCGGCGGCGGACAGTGAACTGCTCGACGGTGCCAATGCCCTGCTTGAACGTGCGGGCATGTCAGACGGTATTGCAAGTTCTGTTATGGAGAGAAACTGTAAGCTTTTCGGCTTTGCTACACCGACGGAGAAACTGGCCTTCAGCCTGGTTTATTCACTTTTCGGCGGGTATATCGGCGAAGATGACGGCACGGATAACAGAGACGGTTTTCTGAATACGGGAAAAGAAACGGTGATGAACCGTATTATCGGTTTCTTCAAAAGAATAATTGTCCGTCTGCTGAAGCTTGCCTGAAGTTTCAATTAAATAAGCTGCAACAGTATCGGCAACTCTGTTTGCCGGAACATAATAAAATAAATCAGCGGCTCGTATCAGAGTCGCTGATTTTTTATCCGAAGGGGTCTTTTCTGTTTTTTATGTTCAGTGTTATTCTACGGTAACTGTTACCGTGTCGGTAAAGCCGCCCGTCATTGTGATTTTAACTGTCCTCAGGGAAAAGGCGCGTGGCTGATAAAAAACAGTGATGACAGGTATTTCCGGATTTCATATTATGACCATTCAATCTGTAAATAATACTTTCAACATACTGCCGCAGATTCGCAAGAACCTGCGGTTTTGTTTTTGTCATATCTTTTTTAAAGAAGCGGATAACAGATGCGGATTGTAATCGGACCGGAATAACGGAATGATATTTATAAAACTTAATATTTCAAGTTGACGAAAAACCTCCTGCGGTTCTTCACAGACCGCAGGAGGTTTTTTGTCATGTTATCATTTGGGCTTAATAAAATCTAAATTATCTTAAAGTGCCCTTATGCCATTATTTGAAATATGCTATTACTGTTTTGATTACAGCTATGATTTCTTTTATGAGGTTGAGAATCATATCAAAGAAACTGAATGTGTAACCGGGGTCAACAGGTTCATCTTCGACAACCTCAACTGCATCAGGTTCAACAGTCTGGTTAATCAGGCTCAGGTATTCGGCATAAACTGAGCTTGTTTCAAGAGGTTCTTCCTCACTCCTGCTCTGGTCAACATCTGCAAGGAGAACGCCTGCCTGCTGAAGAATATCAACATCAAGCCGGTCGATAACTCCGTCATGGTTGCAGTCGGCGGCCATGTATTCAGCTTCTGATACATCATCTTCAGTCAGCATTCCGTTTGCAAGGCACGAAACAATCATTGCGTCCATGCCGTCGTACCAGCCGTCGCCGTTGACATCGCCGAAAATGACGATTGAATACTCATCGGTATTGCCGCTGTAATATGTCACACTGACAGTTGAGCCCGTTCCGAGTACATCCTTTGACGAAGGATTATATCTGACAGAAACAGTATCGTTTACAATGTACTTTTCGCCGAATGTCGCCTGTGTAAGAAGCGGTTCAAGTCCGTAAACAAAACTGCCGCTGGTCGTACAGTTTCCTATTGCAAATTCAGACGCATGAATTACCGCAAGTCCGCTTGCCTTTGCGGATTCGATTTCTTCGGCATCGGCAGCTCTTTCAATCGCCGTTTTTGCAAGGTCAACAGCAGACTGCATTGCCTCCGAACGTTCAGCTCCTGCCGCAGCTTCAAGCTCGGCGATTGCCTGCGCTCTTAACTCCGCAAGCTCGTCTGTAACTATCTTAACGTAAGAACATTCGGTACAGATGTAAATAGTTGCGCTGCCCGCCTTGATTCCGTCGCCGAAGGTATGCTCTCCGAGACCCTTTGCAATATCCTCATGTCCGCAGGTTGAAGCATACCAGTGCATATATTCGTTTGTGCTGTATTTTGTCGCAAACGTATGCTCATGCGCAGAGGCAGTATAAACTGCATTAACCGTAATTCCGCCTGCCGCAAGGGTGTAGTCGCTCCACCTTGCCGTGTAGCCTTCTTTATTCGGGATAACCGGAGGATTGATTATAAGCGTTTCAAGCGTATACGGAATTTCATCTATAAGCTGTCCGTCGGCTACAAATCTTGCCATATATATTTCGGGCACATATTCCGCATTTACGGTAATACCGCCTGCGGTGAGGGTGTAATCCTCCCAATTTGAAACATAACCGGTCTTTTCGGGGATTGCAGGTTCCTCAACAGAAGCGTCATTTAAAGTATACGGCACTTTTGCGATTGTTTTTCCGCCTGCGGTAAACTCCGCGTAATATGTGACAGGTGAAAATACCGCACTGTATTCGAGGTCTTCGTCAGGCATTATCTGCGCTACATCGGGGAACCATCCGTCAAAAACATATCCCTCTTTTGTCGGGTTTTCGGGCCGGACTATTGATGAGCCGAAGCTGACATTTTCCGTGTTCTTTTCGCCCAAAACATTCCATGTTACCGTATGAGTTTTCGGGACACAGATACCCGAAACAACAACGTCCTCCTCGGGCATTATGAATGTATTGTTTGTTACTTCAACATTCGGGGTGATATCCCATCTGCTCAGCTCCATACCCTCATTCGGAACAATTCTGAGAGTTATCTTTTCGCCGCCTGCCGCAATGGATTTTGAAGCTGTTACCGTACAGTTTTCGCAGTCCTTTACGGTTATTGTTCCGATGCGTGCAAACTGAGCCTTAACCGTAATGCCGTAATGGGGCATCACGAAGCTGTTTCCGTCAAGCTCAACCAAGTCAGGTGTTATCTCAAACTG
>JAZUDP010000169.1:0-41444 GCA_045639705.1 Acutalibacteraceae bacterium
CGATGCTGACGAAGAGAAGCTTCAGGCATACGACAAGGAATTTACAGAGGTTTATCAGCAAGTTATGGCAAACGAGAACATGCAGAAATACGAAGCTGCAAGACAGGAAGTTGACGAGATGATGAACCATATCACAGCTATCCTTTCTCTCTGCGTTCAGGGCGAAGACCCCGCAACCTGCGAGCCTCATGAGGAGCATCACTGCTCAGGCGAATGCAGCTCCTGCGGCGGCTGCCACTAATCTAAAATAAAATGTAGGGGCGACCTGCGGTCGCCCGCAAATAAACGATAAAATTCAGGAGTGAAAAAGACCATGGCAGAAATGACGCCGATGATGAAGCAGTATCTTGAAATCAAAAAAGAATATAAGGACACTATACTGATGTTCAGACTCGGCGACTTTTATGAAATGTTCTTCGAGGATGCGAAGACCGCCTCGCGCGAGCTTGAGCTTGTGCTGACGGGCAGGGACTGCGGACAGGAGGAGCGTGCGCCGATGTGCGGCGTGCCGTTCCACAGCGTTGATTCCTATATTGCAAGGCTTGTTTCGCGCGGCTATAAGGTTGCAATCTGTGAACAGCTTGAAGACCCTGCGCTTGCAAAGGGCATAGTCAAGCGCGATGTTATCCGTATTCACACGCCGGGTACTGTTATCGAAAGCAGCATGCTCGACGAGTCGAAGAACAATTTCCTCTGCTGCATCTGGCTCAACGGCTCATCTGCAGGCATATGCTTTGCAGATGTTTCAACAGGCGAGCTTAACCTCACTCAGATTGACGAAAAAAATCCCGCTTCAAAGATAGTCAACGAAATCGGCAGATACATGCCCACGGAGGTACGTTACAATTCTGAAACCGTGAAATGCGAGAAGGTCCGCGATTTTATTAAAAACCGGATTGAATGCACTGCCGATGAAATCGACGGCGAAAAAATCAATCTTGATTACAGCCGTCAGATTATCACGGAGCATTTTAAAAAGAGTCTTACGGAGCTTGGCATTGAGGGCAGCAATGAAGCGGTCTGCGCCCTCGGTGCCGCAATAGATTATCTTACCGAGGTTCAGAAATCGGGGCTCGACAATATCCGTGAAATTGATTTCTATTCGGACAACCGCTTTATGAAGATTGATTTCTCTTCAAGGCGCAATCTTGAATTGACGGAAACCATGCGCAACCGCGAGAAGAGAGGCACTCTGCTCTGGGTGCTTGACAAGACAAAAACCGCAATGGGAAAGCGTCTTATCCGCAGCTGGATTGAACAGCCGCTTCTCAATATCGCAAAAATCAGCAAGAGGCACAACGCCGTTGCCGAGCTTGTCAACGACAGCATGCTGCTGAGCGAGGAAACCGAAAATATCAGAGACATCAACGACATGGAGCGTCTTATGGCGCGTATCGTTTACGAAACCGCAAACGCAAAAGAGCTTCGCTCGCTGTGGGCGACAATTACAATGCTGCCTGCGGTTAAGGAAAGACTTTCCGGCTGCCGTTCCGCTCTGCTTTCCGAGCTTTACAGTCAGATTGACCTGCTTTCGGATATCGGCGAGCTTATTGATAATTCAATAACCGAGGAGCCTCCGTTCACAGTCCGCGAGGGCGGTATGATAAAGGACGGCTTCAACGAAGAGCTTGACTCCCTGCGCGATATTGTCAACAACGGTAAAGGATATCTTGCCGCTATTCAGCAGGCGGAGCAGGAAAAGACGGGAATCAAGAAGCTGAAAATCGGCTACAACAGAGTTTTCGGCTACTATATTGAGGTTCCGAATGCATTCAAAGAGCTTGTTCCCGAGGAATACATAAGAAAACAGACACTCGCAAACTGCGAGAGATTCATCACAAGTGAGCTGAAAGACCTTGAATCAAAGGTTCTCGGCGCACAGGAAAGAATCGTAAAGCTTGAATATGAGATATTCTCACAGGTGAGAGCAAAGGTTGCTTCAGAGCTTTACAGAATACAGAAAACGGCACATGCCGTTGCAGAACTTGACGTTCTCTGTTCACTTGCCAATGTGGCACTTAAAAACAACTATACCTGCCCCGTAATGACGGACGGACAGGAAATTATCATCAAAGACGGAAGACATCCCGTAGTTGAAAAAATGGTAAAGGATTCCCCGTTTGTTCCCAACGATACTCAGCTTGACTGCGGCGATAACCGCTGCGCTATTATCACGGGTCCGAACATGGCGGGTAAATCCACCTACATGCGTCAGGTTGCGCTCATTGTGCTTATGGCTCAGTGCGGAAGCTTTGTGCCTGCCTCAAGCGCGCAGATTGGCGTAGTCGACAGCATTTTTACCCGTGTAGGCGCTTCGGACGACCTTGCGTCGGGGCAGTCTACATTTATGGTTGAGATGAGCGAGGTTGCCAATATTCTTACAAACGCAACAAAGAACAGCCTGCTTATTTTTGATGAGATAGGCAGAGGCACATCCACTTTTGACGGCATGAGCATTGCGCGCGCAGTGCTTGAATTTGCCGCCGACAAAAAGAAATTAGGCGCGAAAACTCTCTTTGCAACCCATTATCACGAGCTTACCGAGCTTGAAAACGAAATTGAGGGCGCAAAGAATTACAACATAGCCGTAAAAAAACGCGGCGACGATATAACCTTCCTTCGCAGGATTGTGCGTGGGGGAGCGGACGGAAGCTACGGTATCGAGGTTGCAAAGCTTGCAGGCGTTCCGAATGCCGTTGTCAACCGTGCAAAGGCGATACTTAAGGAGCTTGAGGAAAAGGGCGTTGTGACGGTAATCCGTACCGTAGAGGCTCAGCCTGAGGAAAGCATGCAGATGAGCTTCGGCGCGAATGCAGGCAGTGAAATTGCCGAAAAGCTGAAGGCTCTCGATGTTAATACCCTTACTCCCATTGAAGCGCTTCAGAAGCTTTATGAGCTTAAACTCGAAGCGGAAAAAATCTGATTGATTTTTATAAAATACCGTAGGGGCGATTCACGAATCGCCCGTCAGGTTTTAAACGGGCGGCCACAGGTCGCCACTACAGTAAAACATTTTATTTGATTGTAAACGAGGTGATTTGTGTGCCTGAAATTAATATACTTCCCAAGCATATTGCCGAGCTTATCGCGGCGGGTGAGGTTGTTGAAAGACCTGCCTCGATAGTTAAGGAAATCATGGAAAATTCAATAGACGCAGGTGCAACGAAAATCACCCTTGAAATTCAGCGCGGCGGAATTACCTATATCCGCATAACCGACAACGGCTGCGGTATTGACCGCGCGAATATCCGCAAGGCGTTTATCAGTCATGCGACAAGCAAAATTTCAACGGAAGAGGATCCGAACGCAAGTTATACACTCGCCTACCGCGGAGAGGCACTGGCCTCCATAGCCGCTGTTTCGCGCGTGGAGATTATGACAAGAGCGGAAAACGAGGAAATCGGTACGCGCTATGTTATCGAAGGCGGCGAGGAAATCCTTATTGACGATGCAGGCTGTCCGACCGGTACAACGCTTATTATCCGCGACATTTTCTACAACACGCCTGCGCGTATGAAGTTCCTCAAGAAGGATGTTACCGAAGCCAACGCAGTTGCGGGCGTGGTTGACCGTGTTGCGCTTTCTCATCCCGAGGTCAGCGTGCGCTTTATCCGTGACGGAAAGGATGCGCTGTTCACATCGGGTGACGGAAAGCTTGAAAGCGCGGTTTATAAGGTTCTCGGCAGGGAATTTGCCTCAACCCTTATTCCCGCCGAATATGAGCTTGAGGGAATTAAGGTTTCGGGTTTTGTGTCAAAGCCTTTTGCCGCAAGACCGAGCCGGAGCATGCAGTTTTTCTTCCTTAACAGCCGTTTTATCAAAACGCGTACAGGCATGGCCGCGCTTGAGGAAGCTTATAAGAATCAGATTATGGCCGGAAAATTTCCTGCATGCGTGCTGAATATTGAAGCTCATGCGAAGAGCGTTGATGTCAATGTGCATCCCGCAAAGACAGAGGTGCGCTTTGCAAACGAAAAGCTTATTTTCAATGCGGTTTATTACTGCGCAAAATCGGCAATTCAGCAGGGCGATACCCGTGTGCAGGCAAATCTTCAGCAGAAGGTGCAAAGGCAGTTCATGCCTCAGCAGCCGAGCGGTGAGCAGATAAAAATATACAATCAGCAGCTTGAACAGGTGAAAAAAGAGGATTTCTGGGGCAAAACAACCGCACAGGAATACAGAAGTACGGCTCCCGAAAAGAAGCCCGGGCCCCAGACAAGCGTTACATTTAAGGACGAATCGGAATTCAGAATCGAAACCGATGAAATTGACCTGATTTCACCGTCAGTCAGAAAGCCGGAGCCACAGAAGACCGGCATTGCCGCGGAACCCGAAAAATCAGAAGAAAAAGCGGCTGAAATTATCGTTGAAACGGAAAACAGGGAACCCGAACCGACAGAAAAAACAGCTGAACCTGAGGAAACAGCCGCTGTTGAGGTTGAACCGTACAGAGTTATCGGCGAGGCGTTCAGAACATACATACTTGTGGAGCAGGGCAAAAAGCTTCTGCTTATCGACAAACACGCGGCGCATGAACGCATGCTTTTTGAAAAGTTCCGCGCAAGCCGTGACGGCATAGAAACACAGATGCTTCTTGCACCCGTGACGGTAACGCTCGGAAAGGACGAGTATTCGGCAGTGCTTGAAAATCTTGACCTGCTTGAAAAGGCGGGCTACGGCGTGCAGGATTTCGGAAACGGAATGGTTATTGTCAGCGAATGCCCGACGGCTGTTGCGGACAGCAATCTCGGCTCCGTAATTGTCGAGCTTGCCGCCTATCTTGTCAACAGCAGACGCGAGCTTGTACCCGAAAAGCTTGACTGGATTTATCATTCAACAGCCTGCCGCGCAGCAATAAAGGCGGGGGACAGAACAAGCGATTATGAGCTTGAGGTGTTCGTTGAAAAGCTTCTGAGCAATCCCGATATCCGTTACTGCCCTCACGGCAGACCTGTGCTTATCGAGCTTACGAAATACGAAATAGAAAAGAATTTCGGAAGAATACAATAAAATTTTTTACCGATTTGCAGGGGCGATTCACGAATCGCCCGCCTTAGTAGTAAGAGGAGGGGACGGCGATGAATAAAATACCTGTTATTGCCGTTGTCGGTCCTACCGCGTCGGGCAAATCCGACCTTGCGGTTGAAATCTGCCTTAAGTTTAACGGCGAGGCTGTTTCGGCGGACTCGATGCAGATTTACAGAGGCATGGACATTGCCACGGCGAAGCCCTCCGAGGCGGAGAAAAAAGGCGTGCCTCATCATGTGATGGATTTTCTGCCCGATACCGAAAGCTTCAGCGTTGCCGGGTATCAGCGCATGGCGGGAGAGGCGATAGCCGACATACATTCGCGCAGGAAGCTGCCCGTTGTTGTCGGAGGTACGGGACTTTATCTTGATACGCTTCTTGACAACATTCAGCTCACGGAAGACTCAAATATTGCCGGAATCCGCGAAAAGCTGAAGGCACGCATGGAAAGCGAGGGAATCGAAAGCCTTCTTGACGAACTGAAAGGCATCGACCCCGACTATGCCGCAAAAATGCATCCGAACAATCAGAAACGCATTCTGCGTGCGCTTGAACTGTGGTATTCCTCGGGGACAACCATGACGGAACAGATTGCAAACTCACGCGCCGAAAGTCCGTACAGGGTTCTGTGGCTCGGACTTGACGCTCAGAACAGGGATTATCTTTATGACAGAATAAACCGACGTGTTGACATCATGCTCGGCGCAGGACTTGAAAAGGAAGCAAGAGAATATCTTGCAAGGACGGATACCGCGACCTCGTCGCAGGCAATCGGCTGCAAGGAGCTTAAGCCTTATTTTGACGGCGCTATCAGCTTTGAGGAGGCCGTTGAAAACCTTAAGCAGTCAACAAGACGCTACGCCAAAAGACAGCTTACATGGTTCAGACGCAACAGCCGGATAAACTGGCTGTTTATTGACAAATATGAACAGAAGGAGCAGCTTTATAACGAAGCCTTTATTCTTACAGAAGAATTTTTGAAAGGAGAAATCTGATGAAGGACGACACCAATAAAAGACGCAGAACGGTAAATACAGTTTGCGTTGTACTTGTTGTTGCGATAATGATTTATCTTTTTCAGGATATATTTCATTCAAACTTTAAAATGTACGATACAATGACTGCCGATGAAATCGTTGAGCAGGATACGATTCCTCTGAAGGCTTTTATTGTAAGAGACGAGGAATATATTGACGGACAGTCATCGGGAACGGTTGTACCGCTTGTTTCGGACGGGAAGCGTGTCGCCAGCGGGGATTCCGTTGCGATTGTCTGCCGCTCCGACGAGGATGCCGCGAATTATACCGCGCTCCAGGAAACGATAGCGGAAAGAGAACGTTTCCTTGCGCTCAGCAGCAGAACAGACGAAAAGACGGTCGATATCGAAAAGCTTAACGCGGATATCGGAGAACAGTATGCCGCGCTGATGAAGGCCGCCGGTTCTTCCGATTACAGCGAGGTGAACGGCATTATTTCCGGGCTTGAGGACAAGCTTGCGGAAAAGCAGCTGGTTACCGAGGAAAACGTTGATTTTTCGGACAAGCTTGCGGCTGCCGACAAAAAAATCGCCGAGCTTGAGGCAAAGGGAATCAGTCCGCAGAATGTTGAGGCGCCGCTTTCGGGCTACTACATCAGCCATCTTGACGGATACGAAAAAACAACGGATTATGAAAATGTCGGCAAGCTTACGGTTGCCGATGTTGACGGCCTGCTTAAGGCTGAGCCGAAAAGCGTAAACGGCAAAATGGGAAAAATCGTCGGAAGCTACAAATGGTATATTGTATCTGCGGTTGACAGCAAATATGTCAAGGTTCTGACGCCCGGCAAATCCATGAGAATCAATCTTCCGTTTTACGGAATTGAGGGTATAACAGTTACGGTCGAGAGTACCTCTGCAGAGAGCGACGGAAGAATTGCGATTGTTCTCTCATGTACTCTTATGAACGATACCTACGCAAATATGCGGACGGTTGACGCAGAGCTGATAATGAACGAATACAGGGGCTATAAGGTTCCCGCAACGGCTGTCAGAAGCGTAACCGCGGAAAACGGAGAAAAAATCACCGTTGTTTATATACTGCGCGGAGATATTATGACGGCGCGCGTTGTTGATGTGCTTTACACGCCGAAGGACAGCGATTATACCGTAGTCAGCGCGGAAACACAAAGCGTTTTTGACAAGGAAACAAAAAAAGTTCTGTATTCGGCGATAAAACGTTACGATGAAGTTATTGTGAAAGGCAGGAATCTTGAAAATGGAAAGAGCATTGGTTGAAGCCCGTTTTCACGATATTGAAGAAAATTACAAAGCGATAAAATATAAGATTGCCGAGGCGGCGATAAAAAGCGGAAGAAAGCCTGAGGATGTACGGCTTATGGGAGTTACCAAAACCGTTGAGAGCCTGTACATCAACCACGCGCTTGAGCTTGGAGTTGACCTTATAGGCGAAAACAGGGTTCAGGAATTTCTCGGCAAGCGCGGCGAGCTGAAGCTTGACGGCGTTGAAAAGCATCTTATCGGTCATCTTCAGACCAACAAGGTGCGTCAGATTGTCGGTCAGGTGGATATGATTGACAGCGTGGACAGCGTTAAGGTCGCGGCTGAAATAGGAAAGCAGTCGGTGAAAAACGGAATTGTCACCGATGTTCTTGTTGAAATCAACATAGGCGAAGAGGAAAGCAAGTTCGGTCTTGACCCGTCTCAGCTTTTCGAAAATATCTGCGAGATGTCAGAAATCGACGGTATTCACATCAACGGACTTATGGCAATTCCGCCGATTTGCGACGATGAGGAGAAAAATTGTAAATTTTTTGCAAATATGTACGGTATGTTCCTTGACATAAAGGCAAAAAAATTAGATAATGTTACTATGAATATTCTGTCAATGGGTATGTCAGGCGATTTTGAGAATGCGGTCCGCGAGGGCTCGACAATGGTCAGAGTCGGTTCATCACTTTTCGGCAGACGAGTATATTAAATTTTTGGAGGATACAGTTATGGGTTTCGGCAATAAAATCAAGAATCTTTTCAATGTTTCAGAGGAAGAGTATTACGACGACATGGACCTTGATGAAAACGAGCGTGAGTCCGACGATTTTGAAAGAGAATCAAAGGGCAACAGCTTCGGTTTTTCACGCGCTTCACGCACGGAGAACGACAGCAAGGTTGTTGACATGCGTCCGTCAGCTCCCGCAAATGCACAGACATCCGCAAAGGCGAAAATCGTTTTCAACAAGCTTGACCGCTACGAGGATGTCGGAAGCGTTGCTGACGATGTAAACGACAAGAGAATTGTTGTTCTCAATCTTGAAACATGCCCCAACGATATTTCTGTCAGAATTATCGATTTCCTCAGCGGCGTTGCATATGCAAACAGCGGCGAGATGAAGAGAATCGCAGGCAGAGTATATATCATCACTCCGTACAACGTTCCGCTTACGGGCGAAATGCTTGACGGTATTGAACACGCATATTAATTTGTTAATATAAAAGTTAAAAAAACAGGAGGACAAGTTTATGTTAACACCGGCAAAAATCAAGAATCATCATTTTGATGCCTCCGGCAGAAATGCATACAAGGCTGACAGCGTTGATTCGTTCTTCGAGGAAGTTTCCGAATCTTACGAGCAGATGTTCCGTGAGAACGGCGAAATGTACAAGAAGATAGGTCTTCTTGCTGAAAGACTTGAGGAGTACAGAAAGGATGAGGACAACATCCGCAATGCACTTCTTACAGCTCAGCGCATGGCTGAAAAAATCACACATGAAGCACAGGAAAAAGCAGATTCTCTTGTTAATGAAGCGGCTGAAAGAGCAAAGACCGAGAATGACAGATTAGACGCGATTTCCAACGATAAGATTCAGAAGGCCGAGCTTCAGGCGCAGGCTATTATTGCCGATGCGCAGGCACAGGCTGAAAAGATGCTTAACGATGCAACATATGAGTCAAAGTCCGCTGCTGTTTCAGCAAGAGATACAATGATTAAGGAAGAAGCAACTCTTCAGATGATGAAGGTTGAGGTTACCAAGTTCAAGGCTCAGATTCTTGATGCGTATAACGAGCAGCTTGCACTTATCGAGCAGCTTCCCGAAATCGTTTACGCAAAGATTGAAGAGGAAAAGGCCGCTCAGGAGGAGCCTGAGGCTGAACCCGAAGAGACAGAAGCAGAGCCTGAAGAGGAAGAGGTAACCGAAACTGTTGCGGAAGCTCCCGAAGAAGAGGCAGCAGAGACAGCTGAGGAACCCGAAGAGACAGAAGAAGCGGAAGAGGCTGAGGCAGAAATCTCCGAAGAGCCTTCTGCCGAGTTTGAAAGCTTTTTCAGCAAGTCTGCGGAAGAGTCCGAGGATATTGATGTTGACCAGCTTCAGCAGATGATTGAAGATACAATCGATACCGATATCGAGGAAGAGGCTGTGTTCGGGGAAATCGAGGACGAGGAAACAGCAGTAGAGTTTGAGGATGACGAATACATCGTTCCCGAAATCGAAGAGGCAGAGGAAGAAATCGAAAAGCTTTCAAAGGAGATTTCTCAGGAAAGCTCAGGCGATATTCCCTTTACAAAGCCGAGACGAAACAATGAGGAAACAGGCTTCAAGGTAAATCTTGACAATATCCCCACCTACGGCGATGCTGAAGAGATTGACGACGAAGATGAAATCGACGATTTTGACGATGACGATAACGGCGGCGGATTTTCATCAAAGCTGAAGGGCTTTTTCAGAAAATAATGACTGCATCGTTAATAAGTCTTGCCGCGGTGGTTCTGCTTACTGCCGCGGACCAGCTGATAAAGTTTTTTGTCCAGCGTAATCTGCAGCCGGTTATGTCCGCGGAATTTATCAACGGCTTTATAGGCTGGAAATATGTCCGCAATACAGGAGCGGCATTCGGTTCCTTTTCTCAGAGTACGGTTCTGCTTTCGGTTTTTACGGGAATTGTGCTGCTTGCCGGTATTGTACTGATTCTGTCGGGCAAGATAAAGTCGAAGTATTATCTTTTCTGTGCCACGCTGATAATTTCAGGCGGTCTGGGCAATCTGATTGACAGAGTCCTGCGCGGCTACGTTGTGGACTTTATCGAGGTTCAGTTTGTGAATTTCGCGGTCTTCAACTTTGCCGATATTCTTGTGACTGTCGGGGCGTTTATGCTTATGGGTTATCTGATATATGACATGTTCAGAGAGCGTTCGGACAGGAAAAAGGGTGAGAGCAATGGATGAGATAACCGTCTTTGTTCCCGAAGAATACGCAGGGGCAAGAATTGACAAGGCTCTTTCGGAGCTGTGTCCCGATTTTACCCGTTCACATATACAGAAAATTCTTGAAAGCGGCGATGTTTCCGTAAACGGAAAGGCTGTTTCAAAGGGCTTTAAGCTCAAGGCGGGGGACGAGGTTGAATTCACACCGCCCGAGCCTGTCGGTATTGAAGCGAAGCCCGAAAACATTCCGCTTGATGTGGTTTACGAGGACGATGACCTGCTTGTTGTAAACAAGCCGCGCGGCATGGTGGTTCATCCCGCCGCGGGCAATTACAGCGGCACTCTCGTCAATGCGCTGCTTTATCACTGCGGCGACAGTCTTTCGGGCATCAACGGAGTTATCCGTCCCGGAATTGTTCACCGTATAGATAAGGATACAAGCGGTCTGCTGATTGTGGCAAAAAACGACTTTGCTCATGAGCGGCTTGCCGCACAGATAAAGGAACACAGCTTTAAGCGTCAGTACCGTGCGGTTGTACACGGACGCTTAAAGGAACCGGCGGGCACGGTTGATGCTCCTATAGGAAGAAGCCCGAAGGACCGCAAGAAAATGTGCGTGACGGACAAAAACTCACGCAATGCGGTTTCACACTATGAGGTTATCGGCTCAAACGATAGATTCTCATATATAAAGGTTACTCTTGAAACGGGCAGAACTCATCAGATAAGAGTTCATATGTCTTATATCGGTCATCCCGTTGCGGGCGACCCCGTTTACGGACCGAAGAACGGAGTAACATCACTTAACGGTCAGTGTCTGCATGCAGGATTAATCGGATTTATCCATCCGCGTGACGGAAGGTATCTCGAATTCTGCTCAGATGTTCCCGAATATTTTAAAAGCTTTTTAAAAAGTCAATCGCTGAACGATGTTGATTAACGGGTTCAGTCAGATAATTTGGAGGTGTATTTTTTTGGACGCAGCTACAAAAAAACAGTTACAGATTAAGGCCTGCACAGTTCGTATGGGCGTAATCGAAGGCGTGTTCAATGCAAAGTCAGGTCATCCGGGCGGATCTCTTTCAATAGCAGATATTCTTACTTATCTCTATTTCGAACATATGAATGTAGATCCCAAGAATCCCAAGGATGAAAACAGAGACCGTTTTGTACTTTCAAAGGGTCACACCGCTCCCGCTCTTTATGCGGTTCTTGCACAGAAGGGATTTTTCTCTCCCGAAGAGATTAAAAATCTCCGCAAGCCCGGTGCAATGCTTCAGGGTCATCCCAGCATGAAGCTCACACCCGGTGTTGACATGAGTACAGGCTCACTCGGTCAGGGCATTTCCACCGCAGTCGGCATGGCTCTCGGCGCAAAGCTCGACGGCAAGGATTACAGAGTTTACACAGCTCTCGGCGACGGTGAAATTCAGGAAGGTCAGGTATGGGAGGCTGCCATGTTCGCAGCTGCCAAGGGTCTTGACAATCTTGTTGCTGTTGTTGACAACAACGGTCTTCAGATTGACGGTTCTGTTGCAGAGGTTAACTCTCCTTATCCGATTCCCGAAAAGTTCCGCGCATTCGGCTGGAACGTTATAGAAATCTGCGGTCATTCCTTTGATGAAATTGATGCAGCTTTCCAGGCAGCAAAGGAATTCAAGGGCAAGCCCACCGCAATTATTGCAAAGACTGTCAAGGGCAAGGATGTTTCCTTCATGGAAGACCAGTGTTCATGGCACGGCACAGCTCCCAATGCAGAGCAGTATGAGCAGGCAATGGCAGAGCTTAAGGCAAAACTTGCAGAACTGGAGGCGTAAGAAATGGCAGATGTAATTAAAACCGCAACAAGAGAAGCTTACGGTAAGGCTCTCGTTGAATTAGGCGAAAAGAATGACAAGCTCATCGTTATGGATGCCGACCTTGCAGCCGCAACAAAGACAGGCATGTTCAAAAAGGCATTCCCCGACAGATTTATTGATGCAGGTATTGCCGAGGCTAACCTTGTAGGCGTTGCAGCAGGTCTTGCAACAACAGGTCACACCGTATTCGCAAGCTCGTTCGCAATGTTCCTTGCAGGCAGAGCTTTTGAGCAGGTAAGAAATACAATCGGTTATCCCCACCTTAATGTTAAGCTCGGCGCAACACACGCAGGTATCTCCGTCGGCGAAGACGGCGCAAGCCATCAGTGCTGCGAGGATATCGCTCTTATGAGAACGATTCCCGGCATGGTTATCATCAATCCCGCTGACGATGTCGAGGCACGCGCTGCTGTTTTCGCAGCGGCAGAGTATGAAGGCCCTGTTTATCTGCGTTTCGGCAGACTTGCAGTTCCCCGCTTCAACGACCCCGATAACTATAAGTTTGAAATCGGCAAGGGTATCAAAATGGCTGACGGTAAGGATGTTACAATCGTTGCAACAGGTCTTATGGTAAACGAAGCGATGATTGCAAAGGATATGCTCGCAGAGGAAGGCATTTCCGCAAGAGTTATCAATATCCACACAATCAAGCCTATTGACAAGGATATCATCCTTGAGGCTGCGGCAGAAACAGGCGCTATTGTTACTGCTGAGGAACACAATATTATCGGCGGTCTCGGCTCGGCTGTTGCAGAGGTTGTCTGCGAGGCTGACCCCGTTCCCGTTGTAAGAGTAGGCGTTGAAGACAAGTTCGGCGCTTCAGGTCCTGCTGTTGAAATGCTTAAGATTTACGGTCTCTGCGCTTCCAATATTGTTGAGAAGGCAAAGAAAGCAATTTCAATGAAATAATTTATTTTTTTCAGACTGCTCTGCGTAAGGCAGGGCAGTCTGAAGGGTGATTTTTATATGAAAAATGACGACGAATTCGCATTGGAAAATGAAGAATACGACGATGATGCTCGGGCTGTAAAAGAGTCTGAGCTTTTGCCGATTTTTGAGGCAATGGAATATTCCGGCGATATTCAGCCGCTTGAGAATTTTGAGATTCCCGAACCTGTAGCAGCTGAGCTTCCGCAGAAGAAAAAGCCGGAGGGAAAAATCTCTGAAACAAGAGAACTGATTTTGAAAAAAATCCCGTTTATTTCGGGTTTGAATATTAACAGAAAAACAATTGTTATTGCCGTGTCGTCCCTGCTTGCAGTGGGGCTGGTAATGCTCGGAATATTTAAATTTGCCGACAGCAGAAAGAATACCAATCCCGTCGATATGGTTTACTCCTCGGAGAAAACGACATTTGTAAAGCTTGAAAACAGCAAATGCTATAAGCTTGAGGGAGTAAACGAGGTTAAGGTTTCCGATGACGGCATGAAGCTGTTTTACAGCGTGAATACCGGCTCAAAGGTCGGAAAGCACGATATCAGATATATTGATATATCAAAACGTGAATCGCTCAGAAACGGAGGAAGTCTTGTCTGCAGCGGAGTTGACGACGGATGGGCTGTCAACGGCGACGGCAGCTTTGTCTGCTACAGCACGACCGTTTCAAACGTGAAGCAGAGCTTTATTTTCAGCATCGATGAATTCAAATCAAAGCAGCTTCCTGCCGGTGCTGATGAAATGTTTCTTCCGAAATCGGGAGATGTGCTTTATTTCACAAGAAAGAATGGCTCAATATATTCTCTTCACCGCATGAGATACGGAGAAACGGCTGAGAATGTTGCAGGCGAAATCAGTCATGTGAAATTCTGCGATTCAGAGGAAGGCTTTGAGATAATTTACACCGTTGAAGCCGGAGCCGATAATACGTTCAACGTTTATTCGGTTAAGAATCTTGAACAGCCGAGCCGGATTTGTTCAGACGCGGGCGAGGTTTATCTCAATGACTATGTCTACGGCGGCAATCTTTATTATTTCAGGCCGAGCGATGCCGCAGTCGACTGGCACGATTTTGTTAACGACCCTTATTTTGAAAGCGATATGACGCTTGAGCATCCCATTGAGAGCGATTATATGATTGAATACGGCTTTATAATAAAGCGTTATGTTCTTGATGAGGATGCGTTTGAGAGCGCTGTTGAAAAGTATGAAGCGAAGCTTGCGCGCGACAGTATCCGTGAAGAGCTGGACAAGATTAATTTCGGACTTGCCTTTGAGGAAGAGTATACCTGTAACGTGTATAATCAGTTTACGAACAAAATGCTTGCAACCGGCGTTGCGCTTGACAATGTTCTTGCTTTTTCAAAAAGCGGAACACCGAGAGTGATTGTCAGAAAGTCCGTTATAATTTCTGCCGAAAAATTTGAAATGGATGACCTTGTGGAATACGCGCAGGACAGAAGCGCTGCAAGGGCAGGCGACTATGTCCGTGAGAATATAAGGGAATCCTTTGAAACCTCCGATGACTGTGTTTACGCGTGGTTTGACGGAAGCAATGTGTCATCAAATCTGATAACTGACTGCTCGGAAAAGAACATGCAGTTCTTCCTTTCGTCCGGACTGTCATTTTATTCACTTTGCGACGGCGGACTTTATTTTACGAATGTCACAAAAGACGCTGTTGCGCCGCGCACGCTGATTTCGGAAAAGGTCAGCGAATGCGAGCTTAACGGAGATTATATTTATTATAAAAAGCTCATTTCAGATGAGAATTACTCGCTTAACAGATACGGTGCGTCGGGAGAAGAGAAGCTTACCGAAAATGTTTTTGATTACATTGCGGTCGGCAATGACGCTTTCCTGTTTACTCAGGGCAGCAGGAACGGCGCAATAACAGTCGGAAGCTGGACTGACGGAGAATACCGTGAAATCGCTTCTGATATTATAGTTGAGCATTTTATACGCAACGGAAGTACGGTTGCATATATCAGCCGAAGCGATTCGGAAATTGCAAATTCCGGTGATTTATATGTCTGCACGCTTGGAGGTTCACCCGAAAAATGTGAGAAAGATATAACGGAAATAAGATATATTAAAGACGATACTGTTCCGATTGAGAACAATTCCAAAGCTTAAGGAGGGCTTTACCGTGAAAGAGGATGTTTTATTCAAAAAGACCCCGTTCGGCGGTTTTGACCGTGCTGAAGTAATAAGCTATATTCAGCAGTTAAAAGAGACACAGCAGAAATACAAGGTAATGATTGACGAAAAGGACGAGATAAATAAAAAGCTTACCGAGGATAATATTGTTCTCAGCCGCCAGGTTGAGGCTCTTAAGGCTTCGGCAAAGGAAAATGACGCCCGTCTTGAAGAAGCGGAGAATCAGCTTAAGACAATAAAAACAAAGTACGATATGCTCGTTAAGAAGTCAGAAAAAGCGGGCAAATACGATGAAGCAGGCAAAAAGCTTGCGGGCGACACTGTGAAAATGTGCGACGAGCTTGTCGAAACCGCATCGGTTACCGCAAAGGAAATTGTAAAACAGGCTGAGGATCAGCTCAGCGGAGTCAGAGCTATTGTCAGGGGTGTTGCCGATGAACTCAGCAACGCTAAGAATATGCCCGCAAAGGATGTTAAAATCCTTATTGCAAAACTTGCCGAGGAGCTTGAAAATGTCTGAATACATACTTAACACAAGCGAGCTTTACGAAAAAGCGGAGATGCTCCGCGCAGGCGACAGAGTTGTGCTTTCGGGTACGGTTTATACCTCCCGTGACGCTGCACACAAAAGGCTTGTAAAGCTTATCGCCGACGGAGAGGAGCTTCCGTTTGAGCTTAAGGGAGCGTGTATATATTACGCAGGTCCCACGCCTGCACCGGAGGGACTGCCGATTGGTTCATGCGGACCGACAACCTCGGGCAGAATGGACCCCTTTGCTCCGCTGCTGCTTGACAACGGACTTGCCGCAATGATAGGCAAGGGCGGCAGAAACAGCGAGGTCTGCGATGCAATCATCCGCAACAAAGCGGTATATCTCTGCGCCGTAGGCGGCGCGGGCGCTCTGGCTGCGAAATGTGTTGAAAAATGTGAAGAAATAGCGTTTTTTGATTTAGGCTGCGAGTCGGTCAAACGCATTGAAATAAAGGATTTTCCGCTTGTTGTCGGTATTGACTGTCACGGCGGAACCATGTTCGCTTCTGCGGACTGAGTGGAGGAAAATATGAAAGGAATTATTCTTGCAGGCGGTTCAGGCACACGCCTTTATCCGCTTACTATGGTTACAAGTAAACAGCTTCTTCCTGTTTACGACAAGCCCATGATTTATTACCCGATGTCAACGCTTATGCTGGCGGGAATAAGGGAAATACTTATTATTTCCACGCCCGACGACACGCCGAAGTTCAAGACGCTTTTAGGCGACGGACATCAGTTCGGACTCAAGCTTTCCTACGCTGTTCAGGAAAGCCCCGACGGACTTGCACAGGCATTTATTATCGGTGAGGAGTTTATCGGCAGGGACAGCGTTGCAATGGTTCTCGGCGACAATCTTTTCTACGGCAGCGGCTTCGGTCATATGCTCAGACAGGCTGCCAAGAATAAGGGCAGAGCAACTATTTTCGGTTATCATGTTGAAAATCCCGAGCAGTTCGGCGTTGTTGAATTTGATAAGGACGGAAAGGCTGTTTCCATTGTTGAAAAGCCGAAGAATCCGAAGTCAAACTACGCCGTTACGGGACTTTATTTCTACGATAACCGCGTTGTTGAATACGCGAAAAGTCTTAAGCCGTCCGCACGCGGAGAGCTTGAAATAACAGATATCAATCAGATTTATCTTGAAAAGGGCGACCTTGATATCAAGCTTATGGGACGCGGCTTCGCATGGCTCGATACGGGAACGGTTGATGCTCTTACCGATGCGTGCAATTTTATCCGAACAGTTGAAAATCTTCAGGGAATCATGGTTTCGGCACCCGAAGAAATTGCATACAACATGCGCTGGATTTCAAAGAAAACCCTTGTTGAATCCGCGCAGAAGTACGGCAAATCTGCCTACGGTCAGCATCTTATGAAGGTTGCTGAGGGCAAAATAATGTATTCCGAAATTCTCGGCGAAAGACCTCGCTGGGGCAAGGAAAACGACTGATACAGAAAGAAGATTCGTTATGAAAGCTGTAAATACAGAGGTAGACGGCGCAATTATCATTGAGCCGGATGTTTTCGGTGACCACAGAGGCTGGTTCATGGAGTCCTATTCGGCAAGAAAGCTTAAGGACATCGGCATTGATATTGAGTTTGTTCAGGATAACCGTTCGTTTTCCGCCGAAAAGGGAACGCTTCGCGGTCTTCACTGCCAGAAGGACCCTACGGCTCAGAGTAAGCTGCTCACATGCATTCGCGGTGAGATTATGGATGTTGCGGTTGATATCCGAAAGGGTTCGCCTACTTATATGAAATACGCGGCCGTTATCTTAAGCGGCGAAAACAAAAAATCGTTTTTTATTCCCAAGGGCTGTCTTCACGGCTTTGTTACACTTACCGATGATGTTGAGGTTATGTATAAGGTCGATGAGTTCTACTGCCCCGGGGATGACAGGAGCATTAAATTTGACGACCCCGAAATCGGAGTTGACTGGGGAATCGAAAACCCCGTTCTTTCCGCGAAGGATATGAAGGCTCCGCTTCTTAAGGACAGCGATGTTGAGTTTACCTATTAAGGGGTTATAAAATGAAAGTGCTTGTTACAGGTGTCAACGGTCAGCTGGGTTACGATGTTGTCAAGGTTCTGAAATCCCGTCAGATTGAGTGTATCGGTGTTGATATGAACGATTTTGATATCACCGATAAAACCGCGGCCGCTGAATACATAAAAAATTATGCGCCCGATGCTGTTGTTCACTGTGCGGCCTATACTGCTGTGGACAGGGCTGAGGATGACAGGGAAACCTGCTTTGAGGTCAATGCTGCCGGTACGGAAAATATAGCAAAAGCGTGCAGGGATATTGATGCCAAAATGCTTTATGTCAGCACGGATTATGTCTACGGCGGCAGCGGCACGGAACCGTTTGAGCCGACCGACCCGACCGACCCGAAAAACGTTTACGGCAAAACAAAGCTTGAGGGCGAAAACGCTGTCAGAGCAAGTCTCGACAGATATTTTATAGTCAGAACATCGTGGGTGTTCGGCATTAACGGCAATAATTTTGTTAAAACGATGCTTCGTCTCGGCGCGGAGCGCGAAATGCTGACGGTTGTTGATGACCAGATAGGTTCACCGACATACACTCCCGATCTGGCAAGGCTTATCTGTGATCTGATTGTTACGGATAAGTACGGAATCTATCACGGCACAAACGAAAATTACTGTTCATGGGCTGAATTTGCGGCTGAAATAATGAAAAAAGGCGGCAGAAATTGCGTAATCAAGCCCATACCGTCAAGCGAATATCCAGTAAAGGCGGAGCGTCCGCTCAATTCAAGGCTCAGCAAAAAATGTCTTGATGATGCGGGTATAGACAGACTGCCGGCGTGGCAGGACGCACTTAACAGATATTTTGAAGAATTGAAGGAAAACTGATATGAAACTTTCTTTAGTAGTACCCTGTTTTAATGAAGAAGAGGTTGTTTACGATTTTTACAGGGAAGTAAATACGGTGTTTGATGGCTGCGTTGACGATTACGAATTTGTTTTTGTCAACGACGGAAGCCGCGATAACACCCTTAATATTCTGCGTGCGATTCACAAGGTCGCCGATAATGTAAAGGTTGTCAGCTTTTCGCGTAATTTCGGCAAGGAATCCGCAATATATGCAGGGCTGAAAAACGCAGGCGGCGATACGGTCTGTGTTATAGATGCTGATTTACAGCAGCGTCCCGAGGTCGTGCTTGAAATGCTTGATATTCTTAAAAAGAATCCCGATACCGACTGCGTTGCGGCATATCAGGAGGAGAGAAAGGAAAGCAAGCTGCTTACCTTCTTCAAAGACAGCTTTTATGCTATTATCAATAAGGTATCTGAGGTTGAATTTTACCCCGGCGCAAGCGATTTCCGCCTTATGCGCCGACCGATGGTTGACGCGGTAATAAATATGGGCGAGTATCACCGCTTTTCAAAGGGGCTTTTCTCTTTTGTCGGGTTTAACACCGAATTCATTCCGTACGAGGTTCAGGAGCGTGCGGGAGGAGAGTCAAAATGGTCATTCGTCAAGCTCTTCAGGTATGCGATTGAGGGTATAGTCGGTTATACAACCTCGCCGCTCCGTATCGCAACCTTTGCGGGTGCGGGACTGATTGCGCTGTCTGTGCTTTATCTGATTATTGCTCTTATAGCCGGCGCAATTGCGGGTGAGCTTACATCTGCCGTTGCAATCATTACGCTTATTCTGTTACTCAGCGGACTGAATTTTGTTTTTCTCGGAATTATCGGAGAATACCTTGCGAGAACCTATATGCAGGGCAAAAACAGACCGGTTTATATAATAAAAGAAATCCTTACATATGATGAAAAGGATAACGGCGAAGCATAAATTTTTCGGAGGACAAAATGGATATCAAACACATTTTGAAGTACGGAGTTAAACTTCTGACAAGTTATCATATAAGGTTCAACTACCTTGCAGGCAAGGGACTTTATGATAATATGTCGGATGAAGAATTTCTGAAACGTGTTTACAGGGCAAACAGGGGAAAAAAGCTTAACCTTGAAAATCCTGAGACCTTTAATGAAAAGCTTCAGTGGATGAAGCTTTATGACCGCAATCCGCTGTATACCGTCACATCTGATAAATACGCTGTCCGTGATTATGTCAGAGAGAAAATAGGAGAAGAGTATCTTGTACCTCTTTTAGGCGTATGGGACAGCCCGGATGATATCGATTTTGACGCTCTGCCGGATCAGTTCGTACTGAAATGCAATCACAATTCGGGAAAAGGAATGTGCATCTGCAGGGATAAATCAAAGCTCGATATCAAAAAGACAAAAGAGGAGCTTAAAAAGGGTCTTGAACAGGATTATTTCCTTGTCTGCAGAGAATGGCAGTACAAAAATATAAAAAGGCGTATTATAGGAGAAAAGTTTCTTTCTGTTCAGGGAGCAAAAGACCTTGTGAACTATAAAATTTACTGCTTTGACGGTGAGCCGAAGTTCTTCCATATTTCAGGCAATATGGCTGCACATGACCACGATAAGGCAAGGCTGAGCTTCCTTTCTCTTGACTGGGAGCCGCTTCCGTTTCACAGAGAGGATTATCCGACCTATGAGGTGCTTCCTAAGGAGCCTGTAAATAAAGATAAGATGCTTGAACTTGCGCGGAAGCTTTCGGAAGATTTCAGCTTTATGCGCGTTGACCTGTATGAGATAAACGGAAAGATATATTTTTCCGAGCTTACGCTTGACCCGTGCGGCGGATACAATCCGTTTCAGCCCGAGGAGTGGGATATGAAGCTTGGCGAAATGCTTACGCTTCCGTCCGTAACAGCTGACTGATAAGAGGTAAAAGAAAATGGAAAACGTAAAATTTTCTGTTCTCATCCCTGTGTACAATTGCAAAGAATATATCGTACCGTGTGTAAATTCAATTCTCAGTCAGCGGTACGGTAATCTTGAAATAATACTTGCCGACGACGGCTCTACCGACGGCTCCGCTGAAATCTGCGACGGCTTCGGAGATGCAAGAGTAAAGGCTTTCCACAAAAAGAACGAGGGCCCTCTGCTGACGCGCGTTTTTGCCGTGTCGAAGGCATCCGGCGATTACTGTCTTTTTATTGACTGCGACGATTATATTGACGACGGCTATTTCAGCAGACTGAGCGGAATAATCGAAAGGGAAAACTGCGATATGGTTGTCTGCTCGTTCAGACATGTCGGCAGCGACGGTACATATGAGGCGGCAACTCCGTGGAAAGAAGAAAAGGTATTCAGCGGCGAAGAGGCTGACAGCTTCAGAAGAGAATTTCTTCTGAATAACTATCTTAATTCCATGTGTACAAAGGTTATCCGAAGCGACATTCTCAGGCAGGACGCAACCGACTTTTCAGAATTTGCACAGTATAAGCACGGAGAGGATTTAATTCAGGCGCTTTATCCTGTTTTCAATTCGCAGAAAATAGTGTATATACCCGAGTGCTGGTATAATTATCGCGAGAATGACAGCAGCATAACTCATACCGCGGATGCGGACAGGTATAAAAGCATTTTTGCCGCGCGCGAGCATGCGTTCGGTTATCTTGAAAAAGCTTCGTTTTTTAATGATGAAGTGTGCGGAAAATTTACGGCAAATATTGTCAAGTCAGTAATGGGCTGTGTAAAAAGAATTGCAAAGTCCGACCTTACACAGAAGGATAAGGAAGACATTTTTGACGATATCAACGATAACCCGTTTTACAGCGGTACGGTTATGAATTGTTTTAACGAGTCGCTGCTGGATACAAAAACAAAGGTTATTTTCAGACTTTTTAAAATCAGAAGCTATAAGACCGTTATCACTCTGATTTCTCATTTTTCGAGGTGAAAGAATTGGAAAAGGCAAGAAAGCTTTCAAAAATTCTGAATTTTCAGTTCAAGCTCTTTTTCAGCAGGCTGTCAAATCAGGGTAAAATAAAAATAACGGGCAGGTCCGCTGCATGCCGCTGTGCGTCCTCGGGAGATTTCCTTTGCAAAAAGAATTCTGAGATAATAATTAACCGGATTGATGCGGCGGCCAATTTCCACTTTTCGGCAATAGACGGAGGAAGGCTCGAAATCGGCAGCGGAGTTTTCTTTAACCGAAACTGTACTGTTGTGGCGAGAGAAAGCATAAAAATCGGAAGCATGTGCAGCTTCGGACCGAATGTCTGCATTTACGACCATGACCACGCCTTCGGCAGGGCAAGGGAGAACGGCGAACAGTTCAAATCCGCACCTGTCGAAATCGGCGATAACTGCTGGGTCGGCGCCAACGCGGTTATTCTCCGCGGAACAAAAATCGGCGACGGCTGCGTTATCGGTGCGGGCTGTGTTGTCAGCGGCGAAATTCCCGCTCATTCACTTGTCACTTCGGGCAGAGAGCTTGAAATCAGACCTATAAAATAATTCAGACGGGCGACCACAGGTCGCCCATACTTTATAGAAACGGAAATACGGTTTAATTCAAAAATAACGAAAGGAGAAGAGCAATGGACAGGTTTATTCTGCACTCGCCGTTTGAGCCTACGGGCGACCAGCCGCAGGCTATTGAGGAGCTTGTAACGGGACTTAACCGCGGCGATAAGGAGCAGACGCTTTTAGGCGTTACAGGCTCGGGTAAAACCTTTACAATGGCAAAGGTTATTGAAAAAGTGAACAGACCGACGCTTGTGCTTGCTCACAATAAAACTCTTGCCGCGCAGCTCTGCTCCGAATTCAAGGAGTTTTTTCCCGAAAACGCGGTTGAATATTTTGTTTCATATTATGACTACTATCAGCCCGAGGCGTACATTCCCACAACGGACACCTACATTGAAAAGGACTCCGCGATAAATGACGAGATTGATAAGCTGCGCCACTCGGCAACATCGGCACTTTCCGAAAGACGGGATGTTATTATTGTTGCCAGCGTATCGTGTATATACAGCCTCGGCGACCCCATTGATTACAGGAGCATGGTCATTTCTCTGCGCACGGGAATGGAGAAGAACCGTGACGATATGATAAAGAAGCTGATTGAAATTCAGTATGAGCGCAACGATATCAGCTTCACGCGAAATAAGTTCAGAGTCAGGGGAGATGTTGTTGAAATTTTCCCCGCATACTCCAATGAAAACGCAATAAGAGTTGAATTCTTCGGCGATGAAATTGACCGTATAAGTGAGATAAACGCGCTGACGGGACAGGTAAAAAATGTTGTCAGCCATGTTGCGATTTACCCTGCGTCCCATTATGTTGTTTCTCCCGAAAAAATGGAACGCTCAATTAAACAGATTTATGAGGAAATGCTTGAGCAGTACTCCCTGTTTACCGAACAGGGCAAGCTGCTTGAAGCTCAGCGAATAAAGCAGAGAACGGAATACGATATTGAAATGCTGCGTGAAACGGGCTTCTGCAAGGGCATCGAAAACTATTCCGCCGTCATGTCGGGACGCAAGCCGGGTGAGCCTCCGTTTACTCTGCTTGATTATTTCCCCGATGATTTTGTGCTGTTTGTGGATGAGTCGCATGTGACTCTGCCGCAGGTTCGCGGAATGTACGGCGGCGACCGTTCACGAAAGGAAAGCCTTATCAATTTCGGCTTCCGTCTTCCGTCGGCTTACGATAACCGTCCGCTTACCTTTGACGAGTTTTACGGCAAAATCGGGCAGAAGATTTTTGTCAGCGCAACTCCGGGAGAATTTGAAAAGCAGACGAGCGTGCATATTGCCGAGCAGGTTATCCGTCCCACGGGTCTGCTTGACCCCGAAATCAGCGTAAGACCCACCGACGGTCAGATTGATGACCTTATTTCGGAAATAAATCTCCGCATTGAGCGCAGTGAGCGTGTGCTTGTCACAACTCTTACGAAAAAAATGGCGGAGGACCTGACTGATTATATTGAAAATATCGGCATCAAGGTGCGCTACATGCATTACGATGTCGACACCATAGAACGAATGAAGCTTATCCGTGACCTGCGCCTCGGCGAATTTGATGTGCTTGTCGGAATCAACCTCCTGCGCGAGGGACTTGATATTCCCGAGGTCTCTCTTGTTGCGATACTTGACGCAGACAAGGAAGGCTTCCTCAGAAGCGAAACATCGCTTATTCAGACGGTAGGACGCGCCGCCCGAAATTCAGAGGGTACGGTTATAATGTATGCCGATTCTGTTACCCGTTCAATGGAGGCCGCTATAAAGGAAACCCAGCGCAGGCGTGAAAAGCAGGCGGCTTACAATGAGGCAAACGGAATTGTGCCGCAGACAATTAAAAAGGATGTCCGCGATGTGCTTGAGATTTCATCGTCGGCGGAACAGAAATCAACTAAGAAATTAAGCCGCGTTGAACGTGAACAGCTTATTAAGCAGCTGACCGCGGAAATGAAGGCGGCCGCAAAGATACTTGAATTTGAACACGCCGCATATCTGCGTGACAGAATCAACAAACTGAGAGAAGGAAAATAATGCAGCAGAAAAATATTGTTGTAAAGGGTGCATGCGAGCATAACCTTAAAAATATAGATGTATCAATTCCGCGTGACAGGCTGGTTGTTTTCACAGGCCTTTCGGGTTCGGGCAAATCCTCTCTTGCTTTTGATACAATTTACGCGGAGGGTCAGCGGCGCTATGTCGAGTCGCTGTCCTCATATGCCCGTCAGTTCCTCGGTCAGATGGAAAAGCCGAGAGTTGACTATATTGAGGGACTTTCACCCGCAATTTCAATTGACCAGAAAACAACATCAAAAAATCCGCGTTCAACCGTCGGCACTGTTACGGAAATCCATGATTATCTGCGTCTGCTTTATGCGCGCATCGGCATCCCGCACTGTCCTGTCTGCGGACGGGAAATCAGCCGTCAAAGTGTAGATACAATTGTCGATAAAATTCTTGAGCTTGAAGATGGGACAAAAATTCAGATTATGTCGCCCATAGTCATGGGACGCAAGGGCGAATATGTCAAGGAGCTTGAAAGCGCGAGAAAAAGCGGATTTGTCCGCGTCAGGGTTGATGAAATAACCTACGATTTGTCCGAAAAAATCACAATGGACAAGAACAAAAAGCATAATATTGAAGTTATAGTTGACAGGCTTGTTATAAAAGAGGGTATAAAGAGCCGACTGACGGATTCTGTCGAAACCGCTGTAAACCTTTCAGACGGTCTGCTGATAGTTGATGTTATCGGCGGCGAGGAGCAGCTGTATTCGCAGAACTATGCCTGCCCCGAACACGGCGTCAGCATTGAAGAGCTTTCGCCGAGAATGTTCAGCTTCAATAATCCCTTCGGCGCATGTCCGAAATGCGCGGGACTCGGCGTTTCCTATAAGGTCAGCGAGGACCTGGTTGTTCCCGACAAAAAGCTTTCGGTCAATCAGGGCGCAATCAAGGCTTCGGGGTGGTCTGTTGCCGAGGGCGGCAGCACAATTGCACAGATGTATTTTGAGGGCCTTGCCAATGAATACGGCTTTTCGCTTGACACTCCGTACAGGGAGCTGCCTGCCGATGTGCGTAAAATTCTGATGTACGGCACAAAGGGCAAAAAAATAAAAATGACCCGTAAAAACGCTTACGGCGAGGGTACTTATCTTACGGATTTTGAAGGCGTTATAAATAATATTGAGCGCAGATACAATGAAACGACAAGCGAGTATTCTCGCGGCGAAATAGAACAGCTGATGACTGTTGAGGATTGCCCCGACTGCGGCGGTGCGAGACTTAAAAAAGAAAGTCTGTGTGTTACAGTCGGCGGAATAAACATCCACGAATTTTCACAGAAGTCAATTAAGGAAGCGCTTAAATTCATTGACGGTCTGAAGCTTACCGAAAGGGAAATGATGATTGCGGAAGCGATTCTGAAGGAAATCAGAAGCCGTATGAATTTTCTTGCGAGCGTAGGACTTGAATACCTTACGCTGACAAGAAGCTCGGGTACTCTTTCGGGCGGCGAAAGTCAGGGAAGCCGTCGTGCGACGCAGATAGGCTCCTCGCTTATGGGTGTGCTTTACATTCTTGACGAGCCGAGCATCGGACTTCATCAGAAGGATAACGCCAAGCTTCTCGGCACGCTTAAGGACCTGCGTGACCTCGGAAATACGCTGATTGTTGTCGAGCATGACGAGGAAACCATGCTTGAGGCTGACTATATTGTTGACATCGGACCGGGAGCGGGAATTCACGGCGGCGAGGTTGTCTGCTCGGGTACGGTTGAAGATATTAAAAAATGCGACGGCTCGATTACGGGTCAGTATCTCAGCGGAAAGAAAAAAGTTCCGATTCCGGAAAAAAGAAGAAAGGGCAGCGGAAAATTCCTTGAAATCAGAAATGCCTCGGAGCATAATCTGAAAAATATTGATGTGAAAATTCCGCTCGGAGAATTTGTCTGTGTTACGGGAGTTTCGGGTTCGGGCAAATCGTCGCTTGTCAATGAGATTATCTATAAACGCCTTGCCGTCGAGCTTAACGGCGCGAAGAAATTTGCGGGAAAGCATGAGGACATGACAGGCATTGAGCATCTTGATAAGGTTATCGACATTGACCAGTCGCCCATAGGCAGAACTCCGCGTTCAAATCCCGCAACCTATACGGGAGTTTTCAACGATATACGCGAGCTGTTTGCAATGACGGCGGACGCAAAGGCAAAGGGCTACAAGGCGAACCGCTTTTCCTTTAATGTCAAGGGCGGCCGCTGCGAGGCGTGTCAGGGCGACGGTATCGTGAAAATTGAAATGCATTTCCTGCCCGATATTTTTGTTCCCTGCGAGGTCTGTCACGGCAGCCGATACAACAGAGAAACGCTTGAGGTAAGATACAAGGGCAAGAATATTTATGATGTGCTTGAGATGACGGTTGAGGAAGCTGTTGATTTCTTCTCGGCTGTTCCGAAAATTCATAAAAGGCTTAATACTCTTTATGAGGTTGGACTCGGCTATGTCAAGCTCGGTCAGTCGGCGACGACTCTCTCTGGCGGTGAGGCTCAGCGTGTAAAGCTTGCGACAGAGCTTTCAAAGCAGTCCACGGGCAGAACGATTTATATTCTCGACGAGCCTACAACGGGACTTCATACCGCAGATGTCCACAGGCTTATAGATGTTCTGCAGAAGCTTGTTGAAAAGGGAAACACCGTACTTGTTATTGAGCATAATCTTGATGTTATAAAGACAGCGGATTATATTATTGACCTCGGTCCCGACGGCGGTGACAACGGCGGCATGATTGTTGCCGAGGGTACTCCCGAAGAAGTGGCGGAATGTGAAAAATCCTATACAGGTCAGTATCTTAAAAAAATAATAAAGTAAAAAAAGAAGTACAGCTCATCTGAACTGTACTTCTTGATTTTTGTGATCGGTTAAAATTCAAGCGTGAAATAAAGCTCTTCTTCAACGGGAGCATCGGCGTTTGCCGGCTTTGACGGCGCGGCGGCTGACGGTGTTTCGGGCTTTGACTCGGGTTTCGGCTCAGGCTTCGGCTCGGGCTTTGGTTCGAGCTTGAATTCGGGCTTCGGCTCAGGCTTATCTTCCGGTTTAACCTCAGGTACTGCTTCGGGTCTGGCGTCGGACTGTGCCATTTTGCTTGCAATAGCTTTTTCAAGCTTTTCCTTTTCCTCGCGGATTTTTTCTATTTTGCGCTCTTCCTCCGCAAGAATTTCCGCTGTTGTCAGAACCGGACTTTTTTCCTTTTCGGGTTCGGCTGCGGGAGTCTCGACGGTGATTTCCGCCGGCTCTTCGTCGGCAGGCGCACTGCTTTCTTCGACCGCCGATTTGATAAGCTCGTCATCGGACAGCATTTCCTTTATCGCAAGCTCAATTTCATTGAACATGTCATCGTAAATGTTGTCATCTGATGCCGCGGGAGTATACGGTTCTTCAACATCGACGGGAATTTCACTTTCGGGCTTTCCGAAAAGATATTCAAGGTCGTCAAACGCAAGCTCCTCTGCGCTGAAATCATCGTAAATATTATCGTCGTCATCAAAGTCCTCATCCTCAAGCTCGAATGAGGTGATGCTGTCCTCGTTCTGTTCCGCATCGGGTATTTCTTCTTCAAAAGCCTTTTCGTTTATATCAAACGAAAAATCGATATCTTCAGCGGGTTCGGCGTCTGAAAGCTCATTATTCAGACCAGCTTCTTCAGTCTCTTCAGTGAAGCCTTCCTCACCGTCAGACGAAGGATCGTTTTCGATGACGGGTTCATCCGAAATGTTTTCGGTATTCTCGGAAATTTCATCCTCTGTTTCTGATGAATAGGCGATATCCTCAGCCGGCTCTTCTTCCGTGATAATATCGGAGTCATCGGAGATTTCATCCTCCGCATCCGGTGAATCGGCAATATCCTCAGCCGGCTCTTCTTCCGTGATTATATCGGAGTCATCGGAGATTTCATCCTCCGCATCCGGTGAATCAGCGATATCCTCAGCCGGCTCTTCTTCTGAGATGTTACCGGCTTCTTCCGAATCAGCAGCGTTTTCAGCAAACTCCTCTTCGGAAACCTCCGCAGTTTCTTCAGCTTCATCGGAAAGAATTTCCTCCGGAACCGGTTCCTCATCGGCAGGCTCTGAAATATGCTCGTCTGCTTTATAATTCAATGCACTCTCGGGCATTTTGTTAAGTCTTTCGTTAACATCTGAAATGCTCCCGTGCATCTTGTTGATTTCTTCTGTCATGGCTGTCAGCTTGGCAAACAGGGTGTCAAATTTATCCTCCTGATTTGCAGCCTTTGCCTTTGCTTCAGCTTCAAGCCGTGCTTTTTCTATTGCCTCGGCAGCTTCAGCTTTTGCTTTTGCGGCGGCTTCAAGCTTTGCCTTTTCTTCCGCGTCTGCTTTTGCTTTAGCTTCAGCCGCAAGCCTTGCCTTCTCGGCAGCTTCCGCCTTTGCCTCCGCTTCAAGTCTTGCTTTTTCGGCAGCCTGAGCCCTTACCTTGGCTTCGGCCTCAAGTCTTGCCTTCTCGAAGGCTTCCGCTCTCGCCTTGGCCTCTGTTTCAAGTCTTGCCTTTTCGGCAGCCTCTGCCTTTGCTTCTGCTTCAAGCTTTGCTTTCTTTGCGGCCTCCGCTTCTGCTTCAAGTCTTTCCTTTTCCGCAGTTTCCGCTCTCGCTTTGGCTTCGGCCTCAAGCTTTGCTTTATTTGCGGCTTCTGCCTCTGCTTCAAGTCTTTCCTTTTCGGCGGCCTCCGCTCTTGCCTTTGCTTCGGCTTCAAGCTTTGCTTTCTTTGCGGCCTCCGCTTCGGCTTCAAGTCTTGCCTTTTCGGCGGCTTCCGTTCTGGCTTTGGCCTCCGCCTCAAGCTTCGCTTTCTTTGCGGCCTCTGCTTCTGCCTCAAGCCTTGCCTTTTCGGCAGCCTGAGCCTTTGCCTTTGCGTCGGCTTCAAGCTTTGCCTTGCGGTCAGCCTCAGCTTTGATTTTAGCTTCGGCGGCAAGTCTTGCCTTTCTTGCGGCGTCCGCTTTCGCTTTAGCCTTTGCCTCCGATTCGAGTCTAACTTTTTCGGCTGCTTCGGCTTTGACTTTAGCCTCTGCCTCGAGCCGTGTTCTTATTTCTTTTTCAAGTCTTAATCGCTCTTCATATTCTGCCTGCGCTCTTGCCTCAGCTTCTGCGGCAATCTGAGCCTCTTCCTCTGCAATAGCCTCAACAACTCTGTCAAAGTCAAATTTCGGCATTTCGTGATTTTCAATATCATTTTCGGTAACGGCAGGGAAGGGAACGTTATCAATCTTTTCCGAAAGATTGGATATACTGCTGCTGAAATTATTTATTTCTTCATTGATAGCTGAAAGACGGGTGAAAAGATTTGAAAACTTTTCATCCTTGGTTTTAATTCCTTCGGCGATGTTAGCCGTAACATTTTCAGCTTCCGTCTTTGCTTTTTCAATCTGTTCGCTTGCACGCTGCAGAAGGTCAAAATTTGACACATTTTCAGAGCCGGGGAATGTGATGTTGTTTATTTCATCAATTTCATTTGTAAGCTCGGCAATCTGCCTGTCCTTTTCTCTGATAACCTCTCTGAGAGACGCAATGCGAAGCCGCAAATCCTCTATTTCCTCACGGGTCTGTCGGTTGTTGCAGCTTGACTGAAGGCTGCCGATATAGTCCAGAACCTGTTTCTTATCAAAGCCGCCTACAATATTCTTTTTTAATAATACATCACGATCCATGGAAACTCTCCAAAAACAGCATAATATACAATTAAAATAATTTAATATATGATAACACACTAATGTACAATTTTCAATATTTTTATTCCTTATTTTCAGATAAAATTTATTATTGCATATAACTAACCCGTATGTTATAATATACAATGATTTAAAATGTATAATTATACTTACTTGAGGCGTCGGATATGAATGAATGCGACAGATTGCTTCTGGATTCACTGAATTCGTATATGAACGGGCAGGCGTCAGATTCCGATTTTGACGTTCAGACGGCCGTTGAGCTTATCAGTCTTTCAGGAAAGCAGAAGGTTTTCCCGATTGTATATCTTCAGAACAGTGAATGCTTTGAAAGGGTTATGGATTTCCAGAGCCTTGCCGAAATTAAAATCAAGGTTATGCTGAATGTTTCTGCGCAGATTCAGCGCAGCTCGGAGCTTGTCAGAGTGTGCGGCCTTCTGAAAGAAAAGGGTATCAGCCTTATTGTGTTCAAGGGTGCGGTATGCAGAGCAATGTATTCTCATCCGGAATACAGGATTTCCTCGGACGAGGATATCCTTGTCGGCGCGAAAAACATGGAAGAGTCAGTGAGAATTCTGACCTCAAACGGTTATGAGCTTCTTGAGATGAAAGGCGGAGAGGCAAAGCTTATCAACAGAACGCTTAATTCAATTCTTGAACTTCATTCCTCGCTTGTTGACGAAGCGGTTTCGGAGGAGTACCGGAAAATCGGGGAGCTGTTCCGGAGTCAGCTTGAAAGTCCGATGACTCTGGATATCGGGTGCGGAGAAATTGCGACATTTTCTCATACCTGCGGTTTCCTCAGCCTGTGTATGCATTTTTACAATCATTTTGTATGCGGCGGAATAGGTATCAGACCTTTGATGGATATCGCCTGTTTTATTAAAAAATATAAAAATGAGATTGATTTTGATTTCTGCTTTTCCGTTCTCAGAACAGTCAATGCGGAAAAGTTTATTAAAACGGTAATTGCTCTGTGCAATAAGATTTTTGAGACTGACTGTGCATATGCGGAAAACCGTGAAGCCGCCGATATGCTGCTTGACGATATCATCTCGGCGGGAATTTACGGAACGGCCGATGAGAGCAGGGCGCACAGCGGAACTGTCACAAAATCGCTTGCACACGGGAACGGCGGCAGAATTTCATCTGCATTTTCGGCACTTTTCCCCTCAGCCTCGGATATTGCTTCGGCACATCCCGAGCTTGAAGGCAGAAGCGCGGAAATCAGAAAATACAGAATAAAACGAATCGTCGGTTTTGCCGGCGGAAAGGGTAAAATAAAAGTGCTTCAGAGTACGAAAAAAAGAAAAAAGCTTTTAAAGGCAGTAGGAATAATAAACTGAGTGAGCAGAACAGCAGGAGATTTTTTTATGCCGAAAGTATCAGTAATAATGGCAACTTACAATTGCGAAAACACAGTAAGGGAGAGCATAGACTCTATCCTCGGTCAGACATTTACAGACTGGAATTTTATCATCTGTGATGACTGCTCAAAGGATAACACCTATGCGGTTCTCTGTGAATACAGGGACAGGTATCCCGAAAAATTCATAATACTTAAAAACGATGTCAATTCCAAGCTTTCCTTTTCGCTCAACAGATGTCTTGAGGTCGCTGAGGGCGAGTACATTGCCCGGATGGACGGCGACGATATTGCTGTTGACACAAGATTTGAAAAGGAAGTAAAGATTCTTGACGAAAATCCCGGATTTTCTGCGGTTGGCGGCGTAATAAGACTTTTTGACGCCGACGGCCCTTACGGCAGAGTATACTACCCCGAAAACCCGGATAAGTTTTCTCCCATGAGGAAGGTTCCGTTTGCTCATCCGGCCGTAATGGTAAGGAAGTCGGCATATGACAGGCTCGGCGGATATCTTGTTTCAAAGATGACCGTGCGCTCGCAGGACCATGAACTCTGGTTCAGATTTTTCGCGGAGGGCTTCAGCGGCTACAATCTTCAGGAGGATGTTCTCATGTTCCGCGAGGATAAAAACGCGGTGAAGCGCAGAACGGCAAAGGTAAGATTCAATCATACAAGAATACTTCTCAGAGGATATAAAATGCTGAATTATCCGATTAAATACTATCCTCTTGCGTTTGAGCCTGTGCTGAAGGCTCTTGTACCTCAGAAGATGATTTATCTGTTCCACAAGATAACAACCGGGAAAAATTAAAGGGAGAATAAGATGAAAACAGTAGGTTTCGTTATAGGACATAAGGAAAATGAAAGCAGACGCGCTCTTCTGCCGTCGGAGCTGGGCTGTATAGAGCATCCCGAAATGATTTATATTGAAGAGGGCTACGGTGAGGTTTACGGCTGCTCCGATGATGAGTATATCGCCGGAGGCTGCAATGTTGCTCCGCGCGAAAAGGTTTTTGAATGCGATATTATCTGCGACCCGAAAATCGGCGACGCTGAATACCTTGAAAATCTGAAAAAGGGACAGACGATTTTCGGCTGGGTTCATGCGGTTCAGAACAGAGATATCACCGATAAAATTATCAGTGCGGGTCTTACCGCCTACACATGGGAGGACATGTTCTTCGACGGAAGGCATACATTTTTCAGGAATAACGAGCTTGCGGGCGAGGCGGCTGTTATGGATGCCTTTGCACGCTACGGTAAAATGCCTTACGGCCTTCAGGTTGCGGTTCTCGGCAACGGCAACACCTCGAGAGGCGCGATAAAAATTCTGACAATGCTCGGCGCATATGTTACCTGCTATTCAAGAAGAACAGAGCATCTGTTCAGAAAAGAGATGACGCAGTATGACGCAATCGTCAACTGTATTCTCTGGGACACAAGCAGAACCGACCATATTATATATAAAACCGATTTGAAAAATCTGAAAAAGAATGCGCTTATTATTGATATCAGCTGTGACAGGAACGGCGGTATCGAGACGAGTATTCCCACGACCATAGAAGACCCGGTATATACTGTTGACGGTGTAATGCATTATGTTGTTGACCATACTCCGTCAATCTTCCATAAGGACGCAACAAAGTCGATTTCAGAGGCTGCCGCACCTTATATAAATCTGCTTATCAACGAAGCTCCCGACGGTACGCTCATGGCGGCAAAGGCGTTTGACAACGGAAAAATTCTTGACGACAGAATCAATAAATTCCAGTCAAGATGAGGTACATCTATGAAAGAAAAAATAATTGAATTCCTCCGCAGCTTAAGCCGGTTTGACACAGGTCTTTATCTGCGCCTTTACTACAGACTGAAAAATCAGCAGAGGCTTTATAGGAAATATCCGGATGACCGTCAGTTCCTTGAAATGATGTACAGGGCTCAGACGGGACGCGAGCTGAATCTTGAAAATCCTCAGCGCTTTACCGAAAAGCTGCAGTGGCTCAAGCTTTACAACCATAATCCGCTGACATCTCAGTGTGCGGATAAATTCCTTGTAAGAGAATATATCGAATCAAAGGGCTGCGGCGATATGCTGAACGAGCTTCTTGCCCACGTTGAGGATGCGGATGAGCTTGATATTGATTCTCTTCCCGACAGATTTGTCATAAAGGCCGCTCACAACAGCGCCATGAATTTTATCTGCGATGATAAGAAAAAGGTAAACTGGAAATCGAAAAAGCGGATTTTCGGACTTTGGCTCAGACTCAATCTCTATCTTGACGGCAGAGAATGGGTATATAAAAATCTTAAGCCGAGTCTGGTTGTTGAAAAGTATCTTGAGGATGACAGCGGATATCTCCGCGATTACAAGTTTTTCTGCATGAACGGAAAAATTGCCTTTATACAGGCGGACGAGGACAGGTATTCGGACCATAAGCAGGCGTACTATACAACCGACTGGGAAAAGCTC
This sequence comes from Acutalibacteraceae bacterium, assembly GCA_045639705.1. Classification (GTDB taxonomy): domain Bacteria; phylum Bacillota; class Clostridia; order Oscillospirales; family Acutalibacteraceae; genus CAG-488. The sequence continues at coordinate 33,655 of JAZUDP010000169.1, forward strand.
AGCTTCTCAACAGGCGTAAAGGACTGCGAGGTCAAGCGTCCCGAAAACCTTGATAAAATGATTGAGGCTGCGCTGAAGCTCAGCGAGGATTTCCCGTTTGTACGGGTTGACCTTTACAACTGCAACGGAAAAATATATTTCGGAGAGCTGACATTTTTCGGCGGAAGCGGATTTTATTCATTTGACCCCGACGAATATGATTATAAATTCGGCTCGATGGTTGAGCTTCCCGAAAAAACAGTCTGACAGGTGTTTGCATGAAAAAAATTTTATTTCTGATATCTTCTCTGACAGGCGGCGGCGCCGAAAAGGTGCTTGTCAATCTTGTCAACAATATGGATACCGAAAAATATGATATTACCGTCGAAACGATGTTTTTTGACGGAGTAAACGCTCAGTTTCTTAAGCCTGAGATTAACTATTTCTGCAAAAAGGCTCCGCTTTTTAACGGCATTTCCCATGTTCTCAAGAGAATACCCGACAGACTTCTTTACAGATATTTTATCGGAAATGCAAAGTATGATATTATTGTTGCTTTTATGCACGGCGCGAGTTCGAAGGTTGTTGCAGGCTGTCCCGATAAAAATATAAAAAAATACGCATGGATTCATATAAATGAGATGGAACACGGCACTGTCTGGAAGTTTTATCCTACAATGGAGCAGGCAGTTGAATCATATTCGCGGTTTGACAACGTTGTTGCCGTTTCCGAAACCGTCAGGGAAGCGTTTGAAAAGTATACGCACCTGGGCGACAAAATTATTGTTAAATACAATGTAAACGATACCGAAAGAATCAAAAAAATGTCGGAGGAGAGCTTCGAAAGAAATCCCGATGTGTTTTATATCAGCACCTTCGGCAGACTGTCCTCTCAGAAAGGCTTTGACCGTCTTATAAGAATAGGCAGAAGGCTTAAGGATGAGGGACTGAATTTTGAAATACACATTTACGGAAAAGGCGAGGATGAAAAAATCCTCTCTGACCTTATAAAAGAAAACAAAGTTGAAAACACGGTCTTCCTTGACGGCTTTACCGATAATCCGTACAAGGTGATAAAAAACTCCGATTTATTTGTCTGCTCTTCACTGTATGAGGGACTCAGCACGGCAATGTCGGAGGCGGTTATCCTCGGTATACCCGTAATCACGACGGAGGTTTCGGGAGCTAAGGAGGTTCTCGGCAGCAATAACGAATACGGAATTGTTACCGGAAACGACGAGGAAGAGCTGTATAAAGCCATGAAGGAAATTCTTGAAAACAAAGAAAAGTACAACGAGTATAAAATGAATGTTAAAAAAAGAGAGGCATTCTTTGATACCCAAAAGACCGTAGAGGCGGTTTGCGAATTATTCTGATAATCTATACGGAGGATATGCTATGTCACTGACGCTTTTATTTTTAATAATGATGGCAGCAATGTATCCTCTTTCACGCGGAGCTGTTGCGTTAAGCGGTTCAAAAAACGGCAGACTCGGTGACAGCGACGATGCCGGAGCAAAGGTTATTGTGGTTATCATTTTCCTTATTTTTGCAATTGTTCTCGGCTTCAGAGTTATTTCTGCCGCAGTTAATGACGAGTACGCATACAGAAACCGAATACTTAGCATGGTGGGCAAGGACTTCTTCACCGCAGCCAAGGGCAATTCCGAGGTTATCGATACGTTCCTCTGCTGGACTGCCGCGCGTATTTTCCCGGGAGAATCGCAGTGGGGCATTGCTCTTTATTCGTTCGTTACATACGGCTTCTTTATATTCTTTATTTATAAATACTGCGATAATTTTGAACTCGGCGTACTGCTGCTTTTCCTGCTTAATATTGTAAACGTCAGTCTTAACACGATGCAGCAGATGGAGGCGGTTGCCTTTTCCACGCTGGCCATACCGTATGTCTATAAACGGAAATTCGTCAGGTATGCCATTATTATTGCGCTGTCGGCTCTGATACACAACAGTGCGATTATTCTGATTGCGGTTTATTTTATTGCCTCGATGAAGCCGTGGTCAGGTAAATACATCGGCGTTGCGTTCCTGTTTGTTATTGTTATGGTGGCATTCAATACCGTTGCGCCTCAGATGTTCTCGCGTATGGAGATTCTCGGAGACTACGAAAGCTCTTACGGCAACGGCGTTAAAACAATTACCGTTATCGTTGCTTTCATCCCGGTTATATTTGCTTTCTTTATGAGAAAGTATTTTCCTGAGGATGACGCCGATTTCAACTGCGCGATTAATATGTCGCTTGTGTATGCGATGATTTACCTTGTATCGACGCAGAATCTGTATGTTGCACGTTTTGCAATGTATATTCAGCCGTATCTTATTGTTCTGTATACCAAGGCGATAACGCATCTTAAAAGAGAGAATCTTTCAAATATTGTATATTTCGGACTTGTGGCCGGTTACGGAGCCACGATGGTTTATTTCACTCAGGGTTCAAAATACAGGTTTGTATGGATGTTTAAATAAAAAATATCTGACCGGATAAAAGGTGAAAGGGGATCAGAAATGAAAAAAAGAGTAATGTGCTTCATTATGATATTCACGATGCTTATTCTTGAGTTTTCGTTTGCGGCTGCCGCTGCTGACGAGGACCGTGCGTTCCCTCACGCTCTTGCGTATTCTCAGGCAAAGGATATGAAAATCGAAAAGAATATTCAGGCGGTCGGAGCGGTTGAATATGAAACGGGCAGACTGGTAGTCGATACCAATATCGACGAAAGATTCTGTCCTGAGGGGAAAACGGCAATTCTGATGGCTGTTTATACGGCATTGGCGAATATCAGAACCGACTCAATCGTCGTTCCGGCAGGCTCGGTTGTCGACCCCCTGAACAATGTTCTTTCCATTGAAGAGGGTATGGAGCTTGCGGTAACGGACGCAGTTGCCGCCGCACTTTACTATAACGATATCAACGCTGTTTTTGCGCTTGCGCTTTCAGCCTCCGATACGCTTGAGGGTTTTATTAATCTGATGAATAAAACTGCCGAGCAGCTCAGAATGCAGAATACAAAATTTACAAATATAAACGGCAGATATGACGCGAATCAGTTTACCACCGTTTCCGACCTGCTTGTGCTTTCGTACATGTGCTACAGAAACGAAATGATAACGAATGTTACATCGTCAAAATCTCATTTCATAAAGACCGATAAGGTGCTGGAAACAAAGAAAACCATATCAAATTCATTCCCGTTTGTCGATTCCGAATCGGAATACTATAACGGCAACATTTTCGGCATCGGAATGTCAAAGGACAGCAAGGGAATAACAACATCGTTAATTACCTATATAACGGCAAAGCAGAAATTTATTTTTGTTATCAGGTCAAAGGAAAATACAGCGGTAAAGGATGTTGTCGACACTCTTGACTTTGTCAAGAAAAATTACGCGCTTGCGGATATTTCAAAAATCATTTTTGAACTCGGCAACAACACAACAATGGAAATCAACGGCGAAAAGGTTTACTTTACGGCGGTTAAAAATTCGGTATCGACATTAAATGTTGTTGTTAATCTGTATTATTCAAAGTCAGTTACAACGGTTAACGCCGCCTACACGGTCAAGCCTCCCGATAATCTTCCCGATTCGGTTAAAACGGGAGATATAATAAAGGGCTTCAGAATCATGTATAACGGCAGCCAGATTTCAACGGTAAGTCTGATGGTTAAATCTATCGGCGAAGAAAAGGTTGAGGAAAAGACTCTCGGATTTACGGTTTATCAGGCGGAGGATGTTCATCTGAGAAAAGGAAACTTTATTCAGGAGCATTCATGGATAATACTTGTAATATTTGTTGCACTTGCAGCAATCGCGGCAATAATAATTATTAACAGAGTAAGCAGGATATAAAATCGGAGGAATGATAAATGACATTAGCGGATATTCTGGATATAGTATTTAAACGAATAAAACTACTTGTAATCATCCCGGTTGTTTTCTTTGCAGCGTCAATGTTCTACAGCTTTGAAATGGTTGCACCGACATATACTGCGACAACAACTTTTATGGTTCTGAATCAGACCTACTATGATTCAATCACTTACAATGACCTTATGATCGGTGAAGTTCTTATCAGCGACTATCAGTTCCTTGCAAAGACTTCAACGGTTTATATCAAAGCGGCGGAGGATATCCAGCAGGATGTTTCCGACTGTGCGGTCAGCATTGCGGGTGTTACCAATACCCGAATGGTTAAGCTTTCGGTTACAAGCAAGAAGCCTGAGGTCGCCGCGAATTTTGCGAACGCCCTTACCGAAGAGCTTATACAGAGAATTTCGGAAATCATGAAGATTGAGAACATCACAATCGTTGAGCCTGCAACAATTCCCACCTATCCGTCAGGCCCCAACAAAACAAAGATTGTTCTTACCGCAACGGTAGTCGGCGCGGCACTTGCGGCCGGTATAGTTCTTCTTCTCGAATTCATGGATAACACCATTCAGTCGGCGGATGACATTGAAAAGCATCTCGGTATACCCGTTCTTGCTCAGATTAACAGACTTGAAGACGGAGGCGAGGGTAGATAATGGCATACATTGTTGATTTATATTACGGAACAAAAACCTCTTTGCGTGACTCCGTTAAAACGCTGAGAGCTAATATTCAGTTTGCCTCGCTCAACAAGGAAATAAAAACGGTTGCGCTTACAAGCGTTATTCCCAGCGAAGGCAAAACAACACTTTCCTGCTTCCTCGGCATTTCGGTTGCCGAAACGGGAAAAAGAACGGTTATTGTTGAGTGTGACTACCGTCACCCGATGGTTGCGAGAAACTTCGGCGTTGAAGGCGAAAGAACAAAAACGCCTGCAAGCGACGGAAAGAAAATTGACGCAAGCCTTAAAAAGACAAGCGTTGACAATCTCTGGGTTCTCGACATGAAATGCAAGGTTAACAACCCCGTTGAGCTTATATGCTCCGAGGCTTATACCAACATGGTCAAAAAGCTCCGCGAGGATTTCGATTTTGTTATTTTCGATACGCCTCCGCTCGGCGCCTTCATTGACGCGGCTCATATTTCGACTCTTGCCGACGGAACTGTTCTTGTTATCAGACAGGGTCAGGTTGAGAGACGTGCGGCCAAGGATGTTCTTGAACAGCTCAGAAAGGCGAACGCAAACATTCTCGGCGCGGTTATAAATAACGTTAAGGTTAAAAAGGTCGGCTATTACTATAACTATTATCACTATTACACCAGCAGATACTATTCCAACCGGGACAATAAAAAGAAAAAAGGACTTGCTTCCTTCCTCGGTCTCAACAGCTCGAACTCACATTCTCAGTTCAAGAAATCCGGTTCGCATTCTCACAGCTCCGGCTCACATTCCGGCTCGCATTCGCACAGCTCGGATTCTCATTCACATTCACATTCAGGTTCAAGCCATTCTCATCATTCTCATCACTCATCTAACTGAGTTTTCGGGATGAAATAAAATAAAGAAAGCGTAGTTTTTCAGATGGGTATATTTTTCAGCAGAGATACAAATGACAGAATGGATATTCACTGTCATATTTTGCCGGGCATAGACGACGGCTCACATAGCCTTAACGAGTCGCTCGATATGCTTCATGAGGCAAAATTCAACGGTATAACCGATATTGTCGCAACGCCGCATGTAAGGTCGCGTGATTTTGATTTCGGGAAAGCCGAGGCAATGTATGAGCTTCTTAAGCCTCAGGCAGAGGATCTCGGAATAGGTCTTCATCTCGGCTTTGAGGTTAACTGCGAGGCTCTTGTGGAGTTTGAGTTTAAAAACTTTGAAAAGATGTGTATCCGCGATTCCGACAGCTTCCTTCTTGAATTCCGCAATTTTTCAATGCCGCTCAACTGGCAGATGATTATTAAAAGAATTCAGTCAGAGGGTCTGCAGGTTATCATTGCGCATCCCGAGCGTTACGATTTTATCCAGCGTAATATTGACCTTGCCGACGGACTTGTTGACATGGGCTGCAGGCTTCAGTGCGATTCCTTTGTTTTTGACCTCAACAGACTTGACAAGCAGCGCCGCGCGGCATACAGAATGATTGACAGAGGAATTGTTTCATGGATTGCGTCAGATGCGCATGCGCCTGACCACTTTAACGGATACAGAGAGGTTTATGAGGACCTCGAAGGCGATCTTCTCAGAAATTCCGTAGATATTTATTGAAACGGGGGACGCTTATGCTGATTTACACCTGTGAACAGATGCGTGTAATTGAAGAAAATGCCAATGTAAACGGTCTTTCCTACATTCAGATGATGGAAAACGCGGGCAATGGCTGCGCCGATAAAATTCATTCGATAGTTAACGGAATGGGCGGCGTGGCAAGAAGCGCTGCCATTCTCTGCGGAGCGGGAAAGAACGGCGGAGACGGCTATGTTATTGCGCGCAATCTCTGCGACAGAGGGTACAGCGTCAGAATAATTCTTGTAGACGGTGAACCCAATGCGTATGAATCCAAAATGATGTATTCATATCTTGAGGATAAGCCTGTTCTGTTCTATGACCTGAACAGGGGCTACGATTCCTGCGTGACGGCGTGCATGTCAAGCACGGCGATTGTTGACTGTGTTTTCGGTATAGGCTTCCACGGACAGCTCGGCAAAGAGATTTCAAGGTTCTTTGAGGATATTTCAAAGTCAAGGGCTAAAAAATTTGCGGTTGATATTCCGAGCGGTATGGAGGGCAACAGCGGAGAAATAAAGTCTGAATTTTTCAGGGCCGACCATACGCTTGCGATAACCTGTTATAAGCCCGTTCATGTTCTCAAGCCTGCTTCCGAGTCATGCGGAATAGTTTCGCTTATTGATATCGGCATTGACCAGAGCTGCTATGAATCGGTTGGTACAGATGTTATGTTCTCGGCTGAACAGTCCGAGATTTCAAGATTTTTCAAGCCGCGGCGTCCCGAATCGCACAAGGGCGATTTCGGAAGGCTTCTCAGCGTGTGCGGCTCTCAGAATATGCAGGGCGCAGCCGTTATGGCGGCGCAGGCTGCCGTCAACAGCGGCGTAGGCATTGTCACATGCGTATTTCCCGACAGGGCATATCCTGCCATTGCCGGAAAGCTGACGGAGCCTCTCACGGTTCCGATGCTCTCAACGGCTGACGGTTTTCTCAGCGCAAAGAACACGGAGTCAATTCTTGCAATGACGGAAAAGTCGGATGCTGTTCTTCTCGGCTGCGGACTCGGCTTTAACGAAGATACTGTAAGAATAGTCGGCGATATTCTCATGAATGTCAAAAAGCCGATAATTCTTGACGCGGATGGCATAAATGCGGTTTCTGTTAATATAAATATATTGAAAGAAACCTCTGCTCCGCTTATTTTAACTCCCCACCCGGGCGAAATGTCACGTCTTACAGGCCTTAGTGTGGAGGAAATACAGAATAATCGTGTTGAAACGGCTAAGAATTTCGCAAAGGAATACAACTGTATTCTTGTGCTTAAGGGAGCCAATACGGTTGTGGCGGGTCCTACGGGAAGAGTATATATAAACCGTACAGGCAACGCGGGTATGGCAACCGGCGGTTCGGGTGATGTTCTGGCAGGTATAATTTCCTCTTTTGTTTGTCAGTCAATGAGCTTACAGTCTGCAACGATAGCCGGTGTGTATGTACACGGACTTTGCGGTGATGCGGTGAGAAAAAAATGTTCAATGCATGGCGTAACACCGACACGAATGATAAATGAGCTGGCGGAGGTTCTTTCAAATTTCGAATAAGCAGAGATTGATTTGAAAAGAATTTCTTTATCTTTAGTTCTGATCCTGATGATAACGGCGTGTGTGCCGGAGGCGGAAATTGCAAA
>JAZUDP010000170.1:0-4097 GCA_045639705.1 Acutalibacteraceae bacterium
CTTAAGTCTTGTAAGCTCCGAGGTCTGACAGTTTTCTATGATTTCAAAGGGAGGAGTTTCGCTCTTGCCGAGAACTCTCAGATCCTTAACGTCGATTTCGATTTCACCTGTGGGGATATCCTTGTTCTTTGAGGAACGCTCACGGACAACACCCTTTGCCATGAGAACAAACTCGCTTCTTGCGCCGAAAGCCTTTTCGAAAACTTCCTTGTCGGTATTCTCGTCAAAAGCAAGCTGTACAATACCTGTTCTGTCGCGCAGGTCGATGAAAATAAGAGAACCGAGGTCACGCTGACGCTGTACCCAGCCGGCAACAGTTACCTCTTTGCCTGCATCGCTCAAGCGCAGATTTCCGCAATAATCCGTGCGCTTTAATCCTGTCATAAAATCCATTACATTATGCCTCCTAAAAATTTGCTTATATCAATGCTCTTTGAATCGCTTACTAAATCCTCAAGCTCGCCTGCCGCGCTCTGAAGCGACAAATCCATGAATGTATCGGCAAACTCATCAAGCTTAATTTCCGTTGTTTCGCCCGATTCCATGTTCTTAACCTTTGCGATACCCGCGGCAATATCATCGTCGCCGATAACCGTTGTATAACGGGCGTTGAGCTTGTCCGCATATTTCATCTGAGCCTTGAGTGAGCGTCCGACAACATCAAACTGTGCGCTCATGCCTGACTGACGAAGCTCTGTTGCAAGAGCGGCCGCCTTGTAAGACGCGCTTTTGCCGATGTTCGCGATATAGATATCGCATCTCTTTGCCTCGGGAAGCTCGATACCCTGAGCTTCAAGCAGAAGCAGAAGTCTTTCAAGACCCATGCCGAAGCCGAGAGCCGGAACATGACTGCCGCCGATTTCTTCAATCAGACCGTCATAGCGTCCGCCTGCGCAGACAGCAGCCTGTGCGCCGAGAGAATCGGTAACAAACTCAAAAACAGTGCGTGTATAGTAATCAAGTCCGCGTACAATATGCGGATTAACCTCATAGGAAATATTCATTTCTTCAAGGTATTTTTTAACCTCTTCAAAATGCTCGCGGCATTCGTCGCAGAGATAATCGAGAATAATCGGCGCGCCTGCTGCAATTTCGTGACATACAGGACTCTTGCAGTCGAGAATTCTCATCGGATTTCTGTCAAGTCTTTCAAGGCATGTGGGGCAAAGCTCGTCCTTGCGGCTCTCAAAATATGCCTTGAGCGCCTGCTGATATTCCTTTCTGCATTTCGGACAGCCGATTGAATTGATTTCAAGGCTGATTCTGTCAATGCCGAGGAAGCCGAAAACCTCGTTGGCAACGGAGATAACCTCCGCGTCAGCCGCAGGAGATTCAGCGCCGTAGCACTCTATTCCGAACTGATGGAATTCACGCAGTCTGCCTGCCTGGGGCTTTTCATAACGGTAGCAGGATGTAAGATAGCTAACCTTCTGCGGCATGGGTTCATTCTGAAGTCCGTGTTCAAGAAAAGCTCTTGCCGCACCTGCCGTACCCTCGGGACGCAGGGTAATTGAACGTCCGCCCTTATCGTCAAAGGTATACATCTCTTTCTGTACAACATCGGTGGTGTCGCCTACCGAACGTGTAAAAAGCTCCGTGTGTTCAAAAACAGGAGTGCGGATTTCCCTGAATCCGAATTCCTCTGCAATTTCAAGCACCGTGCTTTCAATAAACTGATTTTTGTGGCTGTCAGCGGGCAGAACATCCTGCGTACCCTTGATAGCCTTCGTAATTAACGCCATAATTTTTTTCTCCTTATATATTAAGACAACGCCGCACAGTTCAGGGCGCACGCCCTGTCTGAATACTGTCCGTCATATTGCCATAAAATTTTTTGAAACACTCCGCTCACACGCCGGTGTTGTGCGGTTTTTCTTAATCAAGCTCGCTCTTACCGTCTCTTGACAAAATATGATATGTAATGAATCCCGGCATAAACGCATTGAACGCAAGAATGATAACGGCAATAACCTTATATCCGTGCATATACGCATGAAATGCAGCTGTAAACGCCGCCTCGGCAGCTCCGATTGCAAGGCAAATCCATTTCGCGATTTTCCCGTCCCTGAAAACGCCGAGTATTTTAAGCAATACAACAGTGTCAATAAGCAGAATACTTGCGATTACCGAGAAATAGTATACCGTTGAAAATGTATTTATTGCAAAATACTCAGGATATGCCGCAAAGCATACTGCCCAGTTGACAATAAACGGTATGCTGAGAACAATTCCGACACAGTCGACGGCCGAACGGCTCAGTCCCTTGTAATTGCCGAAAATAAACGGTACGGAAACAAGGTAAACAACTATCGTAACCGCTATTGTCGCAGAATCATACTGATTGCAGGTAAAAAACAGTCCGAAAAAGTTAAGTACAATAAAAACAAATGAAACGGCAAAGAAAGTACCTGCGCTTACAAGCTCGCTTTTGTCAATTTTCTTCTTTTTGGGAATTGCTTTGCCGCAGTGAGGACAGCGGTAAAGGTTTTCATTTTCTATAATGCTTTTACAATTTTTACAGCGCATAATGCCTCCGTAATACGCACTCAGACAACCCGCTTCAAGGCAGGTTTGTCCGGGTCTTGTCCTGAATAATTAATATTTCGGATTGACAATGTCTCTCCAGTCAAGATCGCCGCGGTCAAGACTGTGAATAAGAGCCTCCGCCGTTGCGATATTTGTAGCCGCGGGAACATTATGAACATCACAGATTCTGAGAAGGCTGTTAACATTGGGTTCGTGTTCCTTCGGGTCAAGGGGGTCGCTGAAAATCAGGAGCATATCAATTTCATTGCAGGCAATAAGGGAACCTATCTGCTGATCTCCGCCCTGCGCACCGCTGAGAAATTTTGTGATTTCAAGACCTGTCGCATCGGAAACAAGCTTACCTGTTGTGCCTGTGGCAAACAGCCTGTGACGGCTGAGAATACCGCAGTACGCGATGCAGAACTGAGTCATTAATTCTTTCTTGGCGTCATGTGCAATAAGTGCAATATTCATAAACTAACCTCCTGTAATGAATTTCGCTGAAAAGATACGCGGTACGGTATACGCGTATCAGATATTTTGTTTTATTCTGCCGGTTCTTCCTGAACAGGCTCTTCTGAAGCCTCTTCCGCAGCTTCCGTATCTTCCTTTTCCTCCTCATGAGGAACGGGAGTAAGGGTGATGATTCTTTCTCCCTCGGTTACGCGCATTACGCGAACGCCCTTTGACGGACGGGCAAATGTGCTGATTCCTTCGGCGGGAATACGGATAATAATACCGTCGGAAGCAATGAGAATAATATCGTCGCTGTCGTCAACCGAGGTAACTGCGGCGATTTTGCCGTACTTCTCGGTGTAGTAGTTGATAAGGCCCTTGCCGCCTCGTGACTGAATGCGGTAATTGTCGAATTCGCTCTTTCGACCGTAGCCTGTTTCGCTGACTGTAAGAATTGTCTTGCCCTCTTCAACAGCCGCTACGCCTACAACCTCGTCGCCTTCCTTAAGCTCGATAGCCTTGACGCCTCGCGCAGTTCGTCCGATAGGACGGGCATCGTTTTCGTTGAAGCGGATGCACATACCGTCACGGGTAGCAACAATAAGGTCATCGTCGCCGTGAGTCATCTTGACCCATGCAAGCTCGTCGCCCTCGTCAAGAGTAATGGCAATAACGCCTGTGCGGCGGATGTTGGCGTACTCGCTGACTGATGAACGCTTGATGATACCGTTGCGTGTAAACATGCAGATATATTTGTATTCATCATCAGATGTTCCGCAGTTCATTGAAGAAATCTTCTCATCGGGCTCAAGCGGCAGCAGGTTGACAATATTCATGCCCTTGCTTGTACGCGAGCCTTCGGGAATTTCATAGCCCTTAAGGCGGAATATTCTGCCCCGGGTTGTAAAGAACGAAATATATTCGTGAGTTGAGGCCGTAAACATCGTCTTAACAATGTCATCCTCGCGTCTTGTAAGACCCTTTATACCCTTACCGCCTCGGCGCTGAGTCTGGTACTCATCCATCGGAATACGCTTGATATAGCCGAAATCCGTGAAAGTGAATACGCAGGTCTCCTCGGGGATAAGGTCTTCGATATCAACCTCGCCCGAAAC
>JAZUDP010000171.1:0-4872 GCA_045639705.1 Acutalibacteraceae bacterium
CTTGAGAACTTGCCCTCGCCGTATGCGCCGTTAACGCAGGCGTCAATTTCCTCCGCGCTGAAATCGGTGAGATAAAGCGAAAGGATTTCCTTTGCTCTGCCGATATAATCAAGTCCCGCAATGCGTCTGATATCGTCAAGCGAAATCTGAGGGATTGTCTCGGGAACAAACAGTCCGCCCTCGGACGAAATACCGTGGGCAATCGCTTCGGAAGAGCTTACTTTTATGCTTCTGTCGCGTGTACTTGTGTAAAACATTTTTCATTCTCCTTATATAGCAATGATAATAATTTACTCTTCAATTCTGCTGAATAACTTTCTGTAAAGGAAATCATAACACATATTGATTTTATTTTCAATAAATCTGAACAAATTTGGCAGGTGTAAAATTCTGAACAGCAGGTCCTGAACAAGTCCAAGCACCGTACCGACGGAATAAATCAGAAGAACAATGCCCGCCAGAGCAGCCAGAGCCCTGAAAAATCCGTAATTTCCGATAAATCCGAATCTGCCCGTGATGCATTTTTCAAAAATTATCGGAGCGGTGTGAACAAGATAAACCGTAAACGAAACGGAGCTGAGCTTACTCAGAATCTTACCGGCGGCGTCCGATTTGATTCTGATTCGCGCAAGGGCAATAAACAGCGACAGCGACGCTCCGACAACAAAAACACAGTTGTAGGAGGAGAATTTATAATAGTAATCCTTCATATCGTAGCCCATCATGTATGACATGTAGGCGTACACGCCCTCCAGAAGCGCAAAAATCGAAAAAACCATCAAGGCGGAGGAGGCTCTGATTTTATGTATCAGGTCATATTTTTTAATATACGCACCTGCAAGGTACATTATCGCAAGCCACATTGCGGAATATCCGCGGGTAACGTAGTCGGTATACGGAACAATCGTCATAATCACCGAGGTTACGAAAAGAATACTTAAAAGCGCGTAGGTAAGGTATTTCAGGTCTATTCTGCTGACTGCCGCGTTCAGAACCGGAATGATGAAAAACAGAACAACATAATCCGAAAGATACCAGTACTGCCTTTTGGTAAGCACATGCAGATAATCCTTATAATTATCGTCAAAAATTGTCATGTCACCCTTGAACAGCGCATAGAACAGCAGCATTGCCATTATCCAGAAAAGTCCCTGCAGGCAAAGCTGAAAAAGCCCCGACAGATGCGGATTTTTTCCGTAGCGCAGATAGCCCGTCGACAGCGCGAAAAGATTGATGCAGCACAGCGAAATTCCCTGCACCATGCAGAGAATAACCTTAAGCAGCATATCGTCCTGAACCGAGGCAGTTGCTCCGCCTACGCCGAGAACATGAACCGCTATAACAAAAAGCATCGACAGTATTCTGATTATATCAAGACCCGCAAGCCTTTCTTTTTTTAAAGTACTCATACAATCACCGCACTAAAAGCTACGCTTTCTTTTTATTCAGCCGTTTTTTTGCCGTTTCAAACAGGAAATTATAAAGCCTTACCGCCGCAAGCTCAAGCTTTTCACACAGTCTGTCAATATGCAGAATCTTAAACAGCCTTGCCTGTGCAAATCCGATAAGAATCGAAGCCGCATATATACCGACGGCAAGAATGAAAATTGACGCAAGCGAGCCGGCTGTATTCATATGTCCTATGAAGAAATAATTATTGACTATATACTGCCATATCGCGGGACTGCCGTGAACAAGATAAACCGTAAACGAAACGCCGGAAACCGCGGCAACGGCCTTTCTGGTTCTGTCGGATTTTATTTCTATACCGAGAAGAAGAATAAAAAGCGAGACCGAGCTTACAAGCACAAAGGCGTTGTTGTACCATGAATGAATGTGGCTGTAATCCTTGTCGCCGAAGAAAACAAGGTCATATCTTTTGGATACGAAAATCAGAGCGCCCTGTGCGGCGGTTGAAAGAATATAGACAGCCGAGGCAAATATTTTTGATACCGATTTATGAATGTCATATTTTCTGATATAGCCCCCGACAACATAAAGGAACGAGAGCCATATAAACGTATATCCCTTTGACAGCGTTTCTCTTGCCGCAATTGTCGGATAAAAGGAAGCTATAACCGCAAAGGCGGCGATAACGAAGCCCATGCTTCTGCCGCTGAGCTTTTTAACCGCCGTATTCAGCACGGGAGAAATCAGCATCATTGCGATATATTCGTTAAGATACCAGTAATTTCTGAGCGTCAGGACAAGCGTCGAATAGGCAACGCGCCTTCCCGTTATTTCTCCGCCCGCAAGATAAACAACCGCAAGACACGCAAGGCAGATGAAAAGCGCCTGCAGCCACAGCTCAAAAAGGCGGGAATATCTTACTTTTTTCTGCGAGCTGATAAAGCCTGTCGCAAGTGCAAAAAGATTAACGCATGCATATGCCACACCCTCTATGCCGGAAAGAATACCGAACAGCAAACTGTTTTCCGTTGCTCCGTCAATAATTCTGCCGACGCTGATAAGATGAATCAAAAGCACAAAAAACATCGCAATTATTTTTACAAGATCGGCTGAATAAATTCTGCCGCTGTTTTTCGTCAGTGTTTTTTCCACTCCTGCTCTCTCCTTTCCTGTTATCAGAACGCATTTTCCGTATAGTTCAGTTTTATTATTTCAAAATCCGCGTCAAGCCATACCTCGCAGACATCAAACCGCGGCTGAAGCTTATATTCATAAGTTTTAAGGAACAGCTTTGATGTTGCGGTAATTCTGTTCTGCTTTGCAGCGTCAACCGCCTCCATAGGCTCGGCAATCGGGTTTTCTCCCCTTGCCTTGACCTCGACAAAACAGATGTTTTTATCCTTCTGAGCGATAATATCAATCTCGCCCAGACGCGAGCGGTAATTTGAGGTTATTATTTTGTATCCGTTATCGCGTAAGTAGCGCGCGGCATAAACCTCGCCCCATACGCCTGTTTTATTTATCTCCATAAAAGCTCTTCAAAAATGTCATTCGGTGGATTTCGGACGGGCCGAAATATCGGTCTTATTCTTAATTAAAATAATAATTAACAAAGCTGCGGCAGTTAAGGCGGCCGAAATAATATCAATCAGTATTGCGTTATCAGTCTGATTTCTGGCAAAACCGAGTGCCGCCTCGTTCAGTATGTACAGCTCCAGCGTATATTTTCCGAAAAATTTTAAAAATCCGCTTAATTTCGGGATCTTAAATTTTTCAAAGAAACACGGAATCAGTACAAGTAACGGTAAGGCAAATAAACTGTTAAAAAGCGATACCCATATTATATTTCCGAAATACAGATATCCTGTTTTTATATTAAGAAAAGTAAAAATTCCGAATACAATTATAAAGAAAAGAATCCATATAATATTATTATTTTTTATTTTGCATCCTTTTTTCACATAAGGAGCAATCAAACATCCGAACAGAAAAATCGGCATTCTGAAAAACCATCTGTCTGTAGGATGAGGGAAATCTTTAACCGTAAGAAAAATAATACTGCCAACTGATAAAACCGAGAGAATAATAAAGCAAAAAATTTTTACAGTCTTTTTTCTTTTTAAATCAAAAATATTGTAAAAAATCGGATATGCCAGATAACAAACTAATATTGAAGGAATATACCAAAGGCTGGCATCTGACTCTGTCCAAAAATTAACTAATAATAATTTCTTAATAAACAATTTAAAAAACTCACCGATTCCTTCAATCTCACCGGCTGCAAGTATATCATAAATTCTGTAAGGAATCGCAATAATCAGATATGTCGGTATTATTCTGAAAAATCTCCGTTTGTAAAACTGAAGCGTATCCTCGTTTCTGCTGTATGAAAAATAAAGACCTATTGCAGAAACAAAGAAGAAAATATCCACTCCGGTTGCACCGATTGACTGTATCGTCGATATCGGAAACGGAAATTTACAGCTCATGTGAAGGAACCAGATCCAAAGGATTGAAAAACCCATTAATTCAGAACGGTATTTTGAAACCAGATTCAGATTAAACACCTTCATTTTATACCATCCTTTATTTATCTCCGTAAAAGCTCTTCAAAAATGTCATTCGGTGGATTTCGGACGGGCCGTATTCGGTCAGCATTTCATAATGCAGCTTTGTTCCGTAGCCCTTGTGCTTTGCAAACTGATATTCGGGATATTTCTTATCCATTTCCAGCATGAATCTGTCCCTTGTGACCTTGGCAAGAATGGATGCGGCAGCAATTGACATTGACCTTGCGTCGCCCTTGACAATCGTCTGTGTGGGAATACCGAGCTTCGGGTCGCGGTTGCCGTCAACAAGCGCCATGTCGGGTCTGATGTCAAGCTTCTGAAACGCGCGGTTCATGGCAAGATAAGTCGCCTGCAGTATGTTGATTTCATCAATTTCCTTTTCGTCCGCAGTTGCTATACCGTAGGCAAGGGCTTTTTCGGTTATGACACCGTAAAGCTGCTCGCGTTTTTTTTCGGTCAGCTTTTTGGAGTCGTTTATGCCCTCGATTTCACAGCCCTCGGGCAGAATAACCGCGGCGGCGCATACGGGACCTGCAAGCGGACCTCTGCCCGCCTCGTCAATTCCGCAGACGATGTTGTACCCGTTCGCCTTCGCTTCATTTTCAAATTTAAACCAGTCTATGATTTCGACCTCTTTTTTCACGGAAATCCCTCGGTTTCTTAAGTTTTTTTATAATTACATTGACAAATTGGTAATTGTCGAGCTGAATTTTTGATGTTGCCCCGCCTCCCTTGTGTAAAGGGAGGTGGCACGGCATAAGCCGTGACGGAGGGATTGTAAAAAAGAATAGCAGATAGATTATCAAGAAAACGAGTTTAGACAATCCCTCAGTCTCGCATTCGCTCGACAGCTCCCTTTACACAAGGGAGCCTGACCGCTATACCAAACTCA
>JAZUDP010000172.1:0-3936 GCA_045639705.1 Acutalibacteraceae bacterium
CTATGTCAGGCCTGTTGAAACTCAGGACGAGGCGATAGCTTTTATAAATGAAATAAAATCAAAGCACTGGGATGCAACGCATAATGTTTATGCTTATGTACTGCGTGACGGTCAGGTACGCCGCTATTCCGATGACGGTGAGCCTCAGGGTACTGCGGGAATCCCCGTGCTTGATGTGCTTCTGAAGGAGAATGTCACCGACTGCGTTGTTGTTGCAACGCGGTATTTCGGCGGCACGCTGCTCGGTGCGGGCGGACTTGTCCGTGCATATTCCCATACGGCAAAAATTGCGCTTGACGCGGGCGGAATTGTCACCATGAAGCTCTGCAAGGTACTTCAGTGCAGATGCGATTATAATTTTTACGGACGGTTGAATTCTCTTGTACCGGAAATGGGCGGCGCAATAGACGATGCCGATTTTGCCGAAAATGTGACCGTAACCTTTGATATGCCTGTGGAAAATGTTCCGCAGTTTGAGGCAAAGCTTGTCGATATGAGTCTCGGAAAGTTCCGCAGCGAAGAAATCGGAGAAAAATTTAAAAAATTCTGATTTTATAAAAGGAAAAAGTCAGATTAACGACTATATAATATATGAAGCTATAAAGAAAAACAATCAGAAAAGGAGGAATGAGTATGGAAAAGACGATTCGTGAAATCTCATGCGAAAACGAGCATAAGATACTGTCGCCCAACGCCTGCTTTGCCGACGAAAGCCGCGGAAGACTGCGGCCCGAGCCGGACTGCGATTTGCGCACCTGCTTCCAGCGTGACCGAGACCGTGTGGTTCACTCCAATTCATTCCGCCGTTTAAAGCATAAGACACAGGTATTTCTGTCACCGAAGGGCGACTATTACCGCACCCGACTTACACATACGCTTGAGGTTTCGCAGATCGGCAGAACCATTGCCGTTGCCCTCGGACTTAACGAGAATCTGACCGAGGCGATTGCCCTCGGACACGACCTCGGACATACTCCCTTCGGACACGCGGGGGAAAGGGCGCTCAACAGCGTCTGCTCCGACGGCTTCCGTCATTATGAACAGAGCGTGCGTGTGGTTGACAAAATCGAAAAGGGCGGCAGGGGGCTTAACCTTACCCTTGAGGTGCGTGACGGAATAGTGTGCCATACAAAAGGCACCGAGGCTTTTACACTTGAGGGCAGAATAGTGCGTCTCGCGGACAGAATAGCCTACATAAACCACGATATTGATGACGCGGTTCACGCGGGAATCATGAAGGAATCCGATATTCCCGACGATATACGCGACGCGCTGGGACAGAACAAATCCCAGAGAATAAACAAGCTTGTAACTTCAGCGGTCAGAAACAGCAGAAACGATATAATACTCGGCGAGGACTGCGCCGACGCTTTTGCGGTCCTGCACGATTTTATGTTTGACCGCGTTTATACAAATCCCGAATGCAAGGGCGAGGAAGCAAGAGCGATTGAGATGATAAAATGGCTCTATGAATATTTCCTTTCCCGTCCCGATGAAATGCCCGCGGACTACAGAGACATTATGGAAAGAGAGGGCGTTGAACGGGCCGCCTGCGACTATATTGCAGGTATGACCGACCGCTACGCTGTTGACATTTTTGAATCCCTGTTTATTCCGCGTTCATGGATGGTTGTAAAGGGGGAGTGAAATGGCAATCAGTGACGAATTCCTTAACGAGTTAAGGGCAAGAACTGACATTGAAAGCGTTATTTCTCCTTATGTCAACCTTAAAAGAGCCGGCAGAAATGTCAAAGGCTTATGTCCGTTTCATAACGAAAAAACGCCGTCATTCACCGTTTATCCCGACAGCCAGTCCTTTTACTGCTTCGGCTGCGGCGCGGGCGGAGACGCAATAACCTTTGTCCGCCGCATTGAAAATCTCGATTATGTGGAAGCGGTCAAAACGCTTGCCGAGCGTGCGGGGATGCAGATGCCCGAGGACGGATACGACGATACGCTTGCGAAGCACCGTCAGCGCATACTTGCCGCCAATCGCGAGGCCGCGAAGTTTTTCCATTCATATATGATGAGTGAAAAAGGAAGGACGGGACTTGACTATTTCCTCGGCAGAGGACTGACAATGCAGACAATCAGGCATTTCGGTCTGGGCTATGCCCCCGATGAATGGGACGGACTGCTTAAGCACATGCGGTCAAAGGGCTTTACAAATCAGGAGCTTTTTGATGCGAACCTTGTCCGCAAAAGCGAAAAAACGGGAAAGGTTCATTATTACGATAACTTTAAAAACAGGGCTATGGTTCCGATAATCGACCTGCGCGGCAACGTTATTGCCTTCGGCGGCCGTGTGCTTGACGATTCAAAGCCCAAGTATGTCAATACATCGGATACTCTTGTGTATAAAAAGAGCAACGGAGTATTTGCACTGAATTTTGCGAAGAACGGAAACCCGTCAAAGCTTATTGTCTGCGAGGGCTATATGGATGTCATCGCGCTCCATCAGGCAGGCTTTACAAATTCAATCGCCTGTCTCGGAACTGCGCTTACTCAGGAGCAGGCACGGCTTGTTTCGCGCTATGCCGATGAGGTTGTGCTTTCCTATGACTCCGACGAAGCGGGACAGAAGGCGACGCGCAGAGCGATTGACATTTTCGGAAGCACGGGCGTTAAAATCCGTGTTCTTAAGCTTACGGGCGGAAAAGATCCCGACGAAATTATCCGCAAATACGGAAAAGAGAAGTTTCAGGGACTGATTGACGGAGCGGCGAACGATATTGAATACGGCATACTCCGTGAGCGCGATAAATATGACCTTGATTCAATCGACGGAAAAACAAAATTTCTGACAGCTGTCGCGGACATACTTTCGGGAAGCAATCCGATTGTGCAGGACGCCTACGCCTCAAAGCTTGCTTCGGAAATGCAGGTCAGCAAGGATGCAATCATGCAGGAAGTCCGGCGTGCATATAAACGGAAGGCAGCCGCTGCGGAGAAAAACAGATTCTCGGAAATAGTCCGTGAATCCTCGTCGATGAAGGATGAAATAAATCCCGACAAGCCGAAGCACTTAAAGGCGGCAAAATGTGAGGAAACGCTTCTTGCAACGCTTATGCTCAATCCCGATTTTTACCCGAAGCTCAGGGATAAAATCACAGATGAGCTGTTTGTCACGGAATTCAACCGCCGCGTTTACGCCTCTCTTTCAAAGCGGCTCGAAGAGGGGAGGAGCATCGAGCTTTCAATGTTTGCCTCGGAGTTTACTCCCGAGGAAATGGGAAGGCTCGCACAGCTCAGTACAATGAGCGGAAAAATCAGCTGTACCGTCGCGGAATGCGACGATTGTATAAAAGTTCTGAAACAGGAAAAAGCTAAAACTACCGCAGTGAATCCTGCAGATACGAATGATGAAGAGTTTAGAAACCTGTTTAAGAACATTAAGGCGCAACCTTAAAAACGGAAGTTCAACAAAGGAGTAAAATTTATGGAAAACAATGTACCGGGCGAGAGAAAAACAACTCTTAAATCCCTGCTTGAAAAAGGTAAGACCACCGGCAAGCTTACCACTCAGGAAATTGATCAGGCTCTTGTTGATATCGACCTTGATATCGAGGAACTGGACAAGTTCTATGAAACCATTGAAAATCAGAATATCGAGCTTATAGACGACCTTTCCAATATAGACCTTGATTCTGTTGATTTCAGCATGGATATGCCGAAATCGGCCGAGCTTTCAACAGAAGATGTTGACGACAAAAATCAGGGCGCAGATGACCCTGTAAAGGTTTACCTTAAGGAAATCGGACGCATCCCGCTTCTTACCGCCGAGGAGGAAATCGCCCTTGCGATGCGCATTAACAGCGATGACGGCAGTGAGGCCGCAAAGAAGCGTCTTGCAGAGGCTAACCTTCGTCTTGTTGTTTCAATCGCCAAAAGATATGTCGGCAGAGGAATGCATTTCCTTGACCTTATTCAGGAGGG
>JAZUDP010000173.1:0-13670 GCA_045639705.1 Acutalibacteraceae bacterium
AACGATAGTTGGCGAGGGGATTCTATAAAAAGTCTGATGAAAACTGAGAAAGAATCCCTCCACCGCCATTCGGCGGTCCTACCCCTTGTCACTTCGTGACATTCCCCTTGCAGGGGATGCCCTTTAGGGCAAGGGAGGCTGGGCAACATCAGAATTTCAGCTCGACAATTCCCAATTTGCGAAGGCACTCCGTTGGCTCGCACAGGGTAACGGGATTCTGATAATCGCCCACACTGCGAGGGGGCGGTTGCACTCCGCCTGTTTATGCAAAATTCAGCACACGGCCGACAGCCTCGGAATAAACCTTGAACTCCTCTTTCTTTTCCTTAAGGTGCTTTTTGCCCTTATGGGTTATGTGGTAATACTTGCGCTTGCGGTTTTCAACATCAACCCAGTAGGACGCAACCATGCCCTCCTCCTCAAGCAGATGAAGAATCGGATAAAGCGTGCCCTCCTTAAGGCAGAAAACGTTCTCGGAACGAAGCTCAAGCTCCTTTACGATTCTGTAGCCGTACATGTCCTCGTCGGAAATAACCGACAGTACAAGCATTGCCGTACTGCCCTTCATAAGCTCTTTGTTAATACTCATAATTATACCTCCTGTATCTATATGCATAGATTTTCTATGTATATAGAATATCATGGTATGCATTTGCTGTCAAGTACCTGTATCAGATTGTTATATAAAAATTATCCTGACTAAAATATGTGTAATTGTGGAAAATCAACATTGCATTAAGAAATACTTTATGATATACTTTTAAAGTAACGCTATAGTGGATTATTATCCGCATAAAACATCTGTAAAGACAGGAGATGTAAAAATGGATTCATACGAAGAACTCTGGGAATTAGTAAAGGAAGAATGTAAGAAGCAGGTTTCTGAATCCATATACAATGTATGGTTCAAGGACATGGAGCTTGTCAGCTTTGACGATGACGAGGTTATCATTGCTCTTTCCGACTTCAAACGCAAAATTGTTGAAAGCAAATTTAAAAACAAGCTGCAGGATTCTTTCACCAATGTTCTCGGCTTCGATATAAAAATCAGCCTTATTGACATCGGCAATGAAACCGACGCTCTTGTTAAAAAGAAAAGAGAGGCTCCCGCTTCACTTAAGGATGAGGACACATTCGATTCCTTTGTCGTCGGCTCCTCCAACCGTTTCGCTTATGCCGCGGCAAACGCAGTTGCAAACGAACCCGGCGAAAAATACAATCCGCTGTTTATCCACGGAAATTCGGGACTCGGCAAGACTCACCTGCTCAACGCAATCTGTCACGCGGTAAAGCAGAAGGACCCCGATACAAATATTATATATACGCGCGGTGAGGATTTCACAAACGAGCTTATCAAATACATTCAGACAAAAAGCACAGAGGAATTCCACAACAAATACCGCAGCGCCGATATCCTTCTTGTTGACGATATTCAGTTCATCGCGGGAAAGGAATCAACGCAGGAGGAATTTTTCCACACCTTTGAGGCTCTCTACCGTGCGGGAAATCAGATTGTACTTACATCTGACCGTCCTCCGAAGGAAATCGCTCTGCTTGAGGACAGGCTCAAAACGCGTTTTGAAATGGGTGTTACAGCCGATGTAAAGGCTCCCGACCTTGAAACAAGAATTGCGATTATCAAGCGCAAGGCCGAGGCTCTTAATTTTGAGCTTCCCGACGCCGTTGTTCAGTTTATTGCCGAAAAGCTCAAGAACAATATCCGTCAGCTTGAAGGCGCGGTTAACAAGATGCAGGCTTATGTCTCGATTCAGGGACTCCCCGTTAATATTTCAACGGCGCAGAAGGCAATTGAAGACTTCTTTGTTGACAACGGTCCTGCCGAAATCACAGTGACAAGTATTGTGGAAGAGGTTGCCCGTACATACGGCGCCGACCCCGACGCGATTTACTCAAAGAAGCAGAACGCTCAGGTTACCGAAATGCGTCAGATGGCAATGTTTGTTATCCGCGAGCTTACGGGCATGTCAACAAAGCTTATCGGACGCGAGTTCGGACGCGACCATTCAACAGTAGTATACAGTCTTCAGAAGTTCCAGGAAAAATACGACAGGGACAGCAAGGTAAGACTTACGGTAAGCAATATAATCAAAAATGTCCGCGACGGACAGTAAGCTGTAATTCAGCACTGGAGAAAAAATATGGCTTTTGGAATTTTCAAAAAATTTAATCTCGGTCTTAAAAAGACGCGTGAAAGCATGTCAAACGCAATTGATGTTGTTCTTGAGGACAATGTCGATATCACAGACGAGCTTTACGACGACCTTGAGGAAATACTTATCATGGGCGATGTCGGTATGACCACATCCGCCGAAATATGTGAAAGACTGCGCGATTACGCATCAAAGCATCATCTGAAAAAAGCTTATGAGCTTAAAGGCGCAATCCGTGAAATCGTTGCCGAAATGCTTCAGGGCGGCGAGGATATGGGTCTTGTAACCATGCCGTCAATCATTCTTGTCATAGGTGTAAACGGCGTAGGCAAGACGACAACAATCGGTAAAATGGCGGCCATGTACAAGGCTCAGGGCAAAAAGGTTATTCTCGGTGCGGCGGACACCTTCCGCGCGGCGGCTATTGACCAGCTTGAGGTATGGGCGGAGCGTGCAGGCGTTGAGATAGTCAAGCACCATGAGGGCGCCGACCCTGCGGCTGTTGTTTATGACACAATTCAGGCAGGTATCGCGCGTGACGCCGATATAATTATCTGCGATACCGCGGGACGTCTTCACAATAAGAAAAATCTTATGGAGGAGCTTGCGAAGATTTACAGAATCATCGACAAGGAGCTTCCCTACAACGACCGTGAAAGTCTGCTTGTTCTTGACGCAACAACAGGTCAGAACGCCGTCAATCAGGCACGCGACTTCAAGAATGTCTGCGAAATCACCGGTATTGTTCTTACAAAGCTTGACGGTACGGCCAAGGGCGGCATCGTGCTTGCGATAAAGAACGACCTTAAGGTTCCCGTTAAATTTGTCGGCGTCGGCGAACAGATTGACGACCTTCAGCCGTTTAACCCCGAAGCATTTGCAAAGGGTCTGTTTGACGCCGAGGTAAAGCATGATGAAGCCAACATGTTCATGCCCGATGAAGAAACCGAAAGCAAAGAGGAAAAAGAAGAATGAAAATCCTGTTAGCTACCCATAATATAAAAAAGAGAGAAGAGCTTCAGCGCATCCTCTCCCCTCTCGGCATTGATGTTCTGCTTGCCGACGATATCGGCTGCGAACTCAGAGATATTGAAGAAACAGGCACAACATTTGAAGAAAACGCAGAGCTTAAAGCCGCTGCGGGCTGTGAGGACAGCGGTCTTCCGTGCGTGGGAGACGATTCGGGACTGTGCGTTGACGCGCTTGACGGTGCGCCCGGTGTTTTTACGGCAAGATATGCGGGCGGTCACGGCAACGACGAGGCGAATATGGATAAGCTTCTCGGAGAGCTTAAGGATATTCCCGATGAAAAGCGTACGGCAAGGTTTGTCAGCGTTTGCTGCTGTGTATTCCCCGACGGCAGAAAAATCAAGGTCAGAGGCGAATGCGAGGGTAAGATTCTTACGGAACGCCACGGAAACGGCGGCTTCGGATATGACCCGATATTCACAAGCGGCGGCATGAATTTCGGTGAAATCAGCGCAGAAGAAAAAGATAAAATGAGTCACAGAGGCAAGGCGCTCAGACTGCTTGCCGAAGAACTCAAAGCTATTATATAAATAATTACGGAGAACGGTATGGAAGAAAAAATGACAAGTAAAAGACGCGCCGAACTCAGAGGCGAGGCGAACCGTCTTGACCCGCTTTTTCAGGTAGGCAAAAGCGGTGTAACGGACGCGGTTATTGCTCAGATGCTTGATGTTTTCAACACTCATGAGCTTATAAAAATCAAGGTTCTGCTTGATTCCGCACCCGAAAAGCCGAGAGAAATTGCAGAAAAGCTTGCGGCCGCAACCGATTCACAGGTTGTACAGGTCATCGGCGGCAGCATGATTTTCTTCAAGGAAAATCCCGAGCTTCACGAGGAAACAAAAACAGCAAAGAAATCAGCGGTTAAAAAATCAGGTACAGGCAAGGGCGCAAAGGATTTCAAAAAAATCTACAACGCGAGAGCCAAAAAGGACGAGGAGCGCAAGGCTGCCGAGCAGCGCCGTTCATATTCACGGTACGGGAAATCAGGCTCGGGCAGATTTTCCAAATAAAATTCATTTACAGACGGAGGGAGTTGTGGTAAAATGGATAAAAACGAAATAAAGACAGTTGCTCAGAACAAAAAAGCCTACCACGACTACTTCGTTCTCGAAGAATACGAGGCGGGCATTGAGCTTTTCGGCACTGAAATAAAATCAATAAGGCAGAGCAAGGTCAATCTCAAGGACGCATGGTGCAATATTGTTGACGGCGAGATTTTTGTCAACGGAATGCACACCAGCCCCTATGACCACGGCAATATTTTCAACCGCGACCCGATGCGCGTAAGAAAGCTGCTTATGCATAAGCGTGAGATAAACCGGCTTTTCGGCACGGTCAAGCAGGATGGTCTTGCACTCATCCCCCTTTCGGTTTATTTTGTCAAAGGCCGCGCAAAAATAAAGGTCGGACTCTGCAAAGGTAAAAAGCTCTATGACAAGCGCGACGCTGCCGCACAGAAGGACGCTCAGCGCAACATTGAAAGAGCAATAAAAGACAGACAGCATTAATATGGGGATGAAAGGATTTCGACGGGGATTCTGAACCATGATAAGCGAGCAGTGGCGAGGCACCACTTTAAAAGCTTCAACTTTTTAAAAATAAACGACAATAACGTTTCTTTACAGGCTGCTTAAACAGCAGTCCATCCTGTTCGGGAGTACCGCGGCCCGGATAAGGGTGTCATTCAGCGGTGAACGTGAATGTGCCCGTAGCCTTGAGGCGCATCATGCATTAAAGGCTACCGTAGGAAAAAGCCTGTTTACCGGCGTTTTCTGAGGGGAATCCCAAAAGATAAACTACGCTCGTAGAAAGTTGTGAGGACGATTTTTCGGACGCGGTTTCGATTACCGCCATCTCCACCAAAAGCGCCGCACGAATGCGGCTAAGATAATAGATAATAAGTAATAGATAACAGTTAATAATGATGCACCATCTGAATGCGCTTTTGTATTATTATCTATTCACTATTATCTATTATCTTTTATTTTACAGAGGTGAAAACAATGTCATTAAAAGACGAAAGATTAAACGCAGGACTTACTCAGCAACAAATGTCTGACATTATGGAAATTCCAAAAAGAACAATAGAAAATTGGGAATCCGGTCTGCGCAAATGTCCACCATATGTTGAACGATTAATTATCAAAGAACTTCGTGAAATTGCGTCAAAAAATCAAGTCAGCGATTCTTGGCTTTCGCTTAAATTCGGCGTAAGATAATCAAAGTGTCAACGGTTCTAAATGTTGCGTTATCAGCTTTATTGCTATCCGCAAAGGTTGCTCCGTTGGCACTTTATATTCTTGTATTGACATCAGATAACGGATATGATATACTCCTCACAGAGCCATCAGTGATACTGTTGTGACCGGGGAATTGTACCCCGGATGACTTCAAGAGCTGAATGGTTTTTCTTATATACCATACGCATATACGCACAATCACACGATTGCAATGCGTATAGTATTCATATTTGAGTCTGAACACAAAAATCGACAGGCTTCGTCAGAGGCCTGTCGATTTTACTTATTACTTATTCACTATTCACTTTTCACTAAAATTTTTAGTCGATTTTTGGAAGTATAAGTAACAGTTAATAGTGAAGAGGTTCCATAAATACTTGACATACAATAATAAACCTGATACAATGCAGACGGTAGCTGATGTTGCTGAGCCGCCGCTACGGAATTTTTCCGCAAGTGCGTCAGCCGAGACATCGGCTGCTTTTTTTATTCCTCGATTTCTATCGTTATAAACGAATATCCGTCAAGCGTTATAAGCTTCGGGATTATTCCTTTGTATGTTTCTTCGTAATCATATTTTTCACTTAACGTGCGGATAACGGCATTACTGCCTTTTGTTCCGTTAATTTCAAGCTTTATTTCTTCAGCGGTTTCGCTGATATTAGCAATGCAGAGCAGCTTCTTTTCGCCTGCCGCGGCACAGGCGTAAACAAAACCGTCGCCGTGACTTTCGCATTCATTTTTCTGTTCGTAAAGCTCACCGAACTGCCTGAACGCATAATATGTTTTAGTCGGCTCAAGACTCGGAACGTGATACAACCCGCCGTATTCCGCCCACAGCTGAGTATCGTAATACATGGCGGAATCTATGGGGCATCTCTGCATTTCGTAAAGGCTTGCCGCTGCATGGGACGCACCCTTTTCACTGCGGTAATTTATATAGTACTGCGTGCGTCTGTTTTCGGTTTCGATGTCGCATATATTGACATTCCATTCCGCATCAATGCACTCGGCTTCCGTAAATCCGTAACGGTCAAGATTATCACGCACAAAACGGCTCTCAATTTCAATCTTTTCAAGATACTGCTTTCCGAGATATCCGTGGTATGTAAAGAAATCAAGCGGCGCGTTTTCGCGTTTTACATATTCAAGAAAATCTGTGAAATACGATGCGTCACCCGCTTCCCAGCGCCCGTTTTCAAACTTGCCGAGAATGTAGCAGCTTGAATATCCGCCGACCTTGACCCCGGGGTGAAGCTCTTTGATTTTCTTTGCGGTGCAGACATACAGCTCATAATACTGCTGCGCTGTGCCTATCCAGTTCGGGCAGCCGTAGGGCTCACACTCGGGATTCAGACCGTCGGGCTCGTTCCATACCTCCCAGTATTCAATGCCGAAACGGAATCCGTCCGCCCATCCGTCATTGTAATGTCTGACTATATGCTCGCAAACGGACGCCCATTTCTGCGGGTCGGACGGAGCGAAAATATTATGCTTTTTCGGTTCATGCTCGATTGTTGCGCCCAGACGGTACATCACCTTTATACCGTTTTCAACAAGCGGCTTTATATAATAATCCGTCAGCGTAAAGTCGTAGGATTTTTCGTCATCGGGGTCAGCCGAAATGTCGGGAAAAACACAGGCAATGTCAACATAGTGCGCGTTCCCGTGGTATCCCGTATCGTGAAGTCGCGCAAAAGGCGGCTTGAGAGCCGCAAAGCTCTCAAGCAGAGGGCCGTAATTCGTTTCACGGGCAGAGTTGTTAAAGCCGTGAACAGGCTTGATTTTTCCGATAATTTTATTAAAATCTGCGCTTACAGTTACCATTTCAGTCCCTCGCAAATCTTTTGATATAAAGATATTCTCCCGACGGGTGAACACCGAGGCGCTCAAATCCGCATTTTTCATACAGACACTGCGCCGGGATGTTGTCCGTCGCAGTTCTCAGAAGAAGTCCCGCATAGCCTTCGGAAAGAATATCCGCAGATATTTCTTTCATAAAAGCCGTGCCCGTGCCTTTCCCCTGCGCGGAATCACGCACGGCAATTCCGAACCACGGAACAGTTCTGTCAATGTCCCAGATAAACGCAAGAGCGACAAGCTCGTCCCCCTCAAAGGCAACATAGAAAATGTGGTCTTTCTTACCGTTTTCAAAGAACTCCATTGTCCTCTTTTCGTTGCCGTGATTTACATTGAAAAAATGTGCGCTCCGTTCTCCCATGGAAGCATAAAAGTCAATTACCTTTTCTCTGTCGCACATCTGCATTCTTCTTATCGTCATTTTCTGTCACCTTCGGAAATTCATTTTATTCTGTATCCTGCTTTACAGATTTAAAAATACCAGAGCAATCACGCCGATACCGACGCCGATAATCTGCCGTTTCATATATTTCTCTTTAAACAGTATTGTAGCGGATAAAAACGAAACAACTATTTTCATTCCGGAGCAGACCGGTGAAACAATAGAGAGGGGCAGCAGATTGTTTACGGCAATAGTTAACAGATTGTTGATTCCGTTTGCAACGCCGGCGGTACCGGCATAAGGAATACCGTACCGTATAATTTCCTTCAGCTGTTTACGGTCCTTGATTATACCGCCTGCCAGCAGCACCGATGCCGAAACGGCAAGTCCGATAATCATAAATTCATTATTGCATTCGTTATTAAACTTAAGCTGCTGCACTTTCTGAATAATGGCAAGCACTCCGTTGCCCAGCATGACAATAATAATAGCGGCTAACCATTTAGCGGAATTTTTCTTCTCTTTTTCGTCCTTATTCTCTCTGAGAAAAAAGAGTGAAATCATCAGTAAAATAAATCCTATACATGTGAATACGGAAACCGGTTCGTGAAGAAATATTATTCCGTATAATATCGGAAAAACCAGTGAATATGAAATAATCAGCATGGACAGCGTAAAAGGACCGCAGGCAAGGGCAACAAATGTCAGAAAATATGAAACGCAGTATATGAATCCGAAAGCAATGGAATAAGGAAGCATTTCAGCCGGAAAGCTGAACCCGTTTTTATCCGAAACCAAAAAGAAAGCCAGGGCGAAAAGAGAAAGTATGCCGGTAAAAAACATACCGCCCGCGGAATGTTTAGCATTATATTTTTTTATAAGAACGCTCTCGCCGATATTGGCAACTGTTTTCAGAATAATTAAAAGATAACCCATAGCAGCATAAACTCCCCAAATCACGGTATAATCAAACAATTACCGTTGTTCAGTCTTATATTTATTGTAGCATATTTATAATGAGGGTTCAAGTGACAGATAAATTAAAGCTTTTACCTTGACAGACTTTGTACCTGTTGTTTGAGAGAGCTTTAATTATGTTTTTATACTGCTTTTCTCATTGATTAATCATCTGCAAAGTGATATAATACCGACAGCATGAACGGGAGGAATGATAATGATTTCTTTTATTCAACTGCCCGGCACGGAAAAATTCTGTTCTCTGTTTCACGGTTCAAAAGAAGCTGAATCGTTTGTATTTTTTACCGACCCGCATCTTTTTCAGAAGGGCGAATGCGATGAAGAGGATTTGTTCCGCAGAGCTGAAAAATCTCTGACTTTTCTCCGGGATGTATATTATTCCGTTCCTGCCGATTTTATCATCGGCGGCGGCGACTGGCTCGGCTCGTCCGACACTGTTCCCGAGGCAAAGAGAAAGCTCGGGATAATTGACGGATGCATGAGGGAAATGTTCGGAGATGAATACTATCCTGTTCTCGGTAATCATGATACCAATTACCAGGGAGTGGATGAAAACGGAGAACTGCTCGGTGTTGACCGCGGACTCTCTCCGGAGATTCTGACAAACCTCTGCTTCCGCAAATTCGGTCATACATATTACAGCTTCCGCGGCAATCACACACGTTTCTACATTCTGGATTCTCAGCTTGACTGGAATGCGACGGAAATGAATCCCTACAAATGGGAGCAGCTGCACCGGCTTGCTGAAGAGCTTATAAAGAATGATGATAAGCATAATGTTATTGTTCCTCATATGTGGTGGTGGAATATGCCCGACGATGAAACCGCCGCCATGACAAAAGTACTGACTGAGCTGATTTCCGCTTATAACAGAAAAGTTACGTTTATCTGTCAGAAAACCGAATATGATTTCGGAAGGACAAAAGGACACATTGAGTTTGTCATGAGCGGTCATTCGCATTATGACTGGGATACAAGGGTTGATAACTGCCCTGTTTTTTCAACAACAGTGTTCCGTGGAAACACTCAGACTTTTGACCTGATGTATGCCGACTACGATGAGCGAAAGCTTTACTGTATCCGCATCGGTGACGGAAAAAGCCGCGTGTTCAATCTGGACAGCGGAGATAAAGAAATTTTTGTATAAAAATGAAAGGATATACAGGTGATTTTTATGTTCAACACAATTCTTGCTAAAACTGTCAGCATTCTTCTTACTGTATTAATGTTTTTGTTTGCTCCGGTAAATCTGATTTTCGGCAAAAAAACGGCGAAGATTTCCGATGCTCAGGATAATTGCCGCCTCAGCTTTGCCGCAATTTCAGATATCCATCTTGACCAGAAGGCAAGCTTTATTTCCGACGGAATGTTTGAATTAGGTCTTATGGATATGGAAAAAGCAAAGGACCGCCCTGATGCGGTTGTCTTCGTCGGTGACCAGACAAACCACGGAGATTTCGTTCAGTGGGATATTTTCGCCTCTTCGCTCGAAAAGCATGATGTTTCCGACAATCTGTTTATCGTAACAGGAAACCATGATACATGGGGTCCCAACCGTGAGGACTTTTCCAATCCCGTTGACGGCGTTCTGCCCACATTCATTAAATACAATAAGAGCATCGCCGACAGAGAAGTAAACAATATGTATTACTCCGATGTTGTCAACGGTTATTATTTCATCGTTCTCGGCTCTGAACAGGACAGTACCGCCGCATATATAAGCGATGCACAGCTTAAATGGCTTGCGGGTGAAATGAAAAAAGCCGCAAAAACAGAGCTTCCCGTATTTGTTTTCTGCCATCAGCCGATTAACGGAACACACGGCTTGCCGTACAACTGGGATCTGGATGAAAACGCTTCTGCCGACGACGGCGGTCTCGGTGACCAGTCTGACGCAGTTGCGGCAATTCTGAAAAAATATGACAATGTATTTTATATCACAGGTCATATTCATGCAGGATTTAAAAACGAAAGCAAAAAGCTCGGAGTTGATTATGCAACCGTGGAATATATGAAGAATGACAACGGCAACAACATTACTCTTGTAAATCTTCCGTGCTTCGCAAATCCCGATTTCAGCCGCGGCGGATATCTTGCAAACGGATGCGGCTTTGTTGTTGAAGCATATGATTCTCATGTTCTTCTCCGTGCAAGAAATTTCGGCGCCCATACATGGATAACAAAGTTTGATTTAAGTGTTGATATTGTTACAGACAAATAATGCTTAATTACGCTGAGGTAATTTAACATGAAAAGAATAATCGCAATTATTTTAAGTGTATTAACAGCATTGACTCTCTGTGTGCCTGCACTTGCTGCACAGAACGGTATCTGTTATTATGTCGATTCGGTTAACGGAGATGACAGCAATGCCGGAACATCCCCTGAATATGCATGGAAAACCATGAAGAGAGCGTCAGATAATGAATTTGCTCCCGGTGACAGGCTTCTCTTAAAGCGCGGTCAGACCTTCGACGGATTTTTTATTACAAAAGGCAGCGGAACTGAAAATTCGCCTGTTGTTATTTCTGCGTACGGCGAAGGAGATTCTCCCGTTATTCATGCGCAGAGCGGTGAATATCTTTTCTTTGTACACGATGTCAGCCATTGGGTTATAGAGAATATCGAATTTACTTCTCAGGGCTACGGCGCATATATCTACGCTTTCGGAGAAAAAGGCGTAGACGACATAACCGTAAGGAACTGCTATTTTCATGACATCGGAAAAAATGAAGAAGGCTTTTCAACCTCCGCTCTGATGATTGATAACGACTGCACCCAATCAAATGTCAGCAACATTCATTTTGACTCCCTGCGTATAGAAAATGTGGAATGGGGCATACACACAAAAGGAATAAACGCAGAGGATGATAAAAACACTTTTGTCAGCCCCGAAAAATCGTATAACAGTGATTTTCTTTTTGAGAATATCTATATTAAAAATGCAAAATTCGGCGGTATTGTTATCGGTGCGGTGCATAACGGAACAGTAAGAAACTGCCGCGTACTTGACTGTGCCACTGCACAGGACGACGCTTATGCTCCGCTGTGGATAAGACATTCTGACGGCATTACTGTTGAATACTGTGAAATTGCAGGTTCAACAAACAGAATCGACGGAATGGCAATTGATTTCGACGGTTGGACGGTAAACAGCACATACAGATATATTTATTCCCACGATAACACCAGATTCATGAAAAACTGTGTTTTTGACCGTAAAACCAAAAATACCGGTAATACAGTCTGCAACTGCGTTTCCGTCAATGACAGTCAGAAAACAAACTGGGGTGCCATATGCCTTATCAGCTCAGAGAGTCCTTCTTTGGGCAGAATGGCTGATTTCAGTTTTCATGATAATATAATTGTGAACGGAAAACCGTTTTTCTGGCTGTGTACCCGAAAACCCCATGTTGAAAACATAAAATTTTCGGGCAGTCCATTCGTAAATCTGATTCAGAGAATCTTTAATTTATTTGTTTTTCCGAAAAGCTTCATCTATGCCGAGCCCGGAACCGAAGAGCTTGAAGCATTGATATATGAGATAACGGCAAAGCTCCCTGAAGCAAAATGAATACGAAATAATAATTGCTTACAGACAGAAAAGCAAAACGGGATACCCCTATACAACAGGAGAATCGATATGTTCAACGGAAATTATATCTTTAATCAGAAAATGACAGGTGAAAACCGTCTGCCTGCAAGGACACTTACCGTTCCGGCGGAGAAGCCGTATATTACTCATAAAAACTGTCATGAATCCGGGCGTATGCAGTGTCTTGACGGCGAATGGAGCTTTCTGTATCTTGAAGAAGATAACGCGACAGAGTATTGGAGCAAGGATACTGACGACAGCCGGTGGGATAAAATTCCCGTTCCGTCCATGTGGCAGTATCTCGGTTACGGAAAATGCCTTTATCCAAATGTGCAGTATCCGTTTCCCTACGACCCTCCGTACATTCACGCGGATAACCCCGTCGGAATATACCGCTGTCACTTTAAGGTGAACCGTAAGGCTGCGAATACCGTGATACGTTTTCTCGGCGTTGATAATGCGTACTTTGTTTACCTTAACGGAAAATATGTCGGTTTTTCCAAGGGGAGCCGCATTGCCGCGGAGTTTGATATATCGGACTGTCTCACCGACGGAGAAAACATCCTCACGGTCAAGGTTTATACATACTCCGACGCGTCGTATCTTGAGAATCAGGACATGCTTCTTGCATCGGGAATTTTCCGCAGCGTATGGCTTGTTTTTTCGGAGCAGGAATCCCTGTGGGATTACACGGTTATTCCCGATAAAGACGGCTTTACCGTCAACACCGAGATGCGCACCTCGGGAAACAGCAGACTTTCTGTCAGCCTTTTTTCCGCAGAGGGTAAAAAACTCTTTGACGCTGAACATCCGTCAGCTTCTTCCGATACCTTCCGCATAAATCTCAAAAATCCCGTCAAATGGAATGCGGAGCAGCCGTATCTTTACACTCTTGTTTTTGCGGTAACCTCACCGGAAATGCAGCCCGAAATTCACACTAAAAAGGTCGGTATATGCATTCCGTCAACAGAGGGAAACAGATTTCTTATTAACGGCAGTCCTGTCTTTCTGAAGGGCGTAAACCGCCACGATAACAATCCGTTCACGGGCAGAGCGATTACGAACAGACAGATTTACGACGAGCTTTGTGACATAAAAAGATGCAATCTCAATGCAGTCCGCTGTTCTCATTATCCGCGCCATCCGTATTTTTACGAGGCGGCTTCAGAGCTTGGATTATACGTCATGGACGAGGCGGATAACGAAACCCACGGCGCACACGTTACAGGTGATCAGGGTGCTCTTAACAAAGATCCCGAGTGGTATTCCGCATTTTTTGACAGGCTTTCAAGAATGTATTATCAGGATAAGAACGAAACCTGCATCACAATTTGGTCGGTCGGCAATGAATCGGGCGAGGGTGAAAATAACTATAAATGCTCACAATGGCTTGACGCACAGGCGGTGAGAAA
>JAZUDP010000174.1:0-9031 GCA_045639705.1 Acutalibacteraceae bacterium
GAACCGCGGCTGAAATAAATATCACCTGCGGTGTTTTCAAGGCTGCACTCCGCCGCATGGAAATCAGTAACAATACCGCTGTCGGTGTCGGAGGTATTTTTGATATATACGGTCCATTCGCAGGTCGCCTGCTGTTCATAAATCGTTGACTCCACCGAAACGGTGATTCCCTTATCGGAAACAAGATATTCGGTTACGGTTGTAACCCCGTTCTTACGAGCTTCGCCGTCACGGGTATTTCCGACTTTAACTTCACCGTTTTTACAGAGCGTTTTGAAATCAGTATCGCCGATGCGGAAATTGAATGCAGGAACAAATCCGTCCGCAGACGGAAGAATATTTGCGTTGTACCAGCCAAGGCAGCGCTCACGCTCTGCGTCATTGATTGAAGCGTCTTTTGCCGTAATCGGCGCGAATGTAACCTCGCCCGAGGACATCATGTCAAAATACCAGTATTTTATGTCATTTCTTACGGGAAGCCACGCCGTTACGAGCAAAGCAGGAATGCAAAGAGATGCCAGCAGTGCGTTGAGCGGCTTATGTACCGACTTTGAAAGACGGATAAAAAGAATCATCGACATCGCGGTAAACATCACGGTTATCACTGCGTATGCAGTGTATATCGCCTTGCGGTTATACAGTCCGCCCACATTTACAACAGTGAGAATGCCAAAGAGCAGAGCCTCAAAAAGCACAAGTCCTCCTGCAAAAATCAGCACTTTTTTCCCTGTTTTCAGCTCTCTGCCTTTTTTCGCGGAAGAACACAGCAAAACGCCGCCCGCAAAGCCCGCGCCTGCAAGCACGGAGTTCAGTCCGACAAGAAGAAGCTCAGTCCAGTCAAGGAAGGTGTAATAAAAAGCGTAAAGCCCGTAAATGAATGCCGCGGCAATTACTGCAAACCATACCGGAAACAGCTTTTTATCGTTGAACACGGATAACAGATTCTTTTTCATTCGGTTTCATCCTTTCGTTTGTTCTTAATGGCATAAGTTTTATTTACAAGAAATAGAATATGTATATATTATAATTATGATAACATTTAGATATAATCAAGTCAATATTTAAAATAACATTATAATTTTTAAGCCTGCTGAGGCAATTAACCGTGTTAGTTTTATTGTATAATAAGGATTTCTTATATTTGCATAGGGGATACCATTTTTGCTAAAAGCAGACAATCCTTCACGGTCATTTTCTTCATAGCTGCATCGACATCCAAAGTGAAGGTCATCAGGCTAAGCTGTTCTTTTTTTCATTACGTCTCCTCATCATTTTGCCATACGGTTTTTATTGACCATATTGAAACTGTAACAGTTTTATGATAGTATTAATATTATAAAAGATGCTATGGAGGAGTTTTATGAAAAGGCTGTTATCTGTGTTTTTTATTTTTGCATTGCTTTTCTGTACTGCTCTGCCCTGCTATGCGGCTGATACGGGAAGCACATATTACATTGACGCCGAAAACGGCAATGATGACAACAGCGGCACAAGCGAAAGCTCTGCGTGGAAGACTCTTGCATTTGCTTCGTCAAAAACATATTCCGCAGGCGATAAAATTCTGCTGAAGGCAGGCTCGGTATTCAGCGGCAGCTTTAACGTAAACGGAAGCGGCACATCCGATAACCCCATTGTTCTCGGTGCTTACGGAGACGCCGACACTCTCGGTAAGCCGATAATCCGAAGCGACGAGGAAGAGGTTGTTCTGCTTACTGTTCAGAATGTAAGCGGATGGACTGTTGAAAATATCGAATTCACCGCCCCGAACGGCAGCGGTATCTATATCAGAGCAGACGGCGGAAAGCTGACAACCGACATCACTGTCAGAAACTGCGTATTTCACGATATATGGTATAAGCAATGCGAAAACCACAACGGCAATCATTGCCCGATTTATATCAGGTCGTCAGGCGCTGAGGCGCGAATCCGAAACCTTACAATTCAGAACTGCGATATTTATGACTGTGCCTTCGGCATCAAAATGGGCGGTCTGACAAGGGAGCATAATCCCGATAAATTCGTAAGCCCCGAGGAATCGTACAATACGAACTATCTTATTGAGGGTATGAGCCTTAACAATGTTCTCTATGACGGCATTATAATCATGTCGGTATACGGAATGATTATCCGCAACTGCTCACTTATAAACACATCTTTAAGAGACGATTACTACACCGCGCCCATATGGTCGCATCACGCCAAAAATTATGTTATTGAAAACTGCGAGGTTGCCGGCTCAACAAATGAAAAAGACGGCATGACGGTTGACTTTGACGGCTGGACAACCGACGCAACCTATCAGTATATTTATTCTCACGATAATGTCCGCTTTATCAGCAACTGCTGCTGCGACGATTACACCAAGAACAGAAACTGCACAGTCAGATACTGCCTTTCGGTTAACGACAACAAGGTCCCGAATAAAATGGGCAACCTCCTTTTTGTTGCGGCTGTAGATTATGCCGACAATGAATTTGCGACCTCCATGGATAATTTCAAGTTCTACAATAATACGCTGATAAATATTTCGGAAATCAGCTGCGCCACGCTTTCAAATTCCTATATTGCCAATAATATTTTTGTAGGAAATAAGGCTACGGATTCCGTTCAGTACATGCGTAAAAATGTCAGTAAAAACTATAATTTCATAACAAAGTTTAACGGCGTTTTCACCAACAACTGTTTCTGGAACATGGGCGTTCCTCCCATTGCAGAGAATAATTTCATCTGCAATCCGAAATTTGTCGGCACAGATGAAACAGATAAAAACAGCTATATCTTATCAACAGAGTCAAAGCTTATCGGCAATGGCGTTGCAGTTGAAGACGATATGGGCGAACACGATTTCTACGGCAACCCGCTGACTGATATTCACAATATCGGCTGCTATGAGGGCGCAGGCGAACAGATGCAGGAAAAGACCGGATTTTTCAAAGATTTCGGCAGTTTCTTCAGCCTGCTGTTCGCAACCGTATGGGGATTTATCATGAACCTCAGCAACACTTACTGGCTGTTTTAAATAAAAACTCTCCTTAAATCACTTACATAACATTCAAAAATACAAATCCAGGCGTTTATATGGACTTTTTCGGCATTGACATGCTCCGTTAATTATGTTATTCTTCTGTAACCAAAGGAGGCAGACAGTATGGAAAAGTTCATACCTTATGAAAAGCTCTCAAAGAAAAAGCAGAGAGAGCTGAACGCCCGGAAGCGTAAGACCTGGGGCAATGTAAATCCCGTTACACGCAGGCCGGAGAATCCGAAAGCGTATAACAGACAAAAGGCACGGAAGTGGAGTGATGATTCCAGTTTCGTGCCTTTTAATATGCATAGCAGTCACAGAAAGTGTAACTGCATCGTCTGCGCTGCGTAAAAAGTCAACCCGCAGAAAAAGTTGACTTTAGGAAGTGTGCATTGTAAAATATGAATGTATAAAGTATCATACGGTAAAGCAATGGTCGCCGTTATTGCGGCAGGCATGTCTTATACCGTCATACCATAACACTTGTAAATATGCTATAATTAAAGTCTGATTTTATCGGAACATAAAACGTAATTCAGGGAGGAAAAAAATGATTAAAACCATTACCTCATTTTTTCTTGCACTTCTGTCGTTTATATCTTCTGTTTTCGGTTTCACTTCAAGACAGATTTTTGCCGATTTTTCGGAGGGTATATATAATTACTGTCCCTGTGTATTTGAAGAAAACGGCACAAGACATCTGTACTACTGCACCAACACAGAGAAATATAATGTTACTGACCATATAGGATATCGCACCGGTAAAGCAGGAGTTTCCGGAAAATACCGATACGGCAAGCAAACCGTTGTTCTGTCTCCGGGCGGAGCCGGTTCATGGGATTCAAGGCATGTATGCGACCCGACGGTTATCAAAGGTGAATTTGAGTATTCGGGTATTTCATACAGCTACCTTATGGCTTATCTCGGCTGTTCTTCGGATGACTGCACGGAAAATAAAATCGGGCTTGCCGTTTCACAGACTCCGGAAGGTCCGTTTACAAAGGTTGGCAGCGCTCCGTTTAAGGATTACAGACGTGAAACAGCGAATTTCGAGTGGGGTGTCGGTCAGCCGTCGCTGATAAACAAAGACGGTCACGCTGATGTGCTTTTATTCTACACAAAAGGAACGGCCGTACGCACCTGCACTGTTGTTGAAGAATGGGATTTTAGTAACTTATCAGATCCGAGACAGCTGTCTGAGAATATTCTGTCTGAGGACGGAATATCAGGCTCTGACGGCAATGCGGATTGCATCAACAATGCAGATTTTGCATATGACGGGAAGAATAATGAATACATTATCGTTTCAGAGGGACATCCGTATCCGACAGATTCGCCCGATTTTATTTCGGCCTTTGTCAGACTGACCTCGATAAAAGGCACGGATAATTTTGAAAGCGCAAAGCACACGAATCTGTATACAGTCGGAACGGCAGAAACGGGCTATAAGCGAAATCACAATGCCTGCCTTCTGCGCGATGAGTTCGGCGGGATTGACAGCGATAATATTAAAATCTACTGTTCAAAATCAAAAACCGGAAATGACAGTCTGTGGTCATATCGGATATTTGAATACAGCATATGATTAACATCTCAGATAAGATAATTATTTCAAGTGTATAGATAAAAGAAGCAGCCTGCCGTGGTGATTGCCTCGGCAGGCTTTGTGATTGTTATTAAACTCTTTTTTCAATTTATAAACCAAAACAAAGTAACGCCAATGTTTATTTACTTGACATCCGCATGGTGCTGTGTTTAAAATAAAGCATAAAGAAAAAGGAGCGATACCATGAAAAGATTTATCTGCGTTATTCTTTCTGCCGTTATACTTCTTTCGTGCTTCTGCGTAATGGGAGCCTCCGCTTCCGGTAACGAAGCACGGCTTTATAATTTTTACGGCAGTTCAATGCTTTTTGAGCAGAACAAGCCCGCCGTTATTTCCGGCACGGCAAGTGACGGCTCGGTAATATCCTGCGTACTCCTCGATAAAAACGGTGAACCTGCCGCTTCAGGAGAAGCGGTTGCCTCCGGCGGAACTTTTGAGGTTTCATTTTCCGCTCCCGAAGGCGGTTACGATGAATACACAATTTCCGTTTCTGAAAACGGAAATGAATTTGCGAGGCTTGAAAATGTCGTTTTCGGTGAGCTGTGGCTTGCGGCAGGACAGTCGAACATGCAGTATATGCTCAGCTGTGAATACTATTTTATTGAGGGCGGCGAAAAGCTTGCTCCGGAGGACAAATGGCTGAGAACTCTGATGATGCCCCAGCCTTCAACCTTCGGCGGTGACTTTGAATATTGTCCCGATGAGGTGCAGAGCGATATTGAGGGCGCTTACTGGATTTCAGGCGACAACCCGGGATTTTCCGCAGTCAGCGCCGTGGCTTATTATTTCGCCTCAAATCTCAGAAAATCGCTCGATATGCCCGTGGGTATTCTCAACACGGCTCTGGGCGGTTCAACGGTCAGGACCTGGCTTTCCAGAGAAACCATTGAGTCCGACTCGAAAATGATGGAAATTCTCGATAAATACGGAGCGTATTTTTCTCCCGAAAACTGGAATCCAAAAGAACGCAGCCAGTTTTACGACATGGGCGGCAACTTCAACACCAAGGTTTACCCTCTGAGGAATTTCAGCATTTCCGGAATGATATGGTATCAAGGCGAATCGGATATAGGCTCCGGCTGGAAACCTGAGGAATACTGCAGATTCATTGATCAGATGCAGAAATCCTATACAAAGCTTTTCGGATTTGATGACGGACTTCTCCCCTTCATTTATGCTCAGATTGCGTCTTATGACTACGGCGATTATATAAACGGGCTCATTGATATGAATCTCGGCTTTTCCGATTTTGCCGCCGAAGAGCCGGATTCAAGAGCAATGGTAACATTATACGATGTGCCTCATGACTGTTATCCCGATTTTGGCTCAATCCATCCTGCATATAAAAAGCCCGTGGGTGAAAGAATGGCATATGCCGCCGAGGGAATGGTTTACGGAATGCACGAAACCTTCTCTGCCGCCGCTGTCGATTCATCATCTGCCGGAAACGGTGCAATTACCGTTAAGCTGACGAATTCCGGCTCGGAGCTTATATTTACAGACGGTCTGGGCGAAGGCTTTTTCGTCTGCGGCTCCGACGGAGTATATGTTAAGGCAAAGGCAGAGATAATTGCTCCCGATACGGTGAAAATATCAAATAAAAAAGTTCCCGAGCCCATTTCCGCATCCTATGCGGCATATTTGTCAAATGGCAATGCGGACCTTGCGGTGGTGACCGATGACGGCTTCATTATTCCTGCTGCATCGTTTGTGACAGATAAAAATTACCGTGAAGGAGTCCGTAATTCGGAGCCGTGGGAAGGCTGCGAAACTGCTTCGGCATGGCGTATTGTTTCCGGCTTGAGTCCGACAGAATATTATGACACCTGGAAAGTAAAAAAGTGCGGCATTTCCTTTGAGAAGGACAGCGCGTTTTCCGGTGCAAAGGGACTGCATGTTTCGGCAGAAAAAGGATTCGAGCTTTCTCCCATGCGTTCGGAAAAAAGAACAGACTTCTGCGACATTAACAGAGATTTTTCAAAGATGGGTGAGCTGAGCTTCTATGTCAGGAACACCGGCAGTGAAGCCGTTGAGCTTAAAGAAATCAGATTTTATAAAAATGCGCTGACATGGTATGCTCCCGTAAATACCTGTGACGGAAACACAGAGCTTACAATTCCCGCAGACGGCGAATGGCACAATATAACATATGACCTCAATTCCCTTTATCTTTTCGGAAACGAGGGATTGCCTCTGCGCTCAAATGATAAGCTTGAGAATACGGGAGATATCCGCTTTGAATTCGCATCGGGCGGAGAAATAGATATTGATGATTTTTCATTCGCACCCGAGACTTCATCGCCTTCAACAAGATTTGTCAATAATCTTTCCCGTGCCGACAGCATATGGGAATATATATGCGGAGTATTCACGGCATTGATTGCGCTGATTGCAGGCAAATAATCATATATAATTATGTTATCATATTTGATACAATAAAATCACCGCAGTTCAGTTTCCTTTCATTCCTGTTTGTGTTGACGCTTTGCGGCAGCCGATGATAAAGAGCTTCGCGTGCTTATCACTTATTATAATGATGATGGCCTGGGAAGAAGCAAACCGCCGCGCGACAGCATAAGATTGACCTCGGCGGACTCGAATATAATAATGCAGAAGTCCGCATCGTTGACAATGACCGCAATTTTGAGTCCGAAGCACTTGAAAACGGTACTGTGGTACTTGACGGAAATTCGTTCGCACTTGTTTCATTCAGGCTGTGATATGATAAGCCGAAATCACACAAATATATACTAACAAAACAGAGGGGCAGAAATAAATCTGCTCCTCTGCTGCTTGATATTATTGAATATTATTATTTGTTCGAACAATACCGTTATAGCATAAAATTATAAGATTTCTGTCTCTCGTTTCGATTGTACAACTCAATATAAAATTGAGTTTTGCTGCTTTTTGAAAAATATTTGTTTTTTTATCAGCCTTTTTTTCAAAACCTTCGTATAAAGAGATGTAAGACAAAAACAAAGAAAATTTTGGAGGTAATGAAAAATGAAAAACACAAGATATGAACTTAATGATATGGCAATGGAAAATGCAGTCGGCGGTCAGAATGTTGACGATGAAAACAGGTCAGGCTTCATTTGCCCGGAATGCGGCGGTAAGATTAACATTACTATTTATGACATCATAAACGGTGACGCTGTTGTCTGCGAGCATTGCGGTCTGACGCTGCCTATTGACAGAATCAAATCCAACAGTGCGATTAACGCACTCAGAAAAGTTCAGAAAGCGCAGGAGAGTGTAAATAACAAAGCTTGCGGTCTTGTATGTCGATAAAGACCGGCAAACAATAATATTTCGGAGGCAAGAAAAATGATGACAGAATTAAATGAAAGAGAACTTGAAATTGTCAATGGCGGTGTTTCGTGGCAGTTCTTTGGAGAAGAGCCGGTTAAAAGCGAGGTTGAGACTTCAAAGCCGTCCATTTCTTCAGATATTTATTCGGACCGGACAAACAACTTTGTTCCAATCTGAAACCAAGCAGAATAATAATCAAAAATGAAAGGATGAAAAATATGTGGTTTTATTAAGATATAATTAAAAATCATGCCGGGAGTGAAAGCTCCCGGCTTTTTCATATCCAAAAGATATTTCATTTCATAGTTATAATATACATCACCCTTGAAAGATTGAATAAATAATGATATATTTATTTCGATAAATGAATTTGTGCAAATAAACAGATTATATTTCAAAATCAGATAGTATCTATCATTGACAAAAGCAAGGAAAGAGGTTGAAAAATGAGCAATAAAACATATATCAGCGATGAAGCTGCAGGACTTATTACTATGCGTGACCCCTGTGTGCTGCCCGATAACGGCACATATTACCTTGTGGGAACACAGCCGCCATACTGGAACGGTATCAACAACGGTGTGCATATGTGGAAATCGAAAGATCTGACAAGCTGGACAGACTGCGGTCTGATTCTGAAACGTTCCGAAATGCCGGAAAGCTTCTGGGGCAGAGACAGATTCTGGGCGCCGGAACTGTTCAAAACCGAAAACGGTAAAT
The DNA here is from genome assembly GCA_045639705.1 of Acutalibacteraceae bacterium. Lineage (GTDB taxonomy): Bacteria > Bacillota > Clostridia > Oscillospirales > Acutalibacteraceae > CAG-488. The sequence goes on from JAZUDP010000174.1 coordinate 8,667, forward strand.
ACTGCCTCACTTTTAACAGCCGGAATGAGGACGAGCGGTACACTCACGAATTCGGTGTAGGGCTTGCCGTTTCGGATAACGCCGAAGGTCCTTACAAAATCATAACCGACCGGGAACCGCTTACGGGCTGTTACAGTAATGCTATCGACGGAACAATTTTCTGCGATGATGACGGTCAGCTTTATCTCGGCTGTAACAGCGATGACAAAAAGCTGCATATTTCCAAACTGGATATAGAAAACGGAACAATATATGACTGTACGGATGTATGTTCAAACGGTGAGGAGGGAGAATGGGATTATATCGGTGTTGAGGGACAGTGCATTGTAAAACGGCACGGCTTGTATTTTCAGTGGTATTCCAGC
>JAZUDP010000175.1:0-37340 GCA_045639705.1 Acutalibacteraceae bacterium
GCATTTCCTGAATCTTGTCGTCCATAGGCATCGGGATTTCCTTGCCCTTGCCGTCCTTGTATTCAAAGCCCTTGCGTGATGCAAGGTTTACATATGCCTTAACCTCGCCGCCTACAACGTAGGGAACGATAACGGGACATACGGAACCGCCGTGAACTTCCTTAATGTAATCAAAGGTCTTATAGAAATCTGCATGCTCCTTGTCGCAGCGTGTAACAGCAAACATCTTGCCGCGCTTCTTTGCAGCCTTGAATGCCTTTTCAGCGCCTACATCATATTCATGACCTGCACCGAGAACGATAAGTACGCATTCGGAAGCGTGAATACCTTCAGCCATTTCACCCTCAAAGTCGAAAAGGCCGGGAGTGTCAAGAATGTTGAGTTTGACATTCTTCCATTCGATGGGAGCGAGAGCTGTTGCTATTGAAACGTGACGGCGCTTCTCTTCGGGGTCGAAGTCAAGAGCTGTGTTGCCCTCGTCAGTGCGTCCGAGTCTGTCTGTAAGTCCTGCGATATAAAGCATTGCCTCTGCAAGTGATGTTTTACCGTTGCCTGCATGACCGGCAAGTGCAATATTTCTGATGTCCTTTGCGTTATAGTATTTCAAAATGGTTTCCTCCTTTTATTTTCTGACCGCCGAAACCGTACTAACAACATTTTGTGTCAAAAAATTCTGTTTTTCAGCGTATCATAGAGTTACTATATCATATATTAACAAAAAAGACAATAGAAATTAACAAAATATATTGATAATATTAAAAAAATAAGCAAAAATTATTACCCGAAGCTCCGTGAAGAACCTCGGGTAAAGAAACGCTTAATTCTTATTCAGATTTTAAAAAAGAGTTCAGTTCCTTCTGGCCTACAGAAACCTGAAGAACATAAAGAGCATCGACCGAGTTTATCACTCCGTCATCCGCTATATCGGCTGCCTCAAAGGCGTCGCCGGTCATTATTGATTTCTCAACCGCATGATTGAGAATTGCAAGAGCATCGGAGGAATTGATTTTGCCGTTTCCGTCCGTGTCGCCGGGAACGATGAACGTATAGCTCTTTGTCTCATCCCCGTCCGTGATTTCAAGCGTTGTGCCTGTAGCGATAACATCGGCTGAAACAGACGCGGAATCGTATCCCGCATAGCCGAGCGCTTCAAGCAGTGCCGTTTTTTCGAGTTCCGTCTGATAGATATAAATCAAGCCGTCTTCGCTGACCCTTGCCGCAAACGAATCCTCAAGGACCTTTTCAACCGGCTCCGCCTCAGCGAGAGGTGCAAATCTGAAGCCGTTTTCGTCCGCAAAGGTTTTTGCAGGTGTTTTATAATAACCGTTTACGGTAAAGCCTTCGATTTCCGAAGTCTCATAACCGTTCTCACCCGCTTCACGGATAAATCCGAGGGGCTTGGTGCCGAACTCGGCGATATCCTTTGTAAAGGTTATTGCCGCAGGAGCATTTTTCGCAAAAACAAGGGCGTAATCACCGATTTTGGTTATTCCGTCTCCGACAACGATATTCTCGATATCAAAGCCGAATTTTGCGTATTCGGGAAGCTTGGTAAGCTTATAATCAAACGTTGCTCCCGTTCCGCTGAGAGTAAAGGTTTTTTCCTCGGCGTCGTAGCTCCATGTTATATTTTCACCGCAGCTGCCTTCCGTGACAACAGGTCTGAGGTCCGTGAAGCTGATAATGTTCTCTTCCGCGTAATCAGCAGCCGCAGTATCTCTGTATCCGCTGAAGCTGAAACTGCTGTCAACAGCGCCGTCTGAATAATTGCCTATCGCCTTTTCACCGATTTCGGCAACCGTTTCCGGAACAAGCATTCCGCTGACGCTCATATTATAAAACGCATATGCGCCTATCGCGGTGATTTCCTCTCCGATTTCGATTCCGTTTATTTTACCGGCAAATCTGCTGTATGCGGGGAGATTATTTTCGGCGTAATCGAACATTCCGCCTGTACCGCCGACTGAAAGGATTCCCGTTTCGGCGTCAAAGCTCCATGACGCGGTTTCTCCGCAGCTTCCGTCATAATAATTACCGAGAGACTCAAATTCAAAGCCGTTATCCGAAGCGTATTTCTCGGCCGCGGTACCGTTATAGCCGCTGACTGTGAAATCAGCTATCTTTGAGCCTCTTTTGCCGAATCCGAGCGCCATGTCGCCGATTTCCGACGTAAAATATCCGATTTTTATATTTTTAAGCTCATTGCAGAGATTAAACGCGCTTTCACCTATATCGGTAAGATTTTCGGGCAGATACACTTTGCTGAGAGCCGTACAGCCGTAAAATGCACTTGAAGAAATGCTTTTAACGCTTTCGGGCAAAGCGACGTTTTCAAGAGCCAGACAGCCGGAGAACGCGCTGCCTCCTATCTTTTCCAGTCCGCTTCCGAAATCAATCTCTTTAAGATTTGTACAGCCGTAAAACGCATACTGTCCGATATTCTTTACGGAATCGGGCAGAACAACCTTTTCAAGAGCCGTGCAGTATGAGAATGCATCGTCCGAAATCGTCTCAATTCCGTCGGGAACGGTTATCTCTTTAAGTGAAGAGCAGTTGCTGAACGCAGATTTTCCGATAACCTTACCCGGATTTTCAAAAGAAACATTTTCAAGCTTTGTACAGCCGGAAAACATTTCATCGCTGATATCTGCCGATGAGAGAATCGACGCGCTTTTAAGTGAGGTGCAGTTCATGAAAGTGCCCTCGCCGATTACGGCGACACTTTCGGGAACTGTAATATTTTCCAGGGATGTGCAGCAGCAGAAAGCGTAATTTCCGATTGCGGCTATACCGTCTCCGAAAATAACGGTTGAAAAATCACGGTCGCTCCACGGAGCGGTCGGAACGATTTCGCCGTCCTTCTCGGTGTAAGGGAAGTCGGGAATTGAACCCAATCCCGAAAAGGTCAGCACGCCGCCTTCCTCAAGTACAGAGTTGCCGTCTTCCTCGGTTTTATAAACCGGCAGTCTGTAGTTCCATGTAACATCCGAGTTTTCGATAATATACTCGGGTCCTTCGGCATAAACCGAAACGAATCCTGCCGAAATCGCCGACAGGGCAATACACACCGTCAGCAGAACAGAAATCACTTTTTTCATTTTTGTATTCTCCTTTATATCAGATTGAATTATATATATTCATACATAGTAATTATATTTCATTTGTTATGGAAAGTCAACAGGAACAATATGAAAAAAAGGAGCCGTTTCAGGCGTCTTCAGAAAAGGAGAAAACTGTTCTGAGCAGCAATAATCTCCTTATGCTTCCGAAGCCGCCCTTACCGACTCCTTCGTTTTTTATTTAAAAGCCATATAGATGTATGAATAGCCAAGCTGATTCATAGCCGACACTGTGCTGCCGCTTGTAACGTTTGACACCCTGAATCCGTTTGAAATAAGCTCGATTCCCTGCGAGCCGTTGTCATTTGAAACAGCAAAAAACGTTTTCAGAGATGAATCGGAAAAATTCGCCGTCACAGTCGGCATTCCGCTGACACAGACAATTACAAAGCACGGCTCAAAGCCGATATCAATGCTTTTGGACGATGAACCGCTGCCCATATAAAAGCCTGTCACAAACGGAATATTCCATTTTTCCTTGTCCTCGGCTGTTACATGAATTGTATCGTTGCGGATATGGCTGCCGCAAAGCAGCGTCTTATCAAGAAAAGAAGCGTAGTTTTCGTCCGTGCTTTCGGCGGGACAGAAATCCGCGTTCATCATAAACCATCCGGTCATCAGAAGAGCTTCGGCGTCACGGTCAGACTGAATGCTTTCACAGCCGGATTCCTCAATATTCAGATTGGTTCTGAATGTGAGCGCATCCGCAATTCTCGTAAAAACATCATGGCACGCATGACCGCCCTGCGTAAACGGAACACATATGCTGAGATTTGCCTTGATTTTCGCAAGGCGGCAGTATTCCTGTCTCTCAAGCACGCCGTCGTCGTTTTCGACAAATTTATCTTCAATCTCTATGCTTTCAATGCCCACCGCAACTATTGTATGTCTTAACGGAACAGCCTTGTTAACCGGCGGATACTCGACAAAAAAGGTCAGGTCGCTCATGTCGGACTGCTCCGACAGCCACTCGACTATCCTCTGAGGCAGAGAAACTATACTGTCCATCATTCCACCTCCACGATTTCACGGATTATTGCCCATATGTAAATTACAGTATTTTTGAAATAAACCTTTTCACAGCGGTCAACGGTGAATTTTCTGCCGTTTGACTCAACCCAGTATTCTCCCGTGAGAGAGCTTAAATCATGGTTAGGAGGACCTATGTACAGATAATGTCCCTGACTGTTGAAGCCGATAACCGTGTTTACACCGTTGAGATACATTTTGTTTTTATATCTCAGCGGCTGGATGAAGCCGCCGAATATCGGCGAACTCCATCCCTGTGAATTTTTGAGTTTAACTTCCTGACCGTATTTTTCAAACATTGAATCAAGCGTCACGGTATCACCTTAACCTTTACATTACGGAACGCGAAACCGTTGTCCTCAAGCATAGGTACAATTTTTGAAAAGCAGTCCTTAAAATAGCTCTCGGCATTCTTAAGCTGAAAAGCCGTATCGCTTTTCCCCTGCTTTATGCTTACATCGCCCGCCTTGAAATCGGTTATTTCTTCTGCGGAAGCGGCGCTGTTTCTTTTCAGAACCAGCTTGTAGAAAGCAAGTCCTGCCGCAGCAGCGGTTACTCTTGCGTCCTCGCTGTCGGCATCGGCTTTAAGCCCCGCCGTTATCTCTTTAAAGCACTCACGGCAAAGCGCATCTGCCTCTTCAAGCTCTGTTCCGGTAAGCTCGGCAAGTCTGCACAGGCTGTCCTTAGCCTCGCGGTAGCTCATTATTCTCCGTCTCCGTCGCCTATAAGCTCGCCGCCTTCTCCGCCGCCGGTTACTTCAACGGCGCAGAGAATTCTGCTTGCGTCGGGAATAATCTTGGCAAAGCCTGCGATTGAAGTAATCGCAATCTGCTCAAGCTGGTGGTCAACAAGCTTGCCGTAATCGGTTTCGATATCGCCGACCTTGACCATTTCAAGAGCGCAGTTCTTATCAAGACCTATCATCATGCTTTCAGTGTCAATGTGTGAGGTTCTGATGAGGTTTGCGCCGAACGGAGTGATAAGCTTGCCCGTGCCGTGGAAATTAAGGCCTGCGGCAGCGTCCTTGAACTCAGTCATTTTAAGAAGCTGCGCGGTAACCTCGGGAGACGCAAGAATTGTATTAAGCTCGTAGGGAGCCATTTCGTTCCAGAAATCAATAAGGTCCGCGTAAGTATATGCGTCGCCTGCGAGAGGGAAAACATCCGCTTCATTATTTGCCGATGCGGCATCGCCGTTGATAAGCACATCAACCGCGTCAGCCATAAGGCTCTGTGCAAGATTCGCACCGATACGCTTAAGGGCAATAGCAATGATGTCAAGGCGCTGGAAGCGGAGAACATCGTATGATGTTTCAATCATTCTGCCGCGCTTTTTGAGACGGATGGTTCTGTCGCTGACGGTGAAATCCGATGTGTCAAGCTCGTCGCCCTCGTCAAGCTCCTTCATTTCCGCTTCGGAAGCCGACATATTAAGGTCCATAACGCGGTAATCCATTGAATCAATGTTTGTTGTTGCCGCAAGAATATCGGGCAGGAAGCTTGCCTCCTCCATACCGTAGCGCACTGCACGCGAAACGTACTCGGGGAAAAGCACAGCGCCGTCAGTTGTGGCAAAGAATTTGCCGAGAACAGAGCTGTTGGGACCCGAAGGTCTGATTCCGAAGCGCTTGAGCTGACGCTCATATGCGTCAAGTCCTTCAAGCTCGGTGCCCTTATAATTTTCGGACGGGTCAATTGACTCAAGTGTCTGAGTGAAGGTTCTGCCCGTACCGTACATGCCTTTTTCAAGTCTTATATTATCAAAACTCATTTTATTTCCTCCTTAGAATCTGAACTCGCTGTTACTGTCAGCGACTGTTTCTTTTTTGGCTTTCAGCTGAGGCGCAAGAGGTATAATATCTCCCGCCTTTTTTCTGAAAGCATCTCTGATTTTTACAAGCTCGCCGGTTGCAACGCCGCCGCACATTTTCTCAACGCTTTCGCTGTCAAGCGTCGGAACGGCGATAACGGCAAATTTAACCGCGTCCTTTGTCAGCTGTTCACGGTAAGCCCTGCCGTCCTTTGCCTCCTGCTCGAGCTTTTCAATATATGCCGCAAGCTTTGCCGTCTGCTCATCGCAGAGCTTCACAGCCTTGCCGCACTTAATTGCCTTAAGGCAGTCTTCCATATTTTCAAACTCCTTTAAATAGCTTTTTGTAACCCCTGCATTCATCTGTGCGGGAATAGCTACAAACGACCACTCATACGCGTCTGTGACATTGGAAAGAATGCAATAGCATTCCCTGCCGCCGTAGCTTTCACCCTTTACATGTGTACAGCCCGAATAACGCATATCTTCGCCGCAGACAGAGCATGTAAAGCCCGAAACAGCACAGCTGACGCTGACCTCTTTCTTTATGCCTGCGTCAATTTCCGCAATAAGAGATGCGTTGCTGTCGGTGCGCGGCATATAAGCTTTTGCCTTAACGCAGATATAATCATCACCGAGCGAAGTTTTTCTGCCCGCGATTTTCTCGGTTTTCGCCTCAAAAATTCTCGCTGTCTGATTGCCGCTGCGTGCATTGTGGTCAAAAATTCCCGTTACTCCGACAAACAGCTCCGCAAGCTTGCTGAGCGCTTCACTGTCAAAGCGCTCGCAGTCACGGTCAACCTCGTTGTCGCAGAGAATAACATTAAAAGTATAAACCTCGTCAGCCGTCAGCTCCTTAACAGTAAATCTGTTTATTGCCTTCAGCTCCTCCGCGGTTACCCTGCAGGGAGAAACATCTGTTCTGAAATCCTTATTCATCATTCATTTCTCCTCTCATATTTTCAGCCTGCGCTCTGTAAAGAGCCGCCTTTGCAAGCTCAACCTCATCCTGAAGCGTAATATCGTTCCACACTACTCTGACCTCGTCGCTTATGCCCTCGGTCATAAGGCAGTAACGGCAGATTTTAAGAATAACGGGCGTAAGCAGTCTTCTGTAGGCTTCAAGCTCGCTTGTGAGTACATCCGCCTGCTGTGACGACATTCTTTCCGTGCTTGACCAGCTCAAGCCGAGCATGAACGGCGGAATACCTGTCTTCGCAACTATCTGCTCAAGCATCTGTCTTACGGGAACCTCACTGTCAAGAATCTGATTGTCCGCGCCGATAGCCTTTATACTGACATCGCCGACCGCAACAAAATCCCTGATCTGATTGCCCGACTGCATAGCCTCGCTCCATTCACGCGCAACCTGCTGCGCCCTGTCCTTTGCATAGGCGCGGTCTACAACATCATTCTGCGGCTTGTAGGTAACGGCAAAGCGCACGTTTCCTACACGCTCCCAGTTGATTCCGATTGTGTTGTAAATCTTCATAAGAATATCAGCGATAAAGGGCAGTCCCTTCATGATTGAGTTGCCGCAGAGCTGACCCGCCTCGGGATTGAGGACGGACAGCATGATAAGCTCGGGATACTTAACAGGCTCCGCTTTGCCGAAGCTGCGCACGCATACAAGAGCATTTATGCCGTCATCGGCACGCTTAAGATGAATATCGTCAATATCGGCGTTGTAAAGCGCCTTTACGCTGCCGTCCGGATCGGTGATTATTTCACCGACTGCCGTACCGTAGGTAAGCAGGGAATCAAGATAGGTTGATACAAAAGCAGCTATGCCCTGCTGATTGCCGCCGACATTGATGTTCTCAAGAATTTTCTCAAGACGCTTTGTGACGGCATCCCTTCCGCACTCCACACGGAAGCCGCCCGTAAGGCGGATAATTTTGTATATCGCCGCGTCAAGCACAGGCACAGCCTCGCGCAGCTCGCGGTAAAGCGAGGTCTGAAGCGTCATAAGCGGAACATAGCTTTCAAGACTGTCGAAAGGATTTTTTCTGTATGTCTGCGGCGTGGCAACCGCAGTTTTTGCAGAGGATAATTTCTTAAATATTCCCACTGAAACTCTCCTTTCATTATCTTTCCACACTCATGACGAAAAAGTCACTGCCGGGTGCGTTCAGCGCTGTTGTCACGAAATATCTTATATCGTCCATTGCATGGTCATTTTCCTTTCGCGGTGCATCACGAACAGCTTTTTCGTCCCATTTGTAGAGTGAGAATTCACGGATTGTGTCCCTGCAATCAGGCGAAAAATAAATTTTTTCCTGCTTGAGCGCGTCGGACACCTGTCTTATTCCGTCGAGAACATCGTTCTTTGCGGGAATGACCGTGAATTTTCCTTTCCGGCGTATGCATTGAATAAAGCTCGCAGCCGAGGGGTCAACGATAACCGCCTCCACGGGCAAATCCCCCGCAAGCTTTTCAAGCCCGGCATAATGCTCAATATCCGTCCTCTGCTCCCCTTTTTCACGCGAATCATAGTAATATTCAGCCATCCTGTACCATTTGCCGTTATATTCTCCCCACAAACCGGCGGAGCAGGGATTTACCGTTCCGTAGTCGCAGGAAATATAGAACCGGCTCACAGCGGATAAATCGGGCGGAACACGCACATGAATATTTTCGCTGAACATGGGATAAATCGCGCCGTTGACCGCAACCCACTTTCCCTCAACAAAGCGCTGATAGAAAGCACCCGAATACAGACTTTCATACCGTCGGATAATAGGCGGTGTAAGCGCAGGATTGTCCTTCATCGTGAAATGAAGATAAACACAGTTTTTCTCCTGCGGCTTCTTTATCCATTCGCGGTAAAACCAGTGCGCGGGATGCTCGGGATTGCAGTTGAACCACAGCCTTGAGCCGTCAAGACTGCACCGTGCGATTGCCTGTTCAACAAAGGAGCGAGGCATAAGAGCAACCTCGTCAAGCAGAACGCCTCCGAGGGTCATGCCCTGAATCAGAGCGGCGGAGCCTTCATCCTTGCCGCCGAAAAGATAAAAACGGTTGATTCTGTTTTTGTAGGTCACCTCAATAAAATTCTGCGAATTCTTTATACTCAGTCCGAAGCCAAGGGATGATAATATTGGCCGCAGCGGTGTTATCACGTTGCGTTTCAGGGATGCTATTGTTTTGCCGCTGACTGCAAAAGAAGTATCGTTGAATTCATAAAATGCCCATGCGAAAAATGAAAGAGACATGCAGACGGTTTTGCCTGAACGCACAGCGCCGTCGCAGATAATTGCGTCGTATTTTCGCAAATCGGAATTGGCGCACCACCATGTAAGCACACGGAGCTGTTTGGGCGAAAACTCCGTGAAGTGAGGCGAGTCCTTACTCATCGTCATCACCCTTTAAGGCGTCCGCGCTTTTTTCAAGTGCGGCGTAAAAAGGCAGAGCGGAGTTTTCCTCAGAGCTGCCATTCATTGCTTCAAGATGCTCAAGAGCCTTCATGCGGTCAAAGAATTTGATTTCAATCCCGCCGCCCTTGGGTCTTTTAATCTCGCTGACATTGAACAGGTCAAGCTTTTCAAGGGCTGCCGCCGTCGGCGCTTCCTCCGAATAAATCAGCTTAAGCGCGTCGGCAACGGAGCCGAAGGCAAGCTGCCGGTAACCTGCCGCAACCTCCCCGGAGCTGACAAGCTTTGATTTTTCAATGCGTTCAGTCTCCGTTCTGATGTCCTTGCGGCGCAGAAGCTTAAGTCCGCTTTTCTGTGAAAGAAGTCCGTAGCCTGCTCTCGCCGCCGCGGAACGTGCGTTTCTGCTTTCCGCATAATAGGAGCAGAACAGCTTTTCTTTTTCTGTAAGTGCCATTTTCATTTTCCTTTCTCAACCGTTTGCAGTAAGAAAACAAATCATAATTAATCGATAATTGCACACATTTTAACGGGCTCCCTTGTGTAAAGGGAGCTGTCGAGCGAATGCGAGACTGAGGGATTGTCAAGTTGCGAATTTACGCGATTTCATCTTTTTACAATCCCACCACCGCCATTCGGCGGTCCCCCTCCCTTTACACAAGGGAGGCTGACTAACGACTGCTAATTCATCAACAAACCTATAAATCAGTTTTCTTACCGCTTCTGAGGGTGTTCCCTCAACCAAAGCGCGAAAAAAGGCAGATTATAACCCGTCAAGGTCATAATCTGCCTGAAAGTTTATTTTGTTTACAGTTTGTTCATTATTTCAGAACTATCTCGCCGTCGACTGCGTCAACCGTGATTGCGGTTACGGGTTCGTCGATGCTGTCGATAATCTTTGTCGCTATCTTATCTTCAACAGTGCGTCTGATTTCATTTCTCAAATCGCGTGCGCCGCGGCTGCCGCCGACCGATTTTGAAGCAAGAAGTTCAACAGCCTCGTCGGTGTAACCAAACTCAATGCCCTTGTCGAAGAGGGGTTCCTTGAATTCATCAAGCATGAGAACCGCGATTTTTCTGAACGACTCCTCGCTGAGGTCGTCAAATACCACAACCTCGTCAACTCTGCCGAGGAACTCCGGACGCAGGAACTCCTTAAGAGCTTTCATCGCTCTGTCTCTGCTTGCGTCGCCCTTCGTCTTGCCGAAGCCGAGAGCGCCTTCTCCGCGGCTGCTGCCTGCGTTGGAGGTCATGACGATAACCGTATTTTCAAAGCTTACGGTTCTGCCCTGCGCGTCGTTTATCTTACCCTCGTCAAGAATCTGGAGCAGAATGTTCATTACATCGGGATGAGCCTTTTCAATCTCGTCAAAGAGGATTACGGAATACGGCTTGCGGCGTACCTTTTCGGTCAGCTGTCCCGCCTCGTCGTAGCCGACATAGCCCGGAGGCGAACCGATAATACGGGAAACGCTGTGCTTCTCCATGAATTCGGACATATCAAGTCTGATAAGTGTTTCGGGAGTATCAAAAAGCTGATTTGCAAGCTGCTTTACAAGCTCGGTCTTGCCGACGCCGGTTGGTCCGACAAAGATGAACGAAGCGGGTCTGCGGCGCGGACTTATCTGTATTCTGCCGCGGCGGACCGCCATTGCGACAACATCGACCGCCTCGTCCTGACCGATAACCTTTTCCTTAAGCTTTTTGTCAAGGTCCGCAAGACGCTTGAGGTCGCTTTCAACAATCTTCTGTGCGGGAATGCCTGTCCAGAGCTGAATTACTCTTGCAAGGTCATCCTCGGTAACGGGTGAATTTTCAACAAGCGGTACAAGCTGATTGATGCGCGTCTCGCACTGAATAATCTGAGCCTTAACCTTGGCTATTGCCTCGTAATCCGGATTCTCCGTATTCTCGATAAGCTCCTGCTCACGGATAATAAGGTCTGCCTTTTCGTTAAGCTTGTTCTCATATTCCGTTATGAACTTATTTCTGAGGTTTGCACATGTGCAGGCTTCGTCAAGCAGGTCAATTGCCTTGTCGGGCAGGAATCTGTCGTTAATGAAACGCTCGGAAAGCGTAACCGCGGTATGAACAAGTCTGTCACTTATCTGAACCTTATGATAATTTTCGTAATATTCCTTTATGCCGAGAAGCATCTGATATGTGTCCTCTATTGACGGCTCCTCAACCTTGACGGGCTGAAGCCGTCTTTCAAGAGCGGCATCCTTTTCTATATGCTTTCTGTATTCGGTGAAGGTTGTTGCGCCGATAATCTGAACCTCGCCTCTTGAAAGCGCAGGCTTAAGGATATTCGCCGCATTCATCGAGCCCTCGGAATCGCCGCCCGTACCGACAAGGTTATGAACCTCGTCAATGAACAGGATGATATTGCCCTCGGACTTGACCTCCTCAACAAGACCCTTTACTCTGCCCTCAAACTGTCCGCGGAACTGAGTACCCGCAACAAGCGAGGTAAGGTCAAGAAGATGTATTTCCTTGTTGGCGAGCTTTGCGGGAACATCGCCACTTGCAATTCTGAGCGCAAGGCCCTCCGCGATTGCGGTCTTGCCGACACCGGGTTCACCGATAAGGCAGGGGTTGTTTTTGGAACGGCGGCAGAGAATCTGAATGGTTCTGTAGATTTCGTTGTCTCTTCCGATGATTCTGTCTATTTTGCCTTCCTTTGCCTTTCGGGTCAGGTTGGTACAGTAAAGAGGAAGATACTTGCGCTTTTTCTGATTGTTTTCGCCCTTTTTCTTTCCCTTTTTATTTTCGTTTTTATTATCCTTGGCATCGTCAATATCCGTAAACTGATTGCCGTCATCCTCAGGCTTATTGCCGAACATGCCCTGCATAAACGGGAATGTCGGAACGCCGCCGGGCTCAAAGCCTTCGCCCTCGTCGCCCATTCCCATCATAGCCCCGAACTGCTCGCTCATAGCCTCGTAATCGTCCTCGGTGATACCCATATTTTCCATCATCTGTTTGATGGGTCCCGTGGACTCCATGGCGCATTTAAGGCAGAGTCCCTCCTGATGAGAGCTTTTGTCGCCGTCCATGCGGGTCATGAATATGACAGCGGGTCTGATACCGCATTTGCTGCACATTATTTGTTTCATATCGGTCTCCTAATTGATTGATTTATTTCTTTCCGTATTTTTCCTTTACCTGTCTGTAAACGCCCGGGAGATAGCTTGTGAACGCTATGATTGTAAGCACCGCGGAAACAGCAACCATAATTACAAGCATGGTGTCGGGAATTGTCCAGATGTTGCTGAATGCGCCGACATTGGGTGCAAACGCAAACATAAGCAGCATTACGCCGTAGAAAACAAAGGTTGAAATCTTTCCGTAAATTTCCGCCGCCACAGGTCTTAAGCCGATAAGCAGCATGATTCCGCCGAAAACAACCATAACCGCTTCCTTAACAATGAAAATAAGGAAAATCCAGCTGAAGGTTTTTACAAGTCCCTCGCCCGAGCTGAACTTGATATAAAGAAGAACTGCAATCGTGATTTCCGTCATTTTATCGGCAACGGGATCAAGAAGCTTGCCGAGGTCGCTTATCTGATTGAAGCGGCGTGCGATTTTGCCGTCAAGAAAGTCGGAAAGTCCCGAAAGGAAGAGTACAAATACCGACCAGAGAACCTGTCCCCTGAGGAAAAGAGCCGCAAAAATCGGCACCATGATTATTCTTGAAAAAGTAAGCCAGTTCGGAACGGTGTTCCAGTTTTCAAAAATGCTTTTATTATTGTTTGCCATTTTATTTTCCTCCGTTGATAAGAGCATCTGCGCCCGTTATTTTTTCAGAAGCAACCGTCTGCACGATTACAGAGTTTTCAACTGCGTCAAGATATTTTGCATTATATACCATATGCGATGTTATTTGCAAGCATATAGCAAGAATAAATACAACAATCGCTCCGCATACCGCGCCGAGAACACCGCCGAGGAGCTTGTTTGCCTGCTTAAGCACGGGAATTTTGAAAAGCTTGTCAATAAGTTCAACAACAATCTTCAGAATAATGAGAAATGCAAAGAACAGTCCGACCGTAATAATCAGCTTTGCGATATGCACCTCAGTGTCGGCAAAAAACTTCGTATTTTTCAGAATCCATTCGGTTGCGTCTGCGGCAAATATCTTTGAGCAGATAATCGCTCCGATAAATGTCAGGGAGCTGAGAACCGTCTTTGCAAAGCCTCTTGCAAAAAACACAGCCGTAAAAGCGACGAAAATCGCCGCAAGGATAATATCAACAATATACTGCTCCATTTTATCCCTCCGCTTTCTTTGCGGCTTCCTCGTTCTGTGTACCTCTTGTCTTGTAGCACTGAATATTTGCAGAAGTAATCAGGTACACATTGCCGCCGTCAATAATAACTCTGTCGGGGTCGCCGCTGAAGGTTATACTTCCGATTTCCTTGCCGCTTTTACCGAATGTCTTTATTTCGTTTTCAAAAAGCACGGCAGTATACTTGCCGTCAAAATCAACCCACTTGACTTCCTTTTCAAAGTTCAGACTGAATTTTTCCTTATTGTTTTTCTTATAAACTGTGAGGCTCGAAAGTGATGTGCTGCCGTATTTTGAGAATGCAGCCGCGCTTTTTCCGTTGTCTGCAACGCTGTAGCCTCTGATGGTATCAGAACCGAAATCCTTATCAGTTTTAGTTTTGCCGTTTTTGATAAACGACCTTATATTGTCACCCGTTGCGATAACATCGGATTTATTAATATAGCTTACATTCACAAGCACGCTTGACGGATAGTCAAAGCAGGCTTCGTATTTGTCCGACTTGAAGCTGAAAATATACAGCTTCGAGCTGATTTTTCCGTTGTTGGAATAAATTGTCGAAACCGCCGCCGATTTTCCGTTATCCGAAAGAGCAATATCGGAAATACGCTCGGACTTGAACTTCCATATAAATATTTCCTTGTCCGTACTGTTGTATACGGTAAGCAGAGACTGAACGTCAGTGCCGTATGTACCGACTGCGTAATTGCCCTTTTTACCTACGGCAGCAGCCATAATCCGTGACGGCATTTCCTTTTCGGCGATTATACCGGAGCTGTTCTGCAAACGGAATTTTCCCGAATCAAGGTCGTAGACAACGGCAAGACCGCCGTTGGTTTTCATAACGGGATTTGAAAAATCATGCTTCTCCTGAGCGATTTCCTTTGCCGTGGGCGTGAGCAGCTCGGTTTTGTCATCCGTAAGCACCACAAGATTTGAATTGTAGATGCTTATATCCTCAATTGAACCTGAATCAAGGCTGTACGGGTAACCGTCGCCCGAGCCCATGCTCATGACATACGCTCTGAGGTTTGAAAACATACCGCCGACAGTAACATTGCCGAGCTTCTGCGCCGCTGTTATAGCAATCAGCAGAATAACAACCGCTATAAGAAGCGTGTACAGAAAGACCTTTGCTTTCTTCGACAGTTTAAAATTCAGCTTCTTTTTTCCGTCCAAGGTCAATCCTCCTTTTTGGAAAGACATCCTTCATAAAACACCTTATCAAGATACAGTCCCTGCGGCGGAGCCGTGCGCCCTGCACACATTCTGTCTTCAGCTTCTATTATAGTCTTAAGTGTGTCTTTTTCTAATCTTTTTTCTGAAATTTCTATTAACGTTCCGACCATTATGCGAACCAT
Source organism: Acutalibacteraceae bacterium (assembly GCA_045639705.1). GTDB lineage: Bacteria > Bacillota > Clostridia > Oscillospirales > Acutalibacteraceae > CAG-488. The sequence goes on from JAZUDP010000175.1 coordinate 14,982, forward strand.
GTTGTAAAGGAAGCCGTCCGCCTCAACAGTAAATATTACCTCGTCGCCGACTCTTTCAACGTTAAAGGATTTTACAGTGCGTACGGTATCCTCAACACTGCTCCCCGAAGCGCAGAAGCTTTTAAAATCGTGAGTACCGACATAAGCCTGCGCCTGACCGTTCAGAAATTCCGCGTCAAGCCTGTTTTTGTAATGGTAAGCATAATCCGTCAGAAACGGATTTTTATAATTCGCATTCCATACCCGGTAAACATAGCGTTTGCCCCTGCAGTCATAACGGGCATGAAAATCATAACCGACTTCTTCGCAGGATTTTACGCATATATCATCGGGCAGAACCGCATTAAGCGCACCTGTAAAGCGGTAACAGTCAATATCGCTTTCCGTTCTGATATTACAGCAGAAATCGCGGGCGTGAACTCCCGAATCAGTCCGGCTGCAGCCCGTGACATTCTCACGCGTGCCGAGAATCTGCTCCACGGCGTTCTGCAGAGCTTCCTGCACCGTTATGCCGTTTGGCTGAACCTGCCAGCCGTGATAGCCCGTGCCGTCATACATCAGCCTTAAAAGAAGGTTTCTCATTTAACAAGCACCGTCCCGAAGAAATGGTTGAGTACAATAATGCCGGCGATAAACAGAACCGTAATTCCGAGTGCGACAAAATCGCCTGCGTGGAATTTCATCTGCTTCATTCTTGTGCGTCCGGGACCGCCTGTATAGCAGCGGCAGTCCATTGCGTCCGCAAGCTCATAGGCGCGGCGGATTGAGGAAACAAAAAGAGGAACAATAATCGGCACAAGAGCCTTCACGCGCTGAATAAAGCTTCCGTCCTCAAGGTTTGCGCCTCTCGCCTTCTGCGCGTTGGTAATACGGTCAATCTCATCAATAAGCGTCGGAATAAAGCGAAGCGCAAGCGTCATCATCATCGCAAGCGTCGCAACGGGAATTCTGAAAAGCTTAAGCGGAGAGAGCAGCTTTTCAAGTCCGTCGGTCAGCATTGTAGGCGTCGTTGTGTAAGTAAGCATTGAGCTGACAACAACAAGGCAGATAATTCTTACTGACATGAACAGCGCCGTAAAAATACCGTTTGTTGTGATATGAAGAAATTTCCAGTCAACAAGCGGTGTACCGCCTTTAACATAGAAAATATTAAGCACCGATGTAAAAAGAACGATTATCACTATCGGCTTCATGCTTTTCAGCACCATTTTCAGCGGTACCTTTGAAATCAGAACAGTCGCGGCTGTGAAAAGAATCATCAGTCCGAGAGAAAAGAAATTTTTGCAGAGAAAAATCGAAACGATAAACGCAAGCGTGAGAACAATCTTCATTCTCGCGTCAAGTCTGTGAACCGGAGAAGTGCTGTTGTAATACTGACCGATAGTTATATCCTTAATCATTTTGCAGCACCTCCTCTTCCGAGGATAAGCCCGACGGCGCTGTCAACCGTGTAAGCTGTTCCGAGGTCAAGTCCGTTTGCCCTGAGAATTTCAAAAATTCTGGAAACCTGCGGAATATTAAGTCCCATTCCGCGAAGCTCCGCGCTGCGGGAATAAACCTCATCAACAGTGCCGTACATTTCAACGTGACCGTCATTCATGACAAGCACCTTTGAAGCAACCTTTGCCACATCCTCCATGCTGTGTGAAACAAGAAGAACCGTGCTGTGAGTTGCCTCACGGTAATTTTTAATAACATCAAGAATCCTGTCTCTTCCGCGCGGGTCAAGTCCTGCCGTAGGCTCGTCAAGAATCAGAACCTTAGGCTCCATTGCGATAACGCCCGCAATAGCGGCACGGCGTTTTTCACCGCCCGAAAGGTCAAACGGAGATTTTTCAAGAAGCTCCGTTTTCAGCCCCACATAATCGCATGCGCGGCGGACTCTCTCATTTATTTCGTCATCCTTCAGTCCCATATTTTTCGGGCCGAAGGCTATATCTTTATATACGGTTTCCTCAAAAAGCTGATATTCGGGATACTGAAAACAAAGACCGACCTTGAAGCGGGCTTCACGCGTCGCCTTTTTATCGCTCCAGATATCCGTTCCGTCAACGATAACGCTGCCGCTGTCGGGTCTGAGAATACCGTTAAAATGCTGTACAAGGGTGCTTTTGCCCGAGCCTGTGTGACCGATGATTCCCACAAGCTCGCCCTCGTCAATACTGAGATTTATATTGTCAATCGCCTTTTCGGCGCCGGGCATGCCCTTATTGTAAAGGTGGGTAACGCCCTTAAGCTCAAGCACAGGCATCACTTCACCTCCAGTGCGGCAAGAATCGCTTCGGCGCATTCCTTTTCGTCAAGGATATCGTCAGGAAGCTTCATGCCCTGTTTTCTTAATCTGTACGCAAGCTCGGTTGCCTGCGGCACATCAAGGCCGAGATTTTTCAACTGTTCAACATTTTTAAACACCTGCTTCGGTGTTCCGTCAAGCACAATTGAGCCTTTATCCATAACGGCAACGCGGTCAGCCCTGACCGCCTCATCCATGTAATGAGTAATAAGTATCACGGTAATTCCGCGTTCACGGTTGAGCATCATAACCGTATCCATGACCTCCTGCCTGCCCTTAGGGTCAAGCATGGCCGTCGGCTCGTCCATGACGATGCATTTTGTGTTCATCGCAAGCACACCCGCGATTGCGACGCGCTGCTTCTGACCTCCCGAAAGCTTGTGCGGCTCGTGAAGTCTGAAATCGTACATACCTACTGCACGGAGGGAATCGTCAACGCGTCTGCGGATTTCCGCAGGTTCAATTCCGAGATTCTCAGGTCCGAAAGCCACATCGTCTTCAACAATTGTCGCAACAATCTGATTGTCGGGATTCTGAAAAACCATGCCGACGGTACGGCGGATGTCCGTGATTTTCGAATCGTCGGAGGTGTCAAGTCCGTCAACAATAACCTTGCCCTCCGAGGGAACAAGAATGCTGTTTATCAGCTTTGCCACCGTTGATTTTCCGCAGCCGTTGTGACCGAGAACGGCAAGAAACTGCCCCTCAGGCACACAGAGATTAAAGCCGTCAATGACAGGCACTGCGGCTGTTTCCTCATCGCCCGGTTCGTAAGCGAATGTAACATTATTAAATTGAATAATGTTTTTGTTCATAAAATTTTTCCCAGTCTGTTTTAATTAATACGGTTATCTGTAACAGATTCTTACATCTCTCAGCTTTCCGTCATCCGAATTTCTGCAGATGCAGTATTTGCAGGTTTCCTTGCTTGCCTTATACCCTATTTCCGTATAATACTTAACAAATTCAACCGCTCTTTGCGAGCCTGAAATAACCGCATTGTTTTCTATTACTTTAACATTGCTGAGAGCATCTGCAAATGCCGCTGCCATTTCGGGCGTATCAAATTCGATTCTTGAATCGACCATAAGCTTTGCCGTACCGTTTTCATCGGGAATATTTGCCTGCGCAAAGCCGAGAGTGCCGAGAACAAAGCCTGTACACCACCATGTCTTGACACGGCTTCTTGTAAAGAGATGATTAAAGCTGTCGTGCTTGTCGGGATTTTCTCTGTAAACATCCATCGTCATATAGAACTTATGGTCATCGTCGGCGCAGTTATAATGCGTGCTGCCGGTGGAGCCGACCTCACGGGTATAAACACCGATTTCGGAACCGATGAATGCATAGCCGTACTGACCCTTCCAGAACTGAATCATCCATTCAAGATTTTTTCCGAATTTATCGGGGCAGGTATATCTTACACGGAATGTATTGTATGTCATAACTCCGATTGCTGCAGCACTGTCATACATTTCGTTAAAGCCGAAATTTCTCTGCCACGAATCCTCTGCGGTATAGAAAATTCCGTCTTTAATGCTGTATTTATATCCCAAAAGACCTGTATCAACGCCGCCCTTACTCTTTACGGTATAAGAATCGGTTTTCTCATCGTAAACAATATTAAGCGATACACCGATTGCATCACCAACTACTTTGAGCTTTTCAAGAAAAGGATGTTCCGGCTCAGGTACATTCTGAACATCAAATTCCGTTATTTTGCCTACACAGTACATCAGTATGTCTAAAGCATCACTTGAATTTATGACTCCGTCAGCGTTAACATCGCCGCGTTTATAAGCCATGCTTTCAAGTGTGTTTTTTCCGACAGAATACGATAAAACCAACAATGCATCAGTGGAGTTAATCGTATTATTGCCGTCAACATCTCCGTATCTGATTGTATCGGCATAAGAGTAAACAAAACTGCCGGCAAAAACCGCTGCTGTCAGTAAAGAGGCAATTAATCTGCTGATAAGCTTTTTCATAATATCACATTCCTTCAAAAATCACTTCTGCCATATTGCCGATGCGCCGCAGGGAAGCGTCATGCCCGTCTGAGCTACAGGAAGACCGATTTCGTCCGACGAAACCCTGCCGCCGAATTTCGGGGAAATGACAGAACCTAATATGTATTCCATAACTGCGGGAGAAAGTCCCGTTGTGTATGAATTTATAAGCACCATAATCGGGTCGGACGAAAGAACGCCTGAACAGAGTTCAACAAAGCTGTAAACCTCATCCTCAAGCTTCCATACCTCGCCGCCCGGACCTCTTCCGTATGAAGGCGGGTCCATGATGATAATATCGTATTTGTTTCCGCGGCGGATTTCACGCTGAACAAACTTTATACAGTCATCGACAATCCATCTTACGGGTCTGTCCGCAATGCCCGAGGCAACGGCATTTTCCTTGCCCCACTGCACCATACCCTTTGAGGCGTCCACATGCACAACCTGTGCGCCCGCCTTAAGGCAGGCAACCGTCGCGCCGCCCGTATAGCCGAAAAGATTGAGAACCTTTACGGGTCTGCCGGCATTTCGTATAAGCTCCATTGTATAATCCCAGTTGACCGCCTGCTCGGGAAAAAGTCCCGTATGCTTGAAGCCCATTGTTTTAACATTGAAGCTTAAATCGCCGTAGCCTATGCGCCATGCGTCGGGAGTTTTCTTAAGAATCTCCCAGTGTCCGCCGCCTGTTGACGAGCGGAGATACCGCGCATGAGCGTTTTTCCACATGGGATGCTTCTTCGGAGTTTTCCATATTACCTGCGGGTCGGGGCGAATAAGTATAACATTACCCCACCGTTCAAGACGTTCACCGTCCGAACAGTCAAGCAGTTCATAATCATTCCACCCGTCAGCAGTTCTCATTTTTCAGTCCCCCGAATAAAAATTCTGTTTAAAAACATCATATTCCGGCGGGCGACCGCAGGTCGCCCCTACATTAAATACCAAATACAAGTTAATATTTATATAAGTCTTTCCCTTACAACTTCCGCGATTTCTTCGGCAAGAATCTGAATTTTATCCTTATCCCTGCCCTCAAGCATTACGCGGACAAGCGGTTCTGTTCCCGAAACGCGGACAAGCACACGGCCTGTATCGCCAAGCTCTTTTTCCGCGCTTGCAACAGCCTTTTTGATTTCCTCGTCCTTTTCGTAGCGTGCCTTGCCCATCTGTGAAACACGGACATTGATAAGCACCTGAGGAAATACCTCCATTTCGGCCGCAAGCTCGGAAAGCTTTTTGCCCGTGCGCTTCATAACAGCAAGCAGCTGAAGCGCAGTAAGCTGTCCGTCACCCGTTGAAGCGTAATCAAAGAAAATAACATGACCGGACTGCTCGCCGCCGATTTTATGGTTATGCTCCTTCATATTTTCAAGAACATATCTGTCGCCGACCTTTGTCTTTTCGGTTTTGATTCCGTTCTTTTTGCAGAACTCGAAGAAGCCCATGTTGCTCATAACGGTTGCAACTGCGGTATCGTTTGTAAGAATTCCGCGCTCCTTCATATCCTTTGCGCAGATAGCGATAATCTTATCGCCGTCCACAACATCGCCGTTCTCGTCAACGGCAAGCATTCTGTCAGCGTCGCCGTCAAACGCAAAGCCGACATCGCATTTGTATTCCCTTACATAAACCTGAAGTCCGTCAAGACAGGTTGAACCGCACTTTCGGTTGATGTTTATACCGTTGGGCATGGCGGACTTGATATGGCAGTCCACACCCAGCTCGGTAAACAGGTCGGGAGCAGTCACGCTTGCCGCGCCGTTTGCGCAGTCAAGAGCAACCTTGTAGCCCTGAAAATCAATACCGTCCACAGTTTCGATAAGATGACGGGTATAATCAAACATCGGCATTTCGGATGTTCGTATACGGCCTACATCCGCGCCAACCTTAACGGGAGGAACGGTAACACCGTCAAGAATTATAGCCTCAATTTTTTCCTCAAGCTCATCGGGAAGCTTATAGCCGTTCTCCTGAAAAATCTTGATTCCGTTGTATTCGCAGGGATTGTGTGAAGCGGTAATCATAACCGCCGCGTCGTATTTGTATTTTTTTACAAGGAAAGCAACTGCGGGCGTCGGAAGAACACCGAGCTGCATAACATCCGCGCCTACCGAGCAAAGTCCGGCGGTAATTGCGGAGCAGAGCATATTTGAGGAAATTCTCGTGTCCATGCCTATCATGACACGGGGTCTTTTTTTGTTTTCATCAATCAAAACCATTGCAGCCGCACGGCCTATCTGCATTGCAAGCTCGCAGGTAAGCTCTGAATTGGCAACGCCTCTTGCACCGTCTGTACCGAATAATCTGCCCATAACAATACTCCTTATAAATCAAATTTCTGCTGTTCTAAGGGAATCGGGTTGGCAACCGCGCCTGTCTGCGACGGCATCGGCATTCCGAGATGAGCGTATCCCGCAGGAGTAACCATGCGTCCTCTGGGCGTGCGTGAAAGGAAGCCTATCTGCATAAGGTACGGTTCATAAACATCTTCAATGGTTATAGCCTCTTCGCCTATGGCGGCGGCTATGGTTTCAAGTCCTACGGGACCTCCGTTGTAGTTGCGTATCATGGAGGTCAGCAGGAGTCTGTCTATTGAATCAAGACCCAGCGGGTCAATTTCAAGCCTGTTGAGCGCGTTGTCTGCGCTGTCCCGGGTAATTATACCGTTGTCAAGCACCTGCGCAAAATCGCGTGTGCGCTTCAGAAGTCTGTTTGCAATTCGGGGTGTGCCTCTTGAACGGGAAGCAATCTGCAGCGCGCCGTCATCCTCAATTTCTATATTAAGTATTCCCGCGCTTCGCTTTACAATTCTGCTCAGTTCGTCAGCCGTATACAGCTCAAGACGGGCAATAACTCCGAAACGGTCGCGCAGCGGCGCACTGAGCTGACCCGCGCGCGTGGTCGCGCCTACAAGGGTAAACTGCGGCAGATCAATTCTGATGCTTCTCGCCGAGGGGCCCTGACCGATGATAATGTCAAGTGCATTGTCCTCCATCGCGGGATAAAGAACCTCTTCAACGCTGCGGTTCATTCGGTGAATTTCGTCAATGAAAAGCACATCGCCCTCGTTGAGATTGGTAAGCAGAGCCGCCAGATCCTTCGGTTTTTCAATGGCAGGGCCTGAGGTAACTCTGAAATTTACGCCCATTTCGTTAGCGATTATACCCGCAAGCGTCGTTTTGCCAAGACCCGGAGGGCCGTAAAGCAGAACATGGTCAAGCGGTTCACCACGGTTCTTTGCCGCTTCGATATAAATTGAAAGGTTTTCCTTAACCTTGGACTGACCTATATACTCGCTGAGGGTTTTCGGACGGAGCTGACGCTCAACATCGCTGTCCTCCATATCCATATATTCGGGAGCGACTATTCGGTTTTCAAAATCGGGTTCCTGCATTGCGCTCCCTCCTTATATCAGTGATTTCAGTGCAAGACGGATAAGCTCCTCAACGGGAAGCGATTTATCAAGCCTGCCTATCGCAACCGCAGCCTCGGAACGGCTGTAGCCCATCTGTATAAGGGCTTCAATCGCGTCATTGCAGTCTGCGCCTGAATTTGACTTAGCCGCCGCAACGAAACCGGACTGCTCCTCAGTAAGGTCCGTTGAGAATTTGTTTTTAAGCTCAAGCACAATGCGCTGTGCAATCTTGGCACCGACGCCCTGCGCTTTTGTGATAGCCTTCACATCGCCCGAGGCAATACTCAGGGCAAGCTGGTCGGGAGTAAGCGCGGAGAGAATGGCAATCGCCGCCTTCGGCCCTACGCCCGAAACGGTAATCAGCTGCTTGTAAGCGTCAAGCTCGTTCTGCGTTGCGAAGCCGTAAAGCTCCATCGCGCCCTCGCGCACATTGAGGTAGGTATATACGGTTGCGTGCGAGCCCTTCATTCCGATTTTTGTCATTGTGTTCATTGTGGAAAAGCAGAAAAACGCAATTCCGCCGCACTGAATGGCAAAGCCGTTAGGCTCAACGGCAACAATTTCGCCTGTGAGAGAATATATCATGGTTATCCCTCCGTGTTTATGTTTAGGCTGGCGACCGCAGGTCGCCCCTACAATTAATATACTTAATAATATTTCTTTAATTTACCTACAAGGGAGCCGCTGGTGTGAGCATGGCAGATAGCCATTGCGAGGGCATCGGCGGTATCGTCGGGCCTGGGGATTTTTTCAAGCTTAAGCATAATGCGCATCATTTCCTGCACCTGCTTTTTCTCCGCTCTTCCGTAGCCGACAACGCTCTGCTTGACCTGAAGAGGCGTATACTCCGAAACGCTGAGTCCGTGCTTCTGCGCCGTAAACAGTATGACTCCCCTCGCCTGCGCAACATCGATAACCGTTTTTGCGTTGGTGTTGTAGAAAAGCTTTTCAATCGCCATGCAGTCGGGCCTGTGCTTCGTGATTATCAGCTCAAGCTCGTCGTGGATTATCTCAAGCCTGCAGTTGAAATCCATGCCTGCGGGCGTGGTTATCGCGCCGTAGTCAAGCACGGTAAAATGATTGTTTGTATAGTCAATTATTCCGTAGCCTACAATCGCGTAGCCCGGGTCAATTCCTAAAATAATCATGTTAATCCTTTTTATTTGACTCGCGTTCGCGGATAATCATCTTTGTGGGTGTTCCCTCAAGTCCGAAAACCTCGCGTATCTGATTGTCAATATACCGCTGATAACTGTAATGGAACAGGTCCTTTTTATTTACAAAGCAGACAAATGTCGGCGGACGGGTGGAAGCCTGAGTCATGTAGTAGATTTTCAGTCTCCTGCCCTTGTCTGTCGGCGGCTGTACTCTCGCTGTCGCCTCGGCAAGAACATCGTTCAGCTTACCCGTGGAAATTCTCATGGCGTTCTGACCGTCAACGAACTTGATAAGCTCGAAAAGTCTGTCAAGGCGCTGACCTGTCTTTGCGGAAATGAAAATAATCGGAGCATATGACATGAACGAAAAATCATTCATAAGCTTTTTGCGGTACGAATCCATTGTTTTGCCGTCCTTCTCAACGGCATCCCATTTGTTGACGGCAATAATGCAGGCTTTTCCGAGGTCATGCGCTATGCCGGCAACCTTGGAGTCCTGCTCGGTAAAGCCCTCCTGCGCGTCAATCATGATAACGCAGACGGTGGCACGCTCAACAGCCATTCTCGCTCTGATAACGCTGTACTTTTCAATAGCCTCCTCAACCTTGCTCTTGCGTCTGATACCCGCGGTATCAATGAAAATAAATTTTCCGTGGCTGTTTTCGACAAGAGTATCGGTTGCGTCACGGGTTGTGCCCGCAATATTTGAAACAATAACTCTTTCTTCGCCTGCTATGGCATTTACAAGTGAGGATTTGCCTACATTCGGCTTGCCGATAACCGCAACCTTTATTGTATCGTCGTCCTCGTCTTCGGCGTCCTCTTCGGGGAAGTATCTGATAACCTCATCAAGCAGGTCGCCCGTACCGTGACCGTGTACGGCGGAAACCTGAATCGGCTCGCCGAGACCGAGATTGTAAAACTCATAGAATTCCATCGGAGGCTCGCCGACTGTATCGCACTTGTTGACACAGAGTACAATAGGCTTGCCGCTCTTAAGAAGCATTGCCGCAACCTCTTCGTCAGTCGCAACAACGCCCGTTCTCATATCGGTTACAAGAATAATTACATCAGCGCTGTCAATGGCAAGCTGTGCCTGACGGCGCATCTGAGATAAAATAATATCGTCCGAATACGGTTCAATACCGCCTGTATCTACAAGCAGAAAATTATGGTTCAGCCATTCGCAGTCACCGTAAATTCTGTCACGGGTTACACCGGGTGTATCGTCGACAATTGAAAGGCGCTGACCGCAAAGCTTGTTGAAAAGCGTTGATTTGCCGACATTGGGTCTGCCGACAACGGCAACAATCGGTCGAGACATATTTTAACCTCCTTTTTTGCAGGGGCGATTATTAACCGCCCGGTTATATTTTTACATTCAGGATTTTTTCAAGCAGGACATATCCGTCATTTTCGACGGGCGTCACCTTTATATCAAGCCTTTCGCTCAGCTCCTCCACGCTCATATCGTCGAGGAACAGGTCCCCCTCGCGCCGCAGCGTGACAGCGGGAATCAGAAGTTCGTCCTTAAGGTCGATGCCTTCAAGTCCTGCCGCGATATCCTCTCCGCAGAGCAGACCCGCGACGGTAATCCTTTCGCCGAAAAGCTTATTTTCAATTCTTACAACATTTATATGAATATTCCTGACTTTATTTTCTGTTTTTTTCGCGATATATTTTATCAGCTCATAAGCGGCTGCGCCCGTGGCAACCGTTACGCTTCTTTCGTTATTAACGGCAAAGCCGTCGGGCAGGTCATTGAGTGCCTCGTCAAATTCGCTTTTCAGAAGCGCCCACATTCCGACGCCGTTTTCAAGCTGTGCAAAATCGCCGTAGCGTTCGCAGTCGGGTACAGGCAGTCCCGCGTTCAGATAAAATTCATCCGCCGCAAAAGCTATATTCGTATTATTATAGCACAAAAATTCAGAATTGTAACTATCTATTCGAGAAATTACATCCGAAGATTGCTCTTTTGTAAACGGGTCAAGGTGTTCGAGTCCGTCACGGCAGCAGGTAAGTCCCACGGGAACAGCCGCTATGCTCTGAACGGCAGGATACAGCTTGCCAAGCTCCTGCAGGGAATAGGTCAGCTCGTCGCCGTCGTTGTAGCCGGGACACAGCACAAGCTGAGTGTTCAGCTTAATGCCCGCGTCTGCTAATTTTTTAATATATTCGAGTACCCTGCCTGCACGGTTGTTCTTCATCATCCTGACGCGCAGCTCGGGATTCATTGTATGGACGGAAATATTCACGGGGCTGATATGCATTTCTATTATGCGGTCAATGTCCTTTTCGCCGAGATTTGTCAGCGTGATATAGTTACCGAAAAGAAACGACAGGCGTGCGTCGTCGTCCTTGAAATAAAGCGTATCGCGAAGTCCCTCGGGCAGCTGGTCAATGAAGCAGAAAATACAGTTGTTTGCACAGCATCTCTGCTTATCCATAAGATAGGTTTCAAACTCAAGTCCGGTTTCTCCGCCGCAGTTCTTCAGTCTGACTGTTCTGCGGTGACCGTTGGGCTTTTCGATAAGCAGTTCAAGCTCGTCCTCTTCGATATAAAAGCGGTAGTCAAGCACATCGCGGATTTCATGACCGTTAACTGAAATCAGCTTACTGTCAGCCCTGATAAAATGACGCGCCGCAGGCGAATGAGGCACAACGGATTTAATTTTAACAGCCATGGCAATCCTCCTTTGATTTTTCAGCCGATGCCTCTTCTGAGTGAAGCATCCTTTACAGGCTCAAGATAAGCTTTATCCTTTTTCTTTCTCTGCTTGAAAACCTGCTCGCGTCCGGGAACATACATTTCGGGTACGCCCTCGTTGCCCTTTATCATGGACAGCGCGGTTACAAACGGGAAAACACCGTAGGCAACACGGTCATCCGAAACGCTGTTCCATACCTTTGTCGCAAACAGACAGCAGTTTGTAAACGGAGTCCATTCGTTTGTTTTGAGAATTTTTTCATTTACGGTATCAAGCTGCTCCCTTGTCAGCAGCATGCTTTTTGACCTTGCTCTGTTCAGGCCCTTCTTATTACCCATATAGGCCTCGACATTATAATAGATACCGCCGCCGTCAGCGCGTGAAAACATCTGCGAGCCGACGGAAACGCCCTGTCCCTGCGGACAGTCGTAGCAGCCTACTCTGAGCGTACCGTCCGTAAGATTTTCAACATAAATCCACGCGTGACCGAGTACAACGATTCTTGAGCATATGCAAAGCCTTGCAACGTATTTGTCCTCCTCCGACGGTTCGTCGGGAGTGTCAGGAACATCGGGTTCATCCGGTGTATCGGGTTCGTCGGGAATATCCGGATTTTCCGGGATATCTGCGTTTTCCTCTGCTTCTCCCGATTCGGAATATACATAGGAATACCCGTTTTCACCGTAAGCGCAGGTATACGGACACAGGACCGAAATAATACAAACAAGTGCTGATAATACAGACAGAAACCGTTTCATTTCTTTATCCTCCGTAAAAATAATAACTGATGTCTGCTTTAACAGTAAAAGTAAAAAAGACAGAGAACGGACTGTACGGTCCAATCTCTGCCTTCTCCGTTACATTGAAAGAACTTATGCGTCCTTCTTAACAACGAGCTTGCCGTTGTAATATCCGCAGGATGAGCATACTCTGTGAGCCCTCTTGAGTTCTCCGCACTGTGAACACTTTACAAGCTCGGGTGCTTCCATCTTCCATACGTTTGAACGTCTCTTGTCTCTTCTTGCCTTAGAAACTCTTCTCTTGGGTACTGCCATTTTAAGCGCCTCCTATAATTTACTAAAATACTTTACTTTGTTTTCCGGTCATTCATCGAGCAGCTGGGTAAGAGCGTCCCATCTCGGGTCATACTCTTTTTCACAGTCGCAGGGACCGTCGTTAAGGTCTTTACCGCAGCGGTAGCACATACCGAGGCAGTTTTCTCTGCACAGAACCTTTGTCGGAAGACTCAGAAAAATATCCTCCGTAACGAGCGGCTCAAGGTCATAATGAAGCGACTCAACAACAATAAGCTCATCGTTGTTTTCATCGTTAACTTCGGTAACCAGAACATGCTCGCATGGTACAGAGAAGCTGCGTTCAAATTCGGCAGCACATCTGTCGCAGGTAAGATTCAAGGTAAATTCCGCTTTTGCGGAAACGGAAACTACGCCTGTTGAGTTTTTTACCTCACCCTTGATGTACACAGGGGTCTTGAATGGAAACCCGCCGTTGTACTCCACATCGTTCATATCAAGGCTAAAATCCAAAGGCTTGGTCAGGCCCTCGTTATTAAAGACAGGTTCAAGCTCAATAAAAAACATAGTTCACCTTTCACCTCAAATGTCATGCTTTAGTATTATATATTGAATTATCTGATTTGTCAACAAAAAATTAAAAAATATAACAATATCTTTAAAGCGTCCGCACTGTCCTTACCGTATTAATCCGTAAAGCATATATTTACCGTCTTCACAGTTGAGTTCGTAATCATTTTCAAGCGCATCAACAAGGAATTCGGGATACTCCGCCGTAGGCTTTTTAAGCACCACAAGCCATTTCGGCGGATTGTTTTCGAATGTCGCGGCAAGCCCGTCTCTGATTTCGGGACTGAGCTTTACATAGTGATTCTGCCAGTCACAGTATTTTATACACGGATAGATTCCCGTGTTCAGATACCATGTTGAATCATATGTGAAATAACAGTACACACTGTCCTTTTCGTCCTCGGGAATTGACGCGGATACCTTTTCCGAATATACCCACGGCTCGCTTATAAACGTTTTGGCAATGTGATACGCGTCACGCCTGATATTTACCAGTCCCCCGCGCATGGGAACCGCCAGCATAATCACAAGCACGGCAATTGCCGCGATTCTTTCCTTTTTCGCCTTCATTTCGTACTTATCCGCAAGAAGCCAGAACGCAAGCACAATGTTCGGAAGCGCAAGAGTGAGATAATGATAGTAACCGTTTCCCATGACATATGCGGCAAAAATCAGCACGGCATTCGAAACAGAAAACAGCCGGTATTTCAAATCCTTTATTTTAAGAACAATCAGCGCAGCAACAGGCATTGCGGGCGCAAGAAAAACAAGCCACTGCGAAGCGTCAAACTGCGCCATTACCTCCATAACAGTTCTTTCGCTTGAATAAGTAAAACCGAAGCCGAACACCGCCTGCAGCATTTCGTCAAGCAGTCCGATACATTTAAAATAAACCAGCACCGGAACAACCGCAGCCGCAACCCCCGCCAGAAAAGCAAGAGCGTTTCCGAAAAGCTCGGCGAATTTTTTATCGGCAATAAGAACCACCGTCATGGTCAGCAGAATTGCACCAATGAGAGCCGCATTGGTAATTCTCATAAGTGCAATAACGCCGAAGGTCAGACCGTAAAAGAAGGTGTAAAGCCTGCTGTGAGGCACAAGTCCGCCGTTCAGGTCACATTCCCTGAAATATTTCAGAATCATATAAAGACTGACGGACAGAAACGGCAGCGAATATTCCTCTGTAAGATTACCGTCCGTTAATGTTCCCGCGGCAAAAAGCACAGCGCCGGTCAGCAGCAGCGTTTCGGTAATAATACTCTCTTTTTTTATAACAAGCCTGTACGCTTTGTCAAAAAAAACAAGAGATATGAAAAATGAAACAATCTGCATCAGATATGCGCCGGTTCTGCCCTCGCAGATACACTGTCCTATATACTGAATAAAGAAAATATACGGTCCCTTCATATCGAAGAAATCCCTGTAGGGCATCAGGCCCTCCTTCATTCCTTTTCCGACAAGGATAAAGAAGGACGAATCATAGCTGGGATTGCCGTACATCAGCGGACTGGTTGAGCAGGAGAAAAAAGTAATAAACAAAGCCGCTATAATAAGCAGCCATAAAGGTCGTATGTATTTCAGTGATTTTCCGTTATTCATTATTTCACCCCGTATTGAGATAATAATATCATTTAATCTTATTTTCGTCAATACGGGGCAGAAGCTTTCGTTATGCAGTATCAGCTGTTATTTTTTTCTTTTCTTATAGTCGGCGTCAATGCTTTCACTCCAGTTCGCCGCCATCGGCTTGCAGGCTCTGACCTGTGTAATATTTGCGCATACCGCGTCGTAAAGCACCTGCGTTCCCACGCTGTCGGGAACATAGTTCGCCGCGCGGTCGCGTCCGATACCGAAGCTTTCGGCTGTTTCGGCGGCATCAATGTTTGCACCGATAAAGATGAACTCCCAGCCGTATTTTTTCTTTTCATGCTCAATCATTTTTCTGACTGTGCTGCGGTCATACTGTCTGCTTGCATTCTCCATGCCGTCGGTGATAATTACAAACATTGTATTCTGCGGAACATCCTCTCTGCGCGCGTACTTATGGATATTCGCAATATGATGTACGGCATAACCGACTGCATCGTAAAGCGCTGTGCAGCCTCTTACAAAATAAGTATGTCTGTTCATCGGCTCAACGCATTTAAGCTCAACTCTGTCGTGAAGCGTCTCCACCTTATCGTCAAAGAGAATCGTTGTTACATAAGTCTTTCCGTCCTGCTCCTTCTGTCTGTCAATTGTGGAGTTGAAGCCGCCGATTGTGTCGTCAACAAGGTTCGCCATTGAACCGCTTCTGTCAAGAATGAATACAAGCTCTGTTGTGTTGTTTCTGATTGTTTTCATAATAAATACCTCCGAAAAATATATAATAAAAATTTAATGCGGCTGTTCGGTCTCTCAACCTTACAGCCACATTTTAACTTATATTTTCTTCGGTATGGTCGCCTGCGAAGCGACAAAATAAAAACTATTTCACGGCGTTCTCAACAGCCTGTCTGATTCTTTCCGCGCCCTCGCCGTTTGACGCCGAAAAAGGAATAGCCTCAACATCGCCGAACTCCGCAAGCTCCTGCTTTACTGCCTCAAGCCTGTTTTTGTATTCGGTTTTGTTCAGCTTGTCGCTCTTGGTCATAACCACGATAAAGGGATAGCCCGCCGCCTTCAGAAACCGGAGCATATCAAGGTCGTCAGCGGTAACGGGATGGCGCATATCGGTAAGCTGAACCACAAGCCTGATATTTCTCTCCGATTTGAAGTAACCCTCCATAAGGTCAGCCCAGCGCTTCTTTTCGCTGAAGTTGACTTTGGCATAACCGTAACCGGGAAGGTCAACAAGCTTTACTCCGTCGCATTCAAAAAAGTTGATTGTCACGGTTTTTCCCGGCACTGAGCTTACTCTTGCAAGGTTTTTTCTGTTGAGAATTTTATTAAGCATCGATGACTTGCCAACATTCGAGCGTCCGGCAAAAGCGATTTCAGGCTCAGCGGATTCCGGAAGCTGTGCCGATGTGCCGTACGACGCCTCATACTGTGCTTTATCAAATCTCATAGTTACCTCCGTTACGCCCTTACGGTTGTATAGCTGTGTTCATGCTTCTGAGCCATAGCCGCAACAGCCTTCTTCTCTTCTTCGCTTCTGATAAGGGCATTGTCAAACACCTCGTCAAGCGCAGATACGGGAATAAATTTAATTGCCGACTTAACCTTTTCATCAACATCCGCAAGGTCGGGAACATTTTTCTTCGGTATAATAACCTGCTTTATTCCCATTCTGTAGGCCGCCATGGTTTTCTCACGCAGACCGCCTATCGGAAGTACTCTGCCCGTAAGGGAAATTTCTCCCGTCATCGCCGTGAACTGGTCAACAGGCGTACCTGTCAGAGCCGACAGAAGAGCCGTCGCCATTGTAACGCCTGCGGACGGGCCGTCCTTCGGAACAGCACCCTCGGGAACGTGGATATGGATATCCTTTTCTTTATAGAACTTCGGATTTATTCCGTATCTGTCAACACGGCTGCGGATAAAGCTTACCGCCGCCATCGCCGATTCCTTCATAACATCGCCGAGCGAGCCTGTAAGCTCAACCTTTCCCGTACCGTCAAGCACGGCAACCTCAACCTGAAGCATTTCGCCGCCGACGCTTGTCCACGCAAGTCCGTTGACAACGCCGACAAGCGCGCTTTCGTCAATTGTTTCGGGAATAAACTTTTTCGGGCCTAAAAGCTCTTCGAGGTCGGCAGGCTTAACAGTTATCGTTCCGGTTTCACCGCCGACAACCTTAGCCGCGCCCTTGCGGCAGAGAGCTGCGATTTCCTGTTCAAGGCGTCTTACGCCCGCCTCGCGGGTATATCCGTCGATAATATCTCTGAGAGCCTTGTCGTTTATTCTGAATTTCCTTGAGTCAAGTCCATGCAGCTTGACCTGTTTGGGAACAAGGTGCTTCTTTGCGATGTTGAATTTTTCCTCATGGGTGTAGCTCGGAAGCTCAACGACCTCCATTCTGTCAAGAAGCGGAGCCGGAATTGTTGATTTGTCGTTTGCCGTTGTAATAAACATAACCTTGCTCAAGTCAAACGGCAGGTCGACATAATGGTCAGTAAACGTGCTGTTCTGCTCGCCGTCAAGCACCTCGAGAAGCGCCGAGGAAGGGTCACCCTTGTAATCTCTGCCCAGCTTGTCGATTTCATCAAGCAGGATTATGGGATTTTTTGTGCCTGCCGACTTAACCGCGGCAATAATTCTGCCCGGCATTGAGCCGATATAGGTCTTACGGTGACCTCTGATTTCAGCCTCGTCGCTGACGCCGCCGAGTGAAACGCGTGCAAAGCTGCGGTTCATGGCTGAAGCTATGCTCTTTGCTATTGATGTTTTGCCCACACCGGGAGGACCTACAAGACAGAGCGTCTGACCGTAGCTGCCCTCGGAAAGCCTGCGCACCGCAAGAGCCTCGATAATTCTCTCCTTAACCTTCTGCAAACCGTAATGGTCGCGGTCAAGCACCTTTCTTGCGTTAGCAAGATTAAGGTTGTCCTTTGTAAGCCTGTTCCACGGAAGCTCGATACAGGTCTCAAGATATACGCGGCTGACCGTTGCCTCAGGCGAGGTCGGTGCCATTTTTTCAAGTCTTGCGCATTCCTTAAGAAGCTTTTCCTCGCTTTCAGCGGGAAGGGCAAGCTCCTTTATCTTGTCGCGAAGCTCGTCGCACT
Organism: Acutalibacteraceae bacterium; assembly: GCA_045639705.1. Taxonomy (GTDB): domain Bacteria; phylum Bacillota; class Clostridia; order Oscillospirales; family Acutalibacteraceae; genus CAG-488. The sequence goes on from JAZUDP010000175.1 coordinate 32,877, forward strand.
CCTCCTGAGGAGAAAGTCCGTCGTTGAGTTCCTCGGATATAATCTTCATCTGCTCATGCAGATAATACTCGCGCTGACCCTTGTCGATATTATCCTGAACCTTCTGATTGATTTCATTTTCAAGGCGCATCAGGTCGCCCTCGCTTGCAAGCAGACTGCATACCTTTTCAAGTCTGCGCACGGGATTTATCTCGGCAAGAATCTGCTGCCTTCTCTTATATTCAAGCATGATGTTGCCGGCAATATAATCGGCAAGCTCACCTGCGTCATTCTTTTCAAGCACCTCAAGCACGATATCGCCCGGCATCTGCGGAGCAACCTCGGCATAATCCTCAAAATAGTCCTTGGTCTGTCTGAGAAGAGCGGTGGCATACTGCATATCATCGGGTCTGACTGCGGGTGTTCGTCTGACCTTTACATCGGTAATAAGATAAGGGTCAGCCTGCAGAATATCCACAAGCGAAGCTCTGTACAGACCTTCAACGGAAATTCTTATTGTATCGGTGTTGGGCAGGCGGAGAATATGAGTAATCTTCGCAACCGTACCGATTTTGAAAAGCTGGTCAAAATTCGGCTCGTCGTCGCGGATATCCTTCTGCGCAACAAGGAATATTTCACGGTTGTCCGCCATTGCCGCCTTGATTGCGTCAATAGAGCGCGCTCTGCCGACATCAAAGTTAAGCGTCATATCGGGGAATACGACAAGTCCCCTGAGCGCAACGGCAGGCATAACCTTGTAATTTTTAAGCTCGTTCAAATAATCAACTCCAGAGGGAAAACTTAAGTAACCGCAATTACTATACATATGACGACATTATACATTAAAAAATTCTTTTTTTCAACCTAAAACTTTTTACATCCTTGTTGTAAATTAACAAAATCAATGATAAAATAGTTTTATATCTGATTTGGAGCGAATTATGGAACGGTATCAGCTGATTGAAAGAAGTATAATTAAAAAATACCGCAAAACTATATGGAACAGTTTTGTCGGCGCAATCAAGGATTATGAGCTTATCTCGCCGAACGACAAAATAGCTGTCTGCATTTCGGGCGGCAAGGATTCCATGCTTCTCGCCATGTGCATGCAGCACCTGCAGAAATACAGCGATTTTGAATTTCAGGTTGAATATATTGCCATGGACCCGGGCTATACGGAAGAAAACAGGCGGAAGCTCCTTGAAAACGCCGATACGCTCAACCTGCCCGTAAAAATATTCGACGCTCCTGTTTTTCATAATGTAGACGCCGCGGGCGGCGGTTCTCCCTGCTACCTCTGCGCACGAATGCGCCGCGGATACCTTTATAAGCAGGCTCAGGAGCTTGGCTGCAACAAAATCGCCCTCGGGCATCACTTTGACGACGCTATTGAAACAACGCTGATGAGCATGCTTTACGGCGCGGAAATCAAAACCATGATGCCGAAGCTGAAAAGCACGAATTTTGAAGGCATGGAGCTTATCCGTCCGCTGTACATGGTGCGCGAAAACGATATCATTTCATGGGCGCGGTACAATGAGCTGCATTTTCTGCGCTGTGCGTGCAGCGTTACGCAGAAAAACGATATTTCCTGCGACGGCTCAAAGCGTCAGGTTGTCAAGGAGCTTATCAGAAATCTGAAAGCCGACAACGATAATGTTGACATGAATATTTTCAAAAGCATTCACAACGTAAATCTCGCAACGGTAATCGGATACCGCGAATGCGACGGCGGCGAGCTTCACAGCTTTACGGAAAATTACGAAAATAACCGCTGATTTAATCGAGTATGCAAAGAGTGAATAACATGGTTTATTTTTTTGACAATTATCAGTCGCTAAGGCTTGAAAAATACAGGGAGCTTCTTCCTGCCGGCCGTGCTGACAGGCTTGAGCGTTTCAGACAGACGCGTGACAGAGAAAACTGCCTTGCCTCCTGTCTTCTGCTTAAATATGCGCTGAAGGAAAACGGAATATCTGATTTTGAGCTTGAAACGGATGAAAACGGCAAGCCGTATATAAAGGGACAGGATATCTTTTTCAATATCAGTCACTGCAGGCTCGGCACGGTTGCTACCGTAAGCAAAAGTCCCGTCGGAGTCGATATTCAGGACATAGTCCCTTTTGACGAAAAAATAATAAGACGCGTGGGCAGTGAAGCCGAAATTGATTTTATCAGGAATTCGGACGAGCCCGACAGAGCGTTTACGCGCATATGGACTCTTAAGGAAGCCGCGGCGAAATGCGACGGCAGAGGGATAAAAATTCTTAAGGATTTTTCTTTCGGAACCGCAGAAAAAAGCTTTACAAAATACGGCAGAAAATTCACCTCATTTGATTTTGAAAATCTTGTTGTTTCCGTCTGCGGAAGCGAAGATTTTTCAGATATAATTGAAATAAAAAGTTTGGAGGACTTATAATGAAAATTTTATTTCAGGGCGACAGCATAACAGATGCAGGCCGCAACCGCGAGGATTATCACGAACTTGGAAACGGTTACCCCAAGTATGCTGCTAAGTACATCAGCGAATACTTTGACGGCATGGATTTTGAATTTATCGACCTCGGAATCAGCGGCGACCAGACAATCAATCTGGTTAACAGACTGCAGGAGGATTTCATTGATATTCAGCCCGATATCGTATCAATCCTTATCGGTGTAAACGATACATGGCACAGAGCCGCTGACAGAAGCTGGCTTGACAATGCAAAATTTGAAGAGAACTACCGCACGGTTCTCGAAGCAGTCAAAACAAAGACAAACGCAAAAATCGTTATGATTGAACAGTTCCTTCTTCCCGCGGAGGATAAGCTCTTCTTCCGTGAGGACCTTGACCCGAAGATTCAGATTACACGCAAGCTTGCACGCGAATACGCCGACCTGTTTATTCCCCTTGACGGCATTCTTGCAGCCGCATGCGTAAACACCGAGTGGAAGGTATTCTCCGAGGACGGTGTTCATCCCACACCCGGCGAGGGTTCAGACTTTATCGGACACATTTACGCCGACTATGTTGCCGAAATCATTGAGCAGGTCAACAGCGAGCAGAACTGATTTTTTCGGAGGAAATTATGAACGTATTGCATATCTGTGATTTTGCCTCCACCGTCAGCGGAAATTTTATAGCTGAGCTTGACTCCGTTGACAAAGCACTGAAAAGTGAAAACGGCGGCAGAAATGTCTATGCGCTCACCGACAGAAACATCGAAAGAAAAAACGGATGGGTTGACGAACTTAAAAAGGAAAATCCCGTTTATATCTATGAAAAAAGTCCGATGAAAAGAATAAAGCTTTTCCGGAAAATTATCACAGATGAGAAAATTGACATTGTTCATGTTCATTTCACGGACATGAAATCGGATTTCTGTATCCGTCTTGCCGCGTTCGGAAAAAAAGTCAAGCTTATCAAGCATTACCGAAGTGCTTACGGCAGCTTCAATACCGTAAAAATCAATGTCGGCAAGCTGGTTTACAGGGATTGGTTTTTTATATGCATCACGCCCGCAATGGCTGACGAATGCAGAATCAATTATCCCCTGTGCAGGAATGAGGTTGTTCTGAATCCGATTGCATTTGAACGTCTCGGCACATACGAGAATCTAAGGAAAAGCGACATCACCGGCAGTGACAGCGCCCTGCTTTGTCTGATGGTCGGATACAATTACAAAATCAAAGGTATCGACATCGCCGCAGCCGCAGTAGATAAATTCAGGGAAAAGCATGAGGCTTATCTCGGAGTTGTTGTCACAACTCACCGCGATGAAATCACCGCCGCTCTGACCGAACAGTTTAACGGAGTCTTCCCGGACTGGATAAAGCTCCTGCCGCCGAGGAACGATATTGCTTCGTATTACCGTGCGGCAGACATATGCATCTCCCCTTCAAGAAGCGAGGGAGCATGCTCGGCAATAATTGAAGAAGCATATTGCGGAAAAACCGTTGTCGCGAGCGACTGTGCGGGACAGAAAAGCTACGCAGGAGACAGAATCAGAATGCTCTGGTTCAGGAACAAGGATTACATGGATTTAGCCGCGAAGCTTGAGGAAGCCGCAGGCATAAAAGACAGCTTTGCATTTGCCGGCAGCAACAAAGAAAACGCCCTCAGATATTACGGGCTTGACGCTTACCCGGAGCAGATAATTAAAATATATAAAACTTTATAAAGAAGGCATAAAAAGAGGCAGAGATTCAAGAAAAATCTCTGCCTCTTTTGTGTTTTTATTTTCCGAAGAATTCGTCTATCGAATCCGTGAGTATATCGTAAAACGGGTCGTTTCCTTCGGTTATCGGCTTGCCCGACGGCGTAAGTTCGCCTGCACTGAGTGCTTCAAGGTTTGTGATATCCTCAATCAGCTCAAACCTCTCAATCTTTATACTCGGCTTTTCATATTTCATTTTGAATTACCTCCTATAAATCAAAGTGCCATAAGGCTTGTAATAAACTCTATCAGTCTGCTGATAATCGAGCTTATCATCTTAACCCAG
>JAZUDP010000176.1:0-16062 GCA_045639705.1 Acutalibacteraceae bacterium
AAGACGGTCGTTTTCATCCACTGCAAAATAAGATGTGGTTGAGCAGTACCGTTCTTCCAATCTGCCGTATGAGCAGTCATCAAGGTGCTTAACATACTTTGCAAATTCTTCAATGGTTGGAACGGGATAGTCAAGAAACCACGGTGCCGCCGTATTCGGATCGCCCCACTCGCGCATCATGTCATTATAGTCTTCGTAATAAGTCAGGTCTGGCTTTACTAAATAAATTTTCATATTGTTTTACTCCTTTCTGAAAACATCAAGCATATGAATCGACAGTCCTACACAGTCCTCACGCTCGCATAGACCGGACAGAAACTTCATATACTCCTCAAATTCTCGGTCAATGAGATTGTCTAATTTATCGTCATAAATGTATGACAGCATATCAACGCCCACAAAGTGAAGTCTTTCAACGGGATAATTTTTCATCAGCTCATCAATGTCGGACTTGCGGTACAGTTCAAAAACCTCGGGCATACTCGATACAGTGTGATAATCTTCTTTTATCATACATTTATCAACATATTTCAGTATTCTTCCTGAATAAAAAAACTTGTAGATACATGTATCATTGTTGCAGTATGAAGCGTATATCACGCCGCCCGTTTTTGCGATTCTTATTGCCTCGCCGAGAGCCTTATGCTTGTCTTCTTCGGTAAAAAGATGGTACATCGGACCGAGCAGCAGAACTATATCATATGTTTCGCTTTCAAATGCGGACAAATCGCAGGCGTTTCCTTCATATATTTTGATTTTGTGATTCGGCTTGGCCTTACGCTTCATAATCTCAACATTTTTCGGCGTCAGATCCACCGCCGTAACATCATAACCCATTTCCGCAAGGGCAAAGGAATATCTTCCCGTTCCCGCGCCGATTTCAATGATTTTCGCATTGGGTGTGAGATATTTTTCTATATAACGCATTGTGTTAAGGTATTCGGGCATTCTGCTTTTTCTCAGTAATCTGCCGTCCTCGTCATAGTTACTGTAAAAATCAACAACAGCGTTCCCTGTCGTTTTGTGTTCTGCCGACTTGTGCTTTCTTTTAAATAATTTCATAAATATCACTTCTTTAAAATAAAAAAATCGGTGCAAGCTGTAATTTCAAGCCTACACCGTTATAATCATTTATAACCTTACGGTTTCAAAAATGAATATAGAGGTATAGACCTGCACATAGGGTCATGTGCAAGCTGCTGGTCATACATATCAGATTTTCTTAAAAGATATGTTTTCATAGTAATACCTCAAATTAATTTTCAAGAGAATAACACATAAAATCCTGTTTGTCAAGAATTTTATTTAAACCACTCAAACTCAACCTGTTCACCGTCAATAAGGAATTTATACGGCAGATTGTTGCTGAACCAGTCAACAGGCTCGACGGGTTCTCTCTCCCGGGAAGCGACGGCAAGCATTTCGGCAAGATACTGCTCCTGCTCCGCTGTGAGAGTTGTCGGTCCGACGGAAACAAACAGCGGTGTTCCGCTGTACGCAAGAAGACGGAGCCATTCCTTGTTCTGCTCAAAATCAATCTTCGGCGTAAGTCCGACGCAGTCGCCGTCAACGAAGAAGAATTTGCCCTGCTGATGCGCTCTGAACGAAAGCGTATTGACGCCGAGTTTCAGTGTGCGGAGCCACGCTCTTCCGCTTGTGTCGTCGCCCGAACGGTGGATGTGGAAGAAGCCCGTTCCGAGATGACCGACGCAGTTGCAGCCGATTATTATTGCCTTGCCGTCTGCCGCGTCGTAAATTGTTTTGTAAAGATTTTTGATTATCTGCGCATTGGTAAGCGAGCGGTCACGGAAGCTGTAAGCGTTCCTTGACGGGAAATCGCGTAAGTCCATTCCCCACTGATGAAGAATGTCATAGGTGGAAAAATCGTGTTTTATCAGCTTATAGCCCCAGCCGGTAAGTGTTCTTACATCCTCCGCAATATAATCAAGCACCTCGGGAGCCGTCGGGTCGAGGATATAATCTTCCTTATTTGTGTAAAGCTTTTCATCAAGGCTTTCGTCGGCATTCTGCAGAGGTCTGAACCAGATGCCGGGAATAATATCCATTGCGGCAATCTTCTCCGCAAGAGCCTTCATGTCGGGAAAATCCTTATTGCCTTCTCTCCACGGGCCGCCGTTGTAGCCGCCTTTGAACCAGTGCTTTATCTGCCAGCAGTCGTCGACAACCATGTACGGACGGTTTTCAAGCCCCTTGGTAAGACGGGCAAGCTGCTTTGCGTTCTCCGTGATTTCTTCATCGGAGCTTACGCCGTAGGCATAGTACCAGTTGTTGTAGCCGTAAACGGGCTTTTCGGGAAAAACAGGATTGACAGCCATAACGCCCGCAAATTCACTCATTGCTTTGTGTGCGCTCATGCCCGTATACTCTTCATTTACAATTTCGGCGCAGGTGATAGTTTTACCGCCGAGTATAACGCCGTTCTGTCCGTTGTAAACCTCGCAGTTAAGGCTGATTTCGCCCTTGAGGCACTTGAAGCAGCAGAATGCATCGGGCAGAGTTTTAACGCCGTAGCAGGCTGTGACATCACCCTTTGAGGCAGCCATGTACCACGGGTACGGTCTGTCGCAGAAGAGTCCGCGCCATTCAAAATCGCAGTAACCGCGTTCCCATTTGTCCGCATAGTAAAGGGTATCGTCGGGCATATTGACCTTCCAGTAAAGCGTAACGCGCTTAATCTCGGATTTATCCGCTGTAAGTGTGACTTTTCCGCCGCTGATGCTTACGGTAATGTCGTTATAATTCAGACTGTCCGCGCCGCCGAAGGTGAGTTCCTCATCGCCGATACGCATTGAGATTTTATCGGGTGTTCTTAATATATTCGGGAAAATGTTCATTTGTCTTCCTCCTTAAAGGCTTTTAAGCACCTTACCCGCAAGCATAGCCTCGGGTTCAAAATCTATGTATCCGCCCTCGATTGAACAGGTATGACAGCCCGCGTATTCGAGAGCCTCAACGAAGCCCTTGTAATCAAATTCGTCCGCATCTGACGGAAATTCACGTCTTAAATCTCTGTCGGAGAACGGCTTGTTGATGTGGGCGTGTTTAAGAGAACCTTTGAGCTGTCTGATATCGTCGTATGTGTCTCCCTCGCCTATCATGTGATAAATATCGGCAAGGCAGAAAACATTGTCACAACCCGAAAGCACTGCAAGCATTGTCCCCTCTTTAACTGTATTGATTATATTGCACTCATCTTTTCTCAAGGGCTCCATTACGATTGTTATTCCGTATTTCTTCGCAAGGGGTGAAATCACGGTTCTGATAACCTCGCCGAGCTGACGGAAGCCCTCGGCATAGCTGACGCCGTCGGGAACCTTTCTTGCTCCGCTTGAGCCGAAAACGACGGTTTTCAGTCCGACCTGAACACCGCGCTGAAAGCCTTTTTCAATGTAGGCAGCAGTCTTTTCTGCGTCATATTCGTCTCCGATGAGAGGAATATCCTTCGGGAGAAATCCGTTTGCCGATTCGCATTTTATGTCATTCTTTTCAAGCGTTTCCTTAAAAGCTTCAAACACACCGTCCTCCGCTCTTGAAAGCTTGCAGAAGCCGCATTCGATATAATCAAAGCCTGCTTTTTTAACGATTTCGATTTTTTCAAGCGCGTCAATCTGCATACAAACTCCGTATCTCATATTCTTACTCCTTATATTTCATAGGTCATGCCGTCACGGGTAATTACCGCGTTTCCGAACGCCGCCGCAGCCCTGCGCACCGCATCCTCGGGGTCTTTCATAATAAAGCCGCCGTGGTGAACAAAGAAAAGCGTTTTTATGTTTTTGCCGAGCGATTTAATTTCGTCGCAGATTGTTTCAATCTGATGATGTCCCGTTTCAACAAGAAACGCGTCGCATTCTTCGGGGATGATATCCGCAAGGTTTTCAAGGCGCATATCGCCCGAGAAAACAAGCGTTTTGCCTCCGTTCTCAACCTTGAACGCAAAGGACTGATACTCGCCGTTTTTCATCGGCATGTGGTCAGTATGAATTGCGGTTACGCGGATATCTCCGTTATCGTAAATCACGCCCTCCGATATTTTATGCACTGTGTGGGTATATTCCGTTTCAAAATCGCCCTCGGTGTTTTTCAGTACCGTCATAAAGCCCTCAACAGTTTCAAGGCATGGCGTGAAAATATCAATATTGTCCGCCTGAGGCTGTTCTTTTCTGACCTTGGTCATTTTGCGGATATACCAGAGCAGATTGCCTAAGCCGCCGACATGGTCCATGTGCGGATGACTGATAAAAATCGCCCTTACATTAAGCAGGTCAACGCCCATAAGGTGTGCCGTGTAAGCTCCGCACTCGCCCGCGTCAAGGAAATATACGCCCTTTTCAGTTTCAACGGCAAGCGAGGTATGATGAAAGCCCGCGTTCGGTTGAGTACCTGCCGAGGTTCCGAATGTATGTAATTTCATAGCGCCGCCTCACTGCTTCTGCTGGGTCGGGCCGTAGTTTGCCGCGCCCGTATATTCAACATCCTCAGGTGTGGGATAGTATTTCTCCGCGTCCATGTCGCGCTGATAAAGTCTGACATGCTCACCTCTCGGCGTCATATCGACAACATCGCAGCCGCGCCAGTAAACGGTAAATTCAATACCGCGGACGGTTTCCTTCTTCGCAGCAGTCTCGATTTCAAAGGAAAGTTCAAGCACATCGCCTACTTTAAGCTCTGCGGAAATACCGTTTATCACCTTGCCGTTAAGCGTCACGCTGAAGTCACCCATCCAGTCATATTTTCTGAAGCCTGCTCTGCAGTCCTTCTTTGCGGTAAGACGGATAAGTCCCTCGTTGGGAATAAACGACTCCATTTTAAGCTCATCGGTTTCCTTGTCGCAGGGAATATTGACGGTAAGCACACCGTCATCCTCCGTAATCGCATTGTCCCATACGGTTTTGAGCGCAACGGGAGCAGTTCCGACGCAGCAGCCTGCTATTGAACGGAAACGCGAGAGCGAGATTGAATTCGGCTCGCTGCCACCCGTGAAGCCGCCGACCATGCGCTTGTCTATATCGCGGTAGGTTATGCCGTTGCCGTCGGGTCTTGAATTGTCGCATTCAACATAGCCGGTATATTTAACCTGATTTTCCATAAGCTGATTGCGGGCAAACAGGTTCATATCGTTCCAGTATTCCTTATAGCCGCACTTTATAAGCTCGTCAGCGCAGACTATCATATCCCTGATACAGCAGGTTTCGCAGTGTTCCTCCTCCACGGGATGCCACTGGGCATACTCGGGAACCCAGCCGAAATCGGAGGAAATCGAGCGGACATAATCGTAGATTGCCTTGCCTTTGAGAATATATTTTTCCTGACCGGTAAGTCTGCCGAGCTTTACGATACCGCAGGCAAACCATACCGCAGAATGAACATGTCCGAAAAATTCCATTTTATAGTTGAAATACCTTGACGGACCGAGAACATAGTTTGCGATGCCCGTCGCAAGGTCAAGAGCAACCTCGTCACCCTTAAGCTCATAGCGGCGCACAAGAGCCTGAAGCATAACGGCGTTTCTGATTGCCTGCTCACCTCTGCCCGTGTGACGGGTAAGGTCAAAGCCGCCTTCCTTAAGATAAACATCGTTGGGAAATTCGTAAATCGGTTCTTCCTCGATAAAATCGCCCGACCAGAAGGTGCGCACCTTGCGTTCGATAACAAGGGAGCGCATGCCTCTGATAAGCCCGGAGATACGCTTTTCAAGCTCCTCATCCTCGGGATAATCCTCGGAAATCATGTTAAGTCCGGGAAGAATATAACCCATTTCGTGGAACGACGAGTGAACCGTGTGAGTCCACGGATAGGGTTCGCAGAAGCGCAGTCCGTGTTCGCCCCACGATTTCATAAGATGACGGCGGAGCGACTGCTTCACATTGTCACCCTCGTCCGTATTGAGCATACGCATTGCGCTGACAAGTCCCTCATACCATGAACCTACAAGCTCGGCGTCGTCAACACGGCAGTGAGCGGCCTCGGCAGGCTTCTTATTGGGAAGCAGCAGCCAGTAAGGCAGGTTGTCCTGTGCCTCGTCGCACATGTTGGTTATGTAGTGATGAACAAGTCTTGCACTTTCGAGAATATCAAATTTTTCGTACATTTATATCACCTCAGTTTAGAATAAACAGCTTTCCAGTTTTTGATTGCAGCCTCATTGTATGCCTCGGGCAGCGCCTTTTTCACATTATCAAGAAGCAGAGTCTTGCTTCCTATTCTGAGAAGTCCCGGAATAAGCCACGGTCTTGAAAGCAGGCTTGCCTTAGCAAGAATATCGGAAACCGTATATTTCGTGTTTCCGCCGCCTCCGATTTCCTTGGCGGTGAGTATCTTCTTTTCAAAGAAGAAATCCATATCGTCGGCGCTGAGTATCGAAAGGAAGCTTTTGATAATCAGATTGTTATACTGCCTGTTTCCGAATTCCGTGAAAGCGCGGTAATTGTATTTCCACAGCTTTTCAACGGAAAAGTCGCCGTTTGCTTCAATTACGGTTTCGGCAAGAATTTTTCCGCAGTACATGCTGATATCAATACCCGAACCGCTCAAAGGCTCGGTCATGAATGCGGAATCGCCGACCGCGGCATAGTTATTGCAGACCATAACCGAAAGGAATCTTCCAAGAGGAATACAGGCCTTTGTGCCTCCGCGCACCGGGGTGTCCTCAATCGGATATTCCTTACGGAAATCTTCAATCGCCTCCTGAATATCGTCATCGGTAAGACTGCCGAAGCCGCCGACAAGAATATCAACGGTATCGGGGTCGTCTATCGCCCAGTCCATGCCTTTTCTGCGGCAGTGGAAGAAATAGATTGTATTTTTCGGCGACGCCTTAAACTCGCGTGTCTTGCGGAAGCTTCCGCGCCATGTGAAGAAAGACTCGTCCTCATGCGGCTTCCGTCTGATTCTGAAATTGTCGGGAAGCGTTGAGCGAACGGGAGAATTCATGCCCGCGGCATCAATTACCATATCGCCGAAAACATCCTTTTCTTTGCCGTTTTTACTGATTCTGATGCCTGTTACACGGTTTTCATCGTAAAGCGCGCAGATTATCTCAGTGTTGAAAACAAACTTTACGCCCTCTTTTTCCGCTGCGTCAATAATATACTTTATCAGGAATTTTCTTTCAACGTAGCCGAGTCTGCCGCCGTAATCCTTTTCGACAACAACCTTGACATTCTTTTTCGGATTGTGATAGCCCTGGTCAGCCATAGGAGTGAAATTACTTAAGTCAGGACATACAAAGCCGGTATTTTCAAACACGGGCAGATATACGCAGTCGACCCAGTCGTAGCCCATATCCTCTCTGCTCTGTTTTTCGTAAACTGTAACACTGAAGCCCGCCCTCGCAAGATTGAGAGCTGCGGTCACGCCTCCGTGACCTGCGCCTGCGACAATTATCTTTTTCATAAATTATTCTCCTGTTATTATATGTTTCAATTCCTCACAGTCGGCAACAATATATTCCGCACCGTATTCTTCAAATTCCTCGCGGCTGCCGTAGCCGAACAGTACAGCGGCGCACGGAACATTTTCCGCTTTTGCGCCTTCAATATCGAACTTTCTGTCTCCGACCATGAGCGGATTTGTACAGTCGAGTCCGGCAAGGCCGTCTGCCGCAGCCCTTACAAGCTCCGCTTTTCCTGCGTGAGCGTCCTCTGTTTTTGCGCCGACGGCAACATCGAAATACTTTCTCAGTCCGCATTTATCCATAATCTGACTGATAAATATTTCGGGCTTGGAGCTTGCGATACCCGTCTTTATTCCGTTAGCCTTAAGGTACTGCAGCAGCTCCTCCATTCCGTCGTAAAGCGTAAATTTATATATTCCGCTGACGGAATAAGTTTCCCTGTAATACGCGATAAGCCTGTCCACACAGGCATCGTCTATCCACGGGAAGCATTCGGGAAAGCTCGCCTTGAACGGAGGTCCGACAAACTTATTCATATAGCTGTCGGGCGGCTGAGGAAGCCCCTCCTTATCTATGGCATAGCGTATGCTTTCAAAAACGCCGACGCCCGTATCTGCAACAGTGCCGTCAAAATCAAAAATAACCGAGTCAAAAGCCATAATTTACACATCCAATATATAATTAATTTATTTTAACATATAATTCTTTTATTTACAATCATAATATCTTGTGTTATAATCTGTTTTGTTAAAAAAACATCCCTGGAGGAATACAAAATGGAAAATACATCTGAGAAAAAATCGAAAGTACTCAGTATGATACAGCCGACAAGCGTTCCCACGCTCGGCAACTACCTCGGTGCGCTCAAGAACTGGGCTGCTATGGCTGACGGAAACGACTGTCTTTTTGCTGTTGCCGACCTGCACGCAATCACAGTCCGTCAGGAGCCTGCGAAGCTCAGAAAGCAGTCGCTTGAAATGTACGCCCTTCTTCTCGCAATAGGTCTTGACCCCGAAGAAAGCATTATTTTTGTTCAGTCCCACGTTCCCGCTCACAGTCAGATGGCATGGCTTCTTAACTGCTATACCCAGTTCGGCGAGGCGGCAAGAATGACACAGTTCAAGGATAAATCCCTCAAGCACGCCGACAATGTAAATGTCGGTCTGTTCTCATACCCCACACTCATGGCAGCTGATATCCTTCTTTATCAGACGGATTTCGTTCCCATCGGCGCTGACCAGAAGCAGCATCTTGAAATTGCCCGCGATATCGCCGAGCGTTTCAACGGAGCATACTCCCCCACATTTACAATTCCCGAGCCGTACATAGGCAAGAAGGGCGCAAGAGTCATGTCCCTTCAGGACCCGACAAAGAAAATGTCAAAGTCCGACCCGAATCCCAAGGCTTCGGTTTCCATGCTCGATACGCCCGACGAGATTATGAAAAAGTTCAAGTCAGCCGTTACCGACTCTGAGGCTGTTGTTAAATACGCTGACGGCAAGGACGGAATCAACAATCTTATGGCTATCTACTCCTGCTGCACAGGCAAGGACTATGACGCCATCGAAAAGGAATTTGAAGGCAAGGGCTACGGCGATTTCAAGGTTGCCGTTGCGGAAAGCGTTATTGCAGAGCTTAAGCCCGTTCAGGACAGATATTTTGAAATCGTCGGCGACAAGGCTTATCTTGAAAAATGCGCTGTTGAAGGTGCGCAGAAGGCATCATACCTCGCAAACAAAACGCTCAATAAAGCAATGAAAAAAATCGGCTTCTGGCAGGTTAAATAATAATCGGGCTTCTGTTTCCGCTTGTGAAGCAGGGGCCTTTTGTCTGCGCGGAACTGATTTGCATATGATTTTACCGTAAAAGATTTTCCTGCATGAATTGAAAAATATCAGACAATATGATAATCTTAAAGCAAACAGCTTCAAAGGAGTAATTATATGGATTTCAATACATTTATCAGACAGGCGGCTCATGTTAAGCCTGATGCAAAACAGCTTAAAATGCTCAGAGAGACACCTTTTTACCTTTTTGTTCATTTCAGCCCGAATACATATACAGACCTTGAATGGGGCAACGGCGACGAGGACCCTGCAATATTCAATCCGACAGAGCTTGACTGCGAGCAGTGGGCTCAGGCGGCGCTTTCCGTCGGTGCAAAGGGAATTATTCTTACAGCCAAGCACCATGACGGCTTCTGCCTGTGGCAGTCGGACTATACCGAACACTGCATGAAAAACAGTCCCTACAAGAACGGAAAGGGCGATGTTGTTGCCGAATGCGGGGACGCCTGCCGCAAATACGGACTTAAATTCGGATTTTATCTTTCTCCGTGGGACAGAAACAGCAAATACTACGGAACCGATGAATACAACGATTACTACTGCAATCAGCTGACGGAGCTGCTGACGAAATACGGCGAGGTTTTCCATGTATGGTTTGACGGCGCATGCGGAGAAGGTCCGAACGGCAGAAAGCAGGTTTACGATTTTGACAGATATCTCGCGCTGATTGAAAAATATCAGCCGAACGCAACCTATTTCAACGACGGCGGCGTTATCCGCTGGTGCGGCAACGAATCGGGTACAACGGCCCATGCCCAGTGGGCGGTTGTTCCGTCGGAGCTTTGCTACCATAACAAAAACATTCAGACGGGCGAGGGTCCGTTTGCAGGCACGCTTGAAGGAATATACAATACCGACGACGATATCGGCTCGCTGAATAATATTATCTATTCCAAAGGACTTGTTTTCTCCCCTGCCGAAACCGATATGTCAATCCGTCCGGGCTGGTTCTGGCACAGGGAGCAGGAGCCGCACAGCCTTGAGCGTCTGTTCAATACATACCTCGGCACGGTAGGCGGCAACACAACATTCAATCTCAATGTTCCGCCCATGCCGAACGGAAAATTTGACGAGCGCGATATCGCAAGGCTCAAAGAGCTTGGTGACCTTATACGCGAAAGCTTTAAGGAAGAGCTTTCAGAGGACGCAGTAATTGAGGAAAAGCCCGTAAGTGAAACACAGACCGAGCTTACTCTGACGCTTCCCGAAAAGCGGCATATCTCATTTATTGAAATTGCCGAAAAAATTGCTGAGGGTCAGCGGGTAGAGAGCTTCAAGCTTTCCTTCAGAAGGGACAACGGCACAATGTGTCAGTTCTGCAACGGAACTACAATCGGCAGCAGAAGAATTATCAGAGTAAACGCCGATACAGACCTGTTCACCCTGAAAATCACCTCGGCACGCGATAAGGCTGATATAGAATGGATTAAGCTTTATTAAAATGTAAACCGAAGTTTGCAGACAAAAGGCATGCAGAGTGATATAATATCACAGAGGTGAGACAATGAACTCCGCGGTTTTCTTCGTTATTTCTCTTTATATCGGCATTCCCGCGATTACGCTGTTGCCGATGATGCTCCACGATTTAATAAGCAGCATATCGGATTCGGCACTGCTTTACCTGCTTGCTATGGTCGTTCTGTTTTCCGCAGTGTTCTGGCTTATTGTCGTTTCGGGGCTGCAGTGCATCAGAAAAGCAAAAAGCTTCAATACGCATCAGAGCGTTAAAATATGGAAAATCATGAAGCTTGCGCCAGTACCGGTTTATGTTGTGAATTATCTGTATTTCATGACCTTCGGAATAATGATATTCCCTGCATCCGTTCCGCTCGGCTTCGCGAGCTGGGTTTTCTGCCTTCTGTCAGTGCTGCTGTCGGGAGCGGCGGGAATAATCTGCTTCGGAAAAATCGGTTCCGTTCAGGTGAAAATAAGTAAAATCCATTATGCTCTTCAGCTTCTCCCCGTCCTTGATGTGATAAGCACGCTGATACTGATTGCGCGGCGGAAAACGGTAATTTGATGCAATTATGCCCGCAGACTGTGAAAAGCGACAAAAATTTATCTTATTCGGGTACATTTATCTACATCCGGTTTTTATCAGATTTGTTGACACACTTTTTAAATTATGTTAAAATTAAGACAAATTTAAGAATACTTTCTGCGACTGACGGAAAAGTGGATAACCACGGGGGAACAGAAGGTATGTTTTAAGCCGACCGTCTGGGCACAGTTATCATTCAACAGATAACTGCGCCCTTTTTGTATTGTCTGCAATTAAGGAGGTTAACCATGAAAAAAATCGGTATCATCATGGGCAGCGACAGCGATTTGCCCATCGTTGAAAAGGCCATCAGCACACTGGACTCTCTGGGAATCCCCTACGAGGTCCATGTGTTCTCAGCTCACAGAACTCCCAAAGAGGCTGCGGAGTTTTCTTCGTCCGCACGCAAAAACGGATTTGGCGCAATTATTGCAGCCGCAGGCATGGCGGCACACCTTGCAGGTGCAATTGCAGCCAACACTACCCTGCCCGTTATCGGCATACCCTGTAAATCCACAACTTTAGACGGCATTGACGCCCTTCTTTCAACAGTACAGATGCCCACAGGCATACCTGTAGCCACTGTTGCAATCAACGGAGGAGCCAATGCCGCTTTGCTTTGCGCACAGATTCTCGCCGTTGAGGACGCTGAGCTTGCGGCAAGGCTTGATAAAAAACGCGCTGACGATGCAAAAAAGGTTCTTGAAAAGGACGCTAAAATTGCAGATCAGTTCAACAAATAATCTGAAATTCATTTAAAGGAGATATTATCATGGAAAAGAAGCTCGTTTACACAGGAAAGACAAAGGACGTTTTCGCACTTGACAACGGCAACTATCTGCTTAAGTTCAAGGATGACTGCACAGGCAAGGACGGCGTTTTCGATCCCGGTGAAAATTCAGTAGGTCTTACAATCGACGGCGTCGGCGATGTTAATCTCCGCATGTCAATCTATTTCTTTGAGAAGGTTAACGCAGCAGGCATCAAGACACACTTCGTAAGCGCAAACCTTGAGGATACAACAATGGAGGTTCTCCCCGCAAAGGTATTCGGCAAGGGTCTTGAGGTTATCTGCCGCAACAAGGCTGTCGGCAGCTTCTTCCGCCGCTACAGCGATTACATTGAAGAAGGCGCAGACCTTCCCTCATATGTTGAAACAACATTCAAAAATGACGAAAAGGGCGATCCCCTTGTTACAAAGGACGGTCTTATTGACCTCGGCGTTATGACAGCTGAGCAGTATGACGACATCAAGGTTATGACTCAGCAGATTACAAAGATTGTTGCCGACGACCTCCTCGAAAAGGGTCTTGTTCTCTACGATATCAAGTTCGAGTTCGGTTATGACGCTGACGGCAAGGTTATGCTCATTGACGAAATCGCATCGGGCAACATGCGCGTATACAAGAACGGCGAATACATCGAGCCTATGACTCTTTCAGAGCTTTTCTTTGCATAAGTCAGACATTATCCCAAGCGCTGCGCACATATCTTTTTCGGTCTAAAGGAGGAATAAAATATGGGTGGATTTTTCGGAGCTGCCTGCAAGGGTGATGCAATTCCCGATGTCTTTTTCGGAACAGACTATCACTCGCACCTCGGTACTCACCGCGGCGGCATGGCGGCTTATGACAGCGAAATAGGTTTACAGAGAGAAATTCACAACATACAG
Organism: Acutalibacteraceae bacterium; assembly: GCA_045639705.1. GTDB lineage: Bacteria > Bacillota > Clostridia > Oscillospirales > Acutalibacteraceae > CAG-488. Next base: position 12,978 of record JAZUDP010000176.1, read on the forward strand.
AATTCACCGTTCAGAACCAAGTTCGAACATATTTTTGACGAGATGAAGGGTACCTCGGCTATCGGCTGCATAAGCGACACCGACCCTCAGCCGCTGCTTATCCGTTCAAATCTCGGCACTTACGCAATCTGCATTATCGGCGTTATCAACAATGCAGACGCACTTATCAGTCAGTATCTTTCATTCAGCGGCGGTCACTTTGACTCCATGACAGGCGGAAGAATCAATTCCACAGAGCTTATTGCCGCGCTGATTGACCAGAAAAGCAACTTCGTTGACGGTATCAGATTCGCTCAGAATTCCATTGAGGGTACAGCATCTATCCTTATTCTCCGTGATGACGGTTCAATTATCGCCGCGAGAGATAAAGTCGGAAGACTTCCTGTATGGATAGGTAAAAGCGATTACGGCTATGCCGTCGCTTTTGAGTCCTTCGCCTATAAAAAGCTTGAATATGAGGATGTTAAGGAATTAGGTCCCGGCGAAATTGTTGAAATCAGTGCTGACAGCATGAAGCAGCTTGCTCCTCCGCTGAAGAAAATGCGCATCTGCTCTTTTTTATGGTCATACTACGGTTATCCGACATCCACCTATGAGGGTGTGAATGTTGAGGTAATGCGATACAAAAACGGCGAAATCATGGCGCGCCACGACGAAGAAACCGGCACTGCCCAGGATATCGACTATGTAGGCGGAGTTCCCGATTCGGGTACTCCCCACGCAATCGGCTACGCCAACTATTCCCGCGCTCCCTTCGCAAGAGCGTTTATCAAGTACACTCCCACATGGGCGAGAAGCTTTATGCCCACAGTTCAGGCCGAGCGCAACAAGGTTGCCAAGATGAAGCAGATTCCCGTGCATGAGCTTATCAAGGATAAGAAGCTCCTGTTTGTTGACGATTCAATCGTCCGCGGAACCCAGCTTCGCGAAACCGTTGATTTCCTTTATGAAAACGGCGCGAAAGAGGTTCACATCCGCTCGGCATGTCCGCCCATTATGTTCGGCTGCAAGTATCTCAATTTCTCCCGTGCGACAGGCGACATGGATTTAATCGCAAGACGCACCATTGACGAGCTTGAGGGCGACGAGGGACTTAAACACATTGAAGAATACTGCGACGGAAACACAGAAAGAGGCAAAAAGCTCCGCGACGCAATCTGCACAAAGCTGCACTTTGCTTCTCTCGAATTTCAGTCGCTTGAGGGTATTATAGAGGCAATAGGTCTTGACAGAGATCAGCTCTGCACCTACTGCTGGAACGGAAAGGAATAAGTTATGAACACACAGTCAAAATCAGACAGCTACGCAGCGGCAGGCGTTGACATTACCGCAGGCTACAAGGCTGTTGAGCTTATGAAAACTCACATAGCAAAAACTCTTACCTCCGCATGCTCAGATGTAGGCGGATTCGGCGGACTTTTTGAGCTTGACCTTACAGGCATAAGCAAGCCCGTGCTTGTAAGCGGAACTGACGGCGTAGGCACAAAGCTTAAGCTCGCTTTTCTTATGGACAAGCACGATACCGTAGGTATTGACTGCGTTGCAATGTGCGTAAACGATGTTATCTGCACAGGTGCAAAGCCTTTATACTTCCTCGATTACATTGCCTGCGGAAAGAACATTCCCGAGCGTATTGCCGACATTGTAAAAGGCGTATGCGACGGCTGTGTTCAGTCAGGCGCGGCGCTTATCGGCGGCGAAACCGCTGAAATGCCCGGCTTCTATCCCGTTGACGAATACGACCTTGCAGGCTACTGCACAGGCGTTGTTGACAAGGATAAGATTATTGACAACAAGACAATGACTGAGGGCGATGTTATTATCGCTCTTTCCTCCAGCGGCGTTCATTCCAACGGTTTTTCACTTGTAAGAAAGGTATTCGATGTTGAAAACGCCGACATAAAATCCCCCGTTGAGGCTCTCGGCGGAAAGTCAATCGGCGAAACTCTCCTTACTCCCACAAAGATTTATGTAAAGCCCGTGCTTGCTGTTCTTGAGCAGGTTAAGATCAAGGGCATTTCGCATATCACAGGCGGCGGCTTCTATGAGAATATTCCGAGAAGCATTCCCGACGGTCTCGGCGCAAGGATTGAAAAGAGCGCGGTTAAGGTTCTTCCCATCTTTGACCTTATCGCAAAGACGGGCAATATCAGCGAGAGAGATATGTTCAACACCTTCAACATGGGTGTCGGCATGAGCGTTGTTGTTGCGAAGGAGGACGCCGACAAGGCTGTTGAAATCTTCAGAGCAAACGGCGAGGACGCCTACATCATCGGCGAAATCATAAAATCGGACGATAAGGTTGTGCTGATATGAGCAAGGCTGAAATTGCCGTCCTTGTTTCGGGCGGCGGAACAAACTTACAGGCGCTTATAGACGCACAGGCTTCGGGCATAATATCAAGCGGTGAAATAAAGCTTGTTATTTCCAATAATCCCAACGCCTACGCACTCGAAAGAGCGGCAAAGGCGGGCATTGACACCGCGGTTATCAGCAAAAAGGAATGCGGCAGTCAGGAAGCGTTTGAGGAGAAAATCATCTCGGCACTTGACGGTGCGGGAATCGACCTCATCGTGCTTGCGGGCTTCATGTGCATTCTCAGCGAAAGATTCACATCTCACTTTGAAAAAAGAATAATTAACGTTCACCCGTCGCTCATTCCCTCCTTCTGCGGCGAAGGCTTCTACGGACTGCACGTTCATGAGGCCGCTCTCGCAAAGGGTGTCAAGGTTACGGGCGCAACGGTACATTTTGTAAACGAAATCCCCGACGGCGGCGAAATCATCATGCAGAAGGCGGTTTACATCGAAGACGGCGACACGCCCGAAGTTCTTCAGAAGCGTGTCATGGAGCAGGCGGAATGGATAATTCTTCCTCAGACGGCTGAAAAGGTATGCCGCGATATTGTAAATAAGAAAGGATAATGGGCTATGAACACCTATGAGATAAACGACATCGGCGAGCTTATAAAGGACAACTCCTATGTAGGCAGAGGCATTGTTATCGGCAAGAGCGCTGACAGCAAAAAGGCAGTTACCGCATATTTCATCATGGGCAGAAGCGAAAACAGCCGCAACCGCATTTT
>JAZUDP010000177.1:0-4104 GCA_045639705.1 Acutalibacteraceae bacterium
CCTTGCGATGCGCATTAACAGCGATGACGGCAGTGAGGCCGCAAAGAAGCGTCTTGCAGAGGCTAACCTTCGTCTTGTTGTTTCAATCGCCAAAAGATATGTCGGCAGAGGAATGCATTTCCTTGACCTTATTCAGGAGGGCAACCTCGGTCTTATAAAGGCTGTTGACAAGTTCGATTATACAAAGGGCTTCAAGTTTTCAACATATGCGACATGGTGGATACGTCAGGCTATAACAAGAGCAATCGCCGACCAGGCAAGAACAATCCGTATTCCCGTTCACATGGTTGAGACAATCAATAAGGCCAAGAAGACAAACAGCCAGCTTCTCCATAAGAACGGCAGAGACCCCAGCGCAGAGGAAATCGCGGCTGAACTCGGCATGACTGTCGGCAAGGTAAGAGAGATTCTCCGTGTTGCTCAGGAGCCTGTTTCTCTTGAGACGCCTATCGGCGAAGAGGAAGACAGCCATCTCGGCGATTTCATTCCCGATGACGATGCTCCCGCACCGGCGGACGCTGCGTCAATCCTGCTCCTTAAGGAACAGCTTGACGAGGTTCTCAACACACTTACTCCCCGTGAGGCAAAGGTTCTTGCGCTCCGCTTCGGTCTTGAGGGCGGACATCCCCACACTCTTGAGGAGGTCGGCAAGGAATTTGATGTTACCCGTGAGCGTATCCGTCAGATTGAGGCGAAGGCGCTCCGCAAGCTCCGTCATCCCAGCAGAAGCAAGAAACTTAAGGATTTCCTTGACTGATAGCAATCACGCTGCCGCCGCATAGTATAAATTAAGGCGGTGAGCGAATGCGCAGACATAAAAGAAGAGTTATTACGGCCGCCGCGGCATTTCTGCTTGCGGCGGCTGCTCTGCTGTCAGTGGTGGAATTAAGGCTTAAATCACTGAGAACGGAGTTTTCAGCCGCGGAAGCGCAGAATACGGCGGCTTCGGCAGTATCGGACGGTCTTGACAGGACTCTTGCACAGTACAGAATCAATTATGATGATGTCGTTGATTTTACATATGACGACAGCGGAGATATAAAATCGCTTTCAGTGGATATAGTTACGCTGAATACTCTCGGGAACGAAATCGGCAAAAATATTGACGGGAATGTCAAAGATATCAAAAGCTATAAGGTGAAGATTCCGCTTACTCTGCTTTTCAGCGGAGAGCTGACCTCGGGCATCGGATTGGAAATTCCGTTTTACATAACGATGAAAGGCAGTTCGTCAAACAGGTTTACCGATATTTTTGAGTCGGCAGGGGTTAATCAGACAAGGCACAGAATCGTGCTTGAGGTGAACGTGAGCATGTATATACTTTTCGGAGGAAAAATGACAGAGGTTGAGTATAAATCGAATGTCTGCGTTGCCGAAAGTATAATTGTCGGAACAACTCCGGGTACGTTCGCAAATTTTTAATTCGCGGCTTGCTATAGGAATGTTTTTTTGTTATAATAATTAAAATTGACAAATTACAATTTATCTATCTGTTTGATATATATTTGATGTGCTGCCAAAGGCTCCTTTTGAAAGGAGCTGTCGCGAAGCGACTGAGGATTGTCTTGCAGCAATCGTCAATCACCCGTCACGGCTTACGCCGTGCCACTCTCTTTCAGAAGAGGGCATGGGCAAGAGCAGAGCCCTTGCCCTACGAACATATTTATTGTATCCTGTCATTCTGAGGAGGAACGACGAAGAATCTCAAAAAAGACAGGCTGAGATTCTTCACTTCGTTCGGAATGACACACAATTATTATATTCATATGGTAGGGGCGACCTGCGGTCGCCCGCCAAAATTCAGCAGATTTAATCGGCAGATTATTAATCGCCCGCATAATTAATCGTAATAAAAGAGAAAACTGGAAGTGTCATTATGGCAGAATTTGAAACCGCTGAAAAAAGAGCTGAGGAGCTGAGAAACACGCTCAACTATCACAGCCATAAATATTATGTGGAGGATAGCCCCGAAATCGAAGATTTCGAGTATGACCGCATGCTTCGCGAGCTTGAGGAGATTGAAGAAAAATTCCCCGGGCTTGCCACGGCTGACTCTCCCACGCGCCGTGTCGGCGGCAAGGCCGACGGTCAGTTTGAGCCTGTTGAGCATACTGTTCATATGGAAAGTCTGCAGGACGCATTCAGCTTTGAAGAGCTTCGCGTTTTTGACAAACGTGTTAAGGAAACCGTTCCGTTTGCGACTTATGTTGTCGAGCCGAAAATCGACGGACTTTCCGTGTCGCTTGAATATGAAAACGGCATTTTCTTCCGCGGTTCAACACGCGGAGACGGCGTTATCGGCGAGAATGTCAGCGCAAATCTCTGCACAGTCGGCTCAATTCCGCTTAAGCTGAAAAGAACACCCGCTCAGATTGAGGTCCGCGGCGAGGTCTATATGCCGAGAGACACATTTTTAAAGCTTGTTGAACAGCAGGAGAATAACGAGGAAAAGCCGTTTAAAAATCCGCGCAATGCCGCGGCAGGCTCGCTCAGGCAGAAGAATCCTCAGATTACCGCAAAGCGCAGACTTGATATTTTCTGCTTCAATATTCAGCGCATTGAGGGAAGAACGCTTACGAGCCACAAGCAGTCGCTTGATTACCTTAAGGAGCTTGGCTTTAAAACTGTTCCGTTTTATACTCCCTGCGCAACAATTGATGAGGCAATAGCTGAAATCAACCGTATCGGCGAAATCCGCGGCACTCTGCCGTTTGACATTGACGGCGCGGTAATCAAGGTTGACGATTTCGGTCACCGCGAGCTTCTGGGCAGCACCTCAAAATTCCCGAAATGGGCAATTGCTTTCAAATATCCTCCTGAGGAAAAACAGACAAAGGTTGTCGATATTGAAATCAATGTCGGCAGAACAGGCGTGCTTACTCCGACAGCTGTTTTTGAACCTGTGCTTGTGGCAGGTTCAACCGTCAGCCGTGCTACGCTTCACAATCAGGATTTTATTGCCGAAAAGGATATCAGAATCGGCGATACCGTAATTATCCGCAAAGCGGGAGATATCATTCCCGAGGTTCTTAATGTTGTTGAACACGGAGAAGGCTCAGAGCCGTTTGCCATGCCCGAAATCTGCCCGTCCTGCGGTGCAAGGGTTGTCCGTGAGGAAGGGGAGGCTGCAATCCGCTGCCTTAATACCGAATGTCCCGCACAGCTTTTAAGAAATCTTATCCATTTCTGCTCAAGGGATGCTATGGACATCGAGGGCATGGGCGACAGCAATCTTGAACTGTTTGTCAGTGAAGGACTTATTAAGAACCCTGCTGATTTATATCTGCTTCAGAGGGAGCAGATTGAAAAGCTTGAGGGCAAAAAGGAAAAGTCGTCGCAGAATCTTATTGATGCGATAAAGGCATCAAAGGAAAATGACCTTTCAAAGCTGATTTTTGCTTTGGGAATCCGTCATGTCGGACAGAAAGCCGCAAAGCTTCTTTCCGAACGCTTCGGCACAATGAGCGCGGTTATGAATGCGGAGCTTGAGGATATAATGACAATCGACGGCTTCGGTGAAATTATGGCGAAAAGCGTTGTCGATTATTTCAATATGCCCGAAAGTATTGAGCTTGTTGACAGACTTATGGCGGCAGGACTTAATATGAAGTCGCTCAAAGAGGTTAAGGACATGCGTTTTGCGGGCAAGACCTTTGTACTGACAGGAACTCTGCCGACTTATTCAAGAAACGAAGCAAGCGCAATCATTGAAAGCTTCGGCGGCAAAACAGCTTCATCCGTTTCAAAGAAAACCGACTATGTCCTTGCGGGCGAGGAGGCAGGCAGCAAGCTTACCAAGGCGCAGAGTCTCAGCATAACAATACTGTCAGAGGAAGAGTTTAACGAGCTGATAAAATAATTTGAAAATTTTCAAAAAAACACTTGCATTTTAGAAAAACTGTGATATAATAGCAAATGTTCTCAGCCAATAGGTCGGGAACGAGCATAAGAAATGGCATGGAAATGGGAGCATAGCTCAGCTGGGAGAGCATCTGCCTTACAAGCAGAGGGTCACAGGTTCGAGCCCTGTTGTTCCCACCACATGGCCTGGTAGTTCAGTTGGTTAGAACGCTAGCCTGTCACGCTAGAGGTCGTCGGTTCGAG
>JAZUDP010000178.1:0-10243 GCA_045639705.1 Acutalibacteraceae bacterium
GCCTGTCGTACCGCCTATAAATGTGCCGAGAAGCGAACCGAGAGGAGAAGTTGATGCCGTATTGCCCGTGTAGGAATTAATAAGTGTTCCGAGAAGCTCTGTGCCGATTGAACCCATTGAGCCTGTAGGAAGCTGTGAAGCCGAAGCAGCAATCTGTCCGCCGTATTCAAGACTTGCGAAGGACTTGATGCACTCCGAGTATTCACTGTCAATACCGAGAGCTTCATAAGAAGCAACAGCGGCCTTGACATTCTTTGTGCTTTCATACGGGAAATAAATGCTGACGCCGTTTGAGTGCGACATTGTGGCTTTATTATACTTAACACAGCCGTGAAGAGCTTCGGCGAGAGCCTTTGATTCATTTGTGCCGATACGCTGTGCAAGATCGATAAGGTCAACCTGATTAATCTTGCTCTGTGCGGCAAACTGACGCACGCCTGCGCGCGCATTTGAAACGACCTTGTAATCGTCGGATGTAACAAGCTCGGTTGTTGATGTTGAGAAGCTCTTGAAGGTATCCGGAACCGTACCCTGCATCTCGGCAAGGTCAATAACGGAAAGAGTTACGCCTGTGGGAGACGATGAACCGCAGGAAGCAACGAAATCGTCGATAATTGTCTGAGCGATATCAAGAGTTGCTGTGGATGTATTCTTTGAAAGCTCGTTAAGCCAGTTGGTGTAGTACCAGCCTGTACCGGGCTCGCTTTCCTCTGAGCCGATGAGATAATCGGCATAGCTGTTACAGACAAGAGCTGTTTCAAGCGTAGCCATAAGACATGCGTCAAAGCCGATAAAGTCAAATGTGCATTTAGCGGATTTAAGCGCTGAATTGATTTTATCAAGAGTCATCGACGAGGAATTCGGATACTTTTCATCATATCCGTAGCCTGTAAGAGAACCGCCGCCGTGGTCCCAGAAAATGAGCATATTTCTGTCAGCGGGATAATTCTTCTGACAGTAATCAATAAATGCGGTAAGGTTTTTCGGGTCTGTCATTGCAGAGCTGCCGTTGTTGTCAACAAGCTTTCTCAGTCCGCCGCTTTCAACCTTGTAAATCTGATTTTTAGAGGATGAAATCGTGCTGTTCTGCCATTTCTTACAGCCGCCCGTTTCAACAATAAGATTTACCTTTGAAGAAATATTTGCCTTAAGCATTTCCTGCAAATCCTTTGTTGCCATGCCGTGCTTGGATTCAAGGTCGGTGCCGCACATGTAAACCATGATTGTAACCGTATCCTTTCCATTGCCTACAGGAGTAACACGCTTTGCGCGGGCAAGATTGGAAACAGTATAGTCGGGCGCGGAATATTTTGAATAATCCGTTTCCGAGCCGGAAGAGGTAAAGCTTGAGTTGAACGGATTGATTCCTTCGGTGAAATCAAGTCCCGGAAGCATACCGCCGCCGCTGAATTTTTTCATTACAAAGAAGATTGCAATAACAACCAAACCGAGAATAAGTAATTTCTTCAGGCTGAGTTTTTTGCCTTTTCCGCCCAAAAGCAGGCTGAGAATCGGAGCTAACAGAGAGGCTGACGAAGAAGCTCTCTGACCGCCTGACGATGAAGTTTTGCGTCCGCCTGAGCCGACGGGACCGCCGCCTGCGCTGCCGCCCGAATGTACTTCAGCCGAACCTGAGCCGACAGTTTTCTTTCGGCTGTGAGGTCTTTGATTCTGATCCATATTACATCCTCATTTCTTTATCATTTCTTTAAATATATCATACAATTTTTGTTTTTTCAAGCTGAATATCACTTAAACAATGATACAATTCTGACAAAAATACTGATAAAGGCTTCGCTGATATCCGAAAAAACATCATTAATATTAAGACTTAAGCATTTCTTTTCGCTGCCCTCAACAAGATAAACACCTGTATACTGATAAGGAACGGCAGCGGTAAAGCCGTCAATTTCCTTTTTGGTGCCGCTGAGAATAACTCTGCCCGTCATTAAATCCGTTACGGTGTAGCTTCTGTATCCGCTGATACCGCATTCCGAAAACGGAATTTTTACTTTTCCCGCAACGGCGTCGGGGTCATTATTGGCAATGACAAGGACAGCCCTGTTACCGTCATATCTCGCGTAATTCTGAAGCGAATCAAGTCCCCCGGCCTTAACCTCGCAGATGTTGCTGTTTCTGTGGTTAAGCGTCCATTTTTCAAAAATATCTCCGTAGGTTCTGCGGATTCTGAGCATCTGCCTGACATCCTCAAGGAAAAACGCATTTGACGGAATATTCATGTCACCGTAATTGACGGGGATATCGTACTGAACGGCATCGACCCACGAAGCGTTGAACTCGTCACCCATGTACCATATCGGAATAAACGGAGCAAGGATTGCCGAATAGCCGATTTTAAGACGGTTTCCGCAGACATTCCGCTTCTGATAATCGTGATTTGTAATGCAGTTGGTATAATATCTCGATTTGCCCCTCTTAAGCTTTTTGCCGTCGCGGTTGTATGAGCCTATACCCTCTCCCGCTCTGACCGAATCAACTATATTGAGATATCCGTCCGTAAAGAAATTTACGGGATTCTGATAAAGCGCCGCTCTGTCCATTGAAGCATAATCAAGCACACCGTCCTGCTCAAAATCGTAGACAGATTTTCTTGTGCCTGTATCCTCGGAAATAACGGCGATATATTTTCCGTTTTCCGCAAGTCTTTCACGCGCTGCGCCGAAAATGTCATAGCCTGTATAATTCGGCTCGCAGTCACAGCGGTAGCCGTCGGCATCTGTGACAAGAATATTCTTTACAAGATTATCTGTAAACCATGACCGAAGCTCTCCGTTTGACCAGTCAAAAGCGATATTGCCCCACGCTTCGCCGTTGAACCAGTCGGGATGCTCGGAAACAAGCGGTGCATTGAAAACTACGCCCCATGTGATTACATCGAGGAAAATGTAAATTCCCTTTGAGTGTGCATAGTCAACAAACCTGCAAACCTTCTGCCAGCCATCGTCATAATCTTCGGTACCCGTAAGCCTCGGGTCAACCGTATGCAGTCCGTAATTACTGTATCCGTTGCCGTAAGCGCCCTTGTCATAAATCGGAGTAAGCCAGATTCCGTTAACGCCCACTGACGCATAGAAGTCAAGCAGGTCATACGCCTCGTCAAATGTTCCTCCGATTGAAGCGGTATCAAGGCGCACCTCAACCAGCGTAAGTCCGTCAAGCCAGTCGGGGGATTCAAGCAGACCGTCCGTCCATGAATTCACAAGGGAATCCTTATCCGCAGGCCTGTATTCGAGCAGGTCGGAATTATCGACAGCATCCTCGCTGTAATCAAATTTATAGTTTATGTTATCCGTAACGATCAGCGTTTCGCTGTTTTCTGCGCATACGGCAGTAAGAAACGCATACACAGCACGCATATAAGCCTCGGGGCTGCCGCCTGTTATAACGGCATTTCCCGTTTTTTCATCAAATTCAACCGAATAGTCAAGCGGTTCAGCCTCCGCTCTGAATTCGATATATTTTTCGGCGCTGTCACCCAATTCAATGCCGTAAACCGACTTAACGGCTCTTTGAAGATACGCGGCGGCCTCAGCACACTGCGAAGCGTCCGGCACGGATATTTTAACGGCATACTCCGCTTTGCTTTCTGCCGACGCGCCCGCCGAAAGCGGCAGACAAAGCAAAAGCACCGACATAAATACGGAAATAACCTTTTTAAGCATTTTTATCACCCCTGTTTACAGACTTGCGTATCAGCAATTCAGCGGTAAAACAGATTACCGCGCCGACGGTATAACAGATAATATCGCTCCACAGGAAACCGTAGCCGAGGATAAGTCCTCCGAGCCTTGTTGCCCGTGCCGCCGAAAGAAACGGCGTACTGAAAAGCTGTGAAATTTCGATAAGATAAGAAAAAATCAGTGCGACGGGAAAATTAAGTTTTACTCCCCTGTTGAAAAGCAGACCGAAGCCGCAGTAAACAGCCATTGTCCACGCCGTATCGGGATAGTATGTGTTAAAGAAATTTGCGTAAGAATAGCTTCTGTTTCTTATATAAAGAGCAGAAACGCAGAGAAATACGATTACAGCCGCAAATATAATTCTGTCAGTTAAAGCCTTCTTTTTAATCATAACAGCTTACCTTATGCGAATGTGCAGATATACGGCGTTCTTGCTCTTGCGTAGAAAAATTTTTTTGCGCCCGATTCAAATATTCCTGCAACAACGCCGTTGTAAAAGTCAATACCCTCTGACATAGGCGGAACCTTTACGGTCTTTTCCGCACTTTTCTGCGTCAGATAATAAAGCGGAACATCGGTTCCGTTCATGCTGAAAACATCACCGGAGACATTGAGCCTGTAATATCTGATTTTTGAAGCGTTGGCAAAGGTTGCGGACGAGCTTGTGACAAAGGTTTCGCCGTCAAAAGCGATGCCCTGAACGGAATTCGGCATTGAAATAACCATGAGCGGCTCAGCGCTGCCGTCAGCGAACATCTTATCCATATCGGTCATATCATATTTCTCGCACATGGCATAGTTGCGCTTGCCGTCGGGCGTGTAAATCCGCTGTTCCTCGGGAGTGTCATACGAACCGTTGAGTGTAAACGAATAAAACTGACCTACAAACAGACAGTTCTTATATGAACAGACATATGAAGCCTGCATATTCGTTGCAAACTTACCGCAGAAATAAACATAATCATAATCCGCGGCGGAAAGTGCGTCGTCGATTTTCAGTCTGCGCACGCTTTTACCCGAGGAAATCAGCAGGGAATCGCCGATATCAGCCACACCGCCAACATGAGCAAGACAGGGTGAACCGTCCTCATAGCAGAGCTTTACCGTCTTGATTCTTTCTCCGTTTTCGGCGTTAACAAGCACAAGAATCGAATTCCCGTCCTTTGTGCTGTAATAGGAAACGGCAAACATATTATGAGAATCTATGTAGCAGAAGCCCTGCGGAACGTAGTCGTTTTCAAGCTCGGGAATTTCATAAAGCCTGCTGCAGTCCGGATATCTGAATTTAAGGCTGAACAGTCCGAAAAAGCTTCTGAAAAGCTCCCCTATTCCGTTGGTAATTCTCGAAAATTCCGAAACGTTCTGCGGATATCCGCTTTCGGCAAACGCGGTTATACCTGTTCCGAAAAGCAGGCACACGCACAGCAAAATACTGATAAGCTTTTTACACATAAAATCACTTCCGTATATTTTATATGTTCATTATAGCATAAGTTGGTGTGTTGTAAACATAAAAATAATTAAGGGGATATCGCATTTAGCGCAGACCGAAAAAGCATTAAATAAACATTTTAAATAAAAAACAGTTTTAAGATAATCAAAAAATATCATTAAAACTGCTTCTTATTATTTAATTAGTTTGCTTTTTCGGTCTGCGCTAAATGCGGCATTCCCAATTAATTATAATAGTTCGTTTGGAAATCTAATCCAGTAACCGTAATCACCTGCAGGAAAATTGTTTATGAATTCAGCCGTCACCATATCGCCGCGAAGCTCGCAATATGTTGCTCCGTCAGAATCAGTATACTTTGAGGTGCTGAAAATGCAGTTTTTATATCCGTTTTCCTGACACCATTTGTAAAGTCTGTCTGCTTCTTTTTCAAGCTCAGCCGCCGAATTGATGATTATCTCGTTATAATTCAGTTCAAAAACAACATTATAGTAAACATCATCATCAACATGATTTGTTATTGTTTCCGAAAGACCGATTGAAAGTAAAACTTCACCAATTTTCGCGCTTCTTACACTATTGGCAGCCCCGCTTTGAATTCCGTCGTCCGCCTTGAATATCACTGTCTTGTATGGCGGTTTTTGCCAATTATCACCTTTTGCTATATAACGACCGTTGCCGCCGTCGGTAAAATTTTTTCCATCATTGGCAATATCTGAATTTGTCTTCGGTACATCTTTCTGTTCCGTATAAGCCGCTCCGTTAAGTTCTTCTGCCTTTTCCGTCTGCCTGTCAGTTACTTTTTCCGACACCGCATAAGCGCCGTTTATATTTTCTGTACTGTCCTGAGGCTTTATCGGTGTATTCCCGCCGAACCTATACCCCGCCGCAACTGCAGCAGCAATGGCTAAGCAGGCGGCAATCGGAAAAATATACTTTAATTTCAAATGCTTTTTTTCTTTTGCTTCGGACTCCTCAATCCACTTTTCCTCAATATCCGCGACTGCAAAATATAAATCCTTACCGTTCATCACTGCACCTCCGTAAGATATTTCTTCAGTTTCTTTCTTACTCTTGACAAAACAGTGCGCACATGGTTGTCCTTAAGAGAAAACCTGTATGCAATTTCCGCTGAATCTTCCATGAAATAATACCGTCTGACGAAAATTTTTCGCTCCTTTTCCGAAATCTTCGATAAAAAATCATTCAGAACATCATTCAGATTATATATATTCAAATCCGTCTGCCCGGGAATACACTCCGACAACTCGTCAAGAATCGTTTCGTTTATGCAGACAATAGCGTCAATATCAACTGAAAATAATTCAGCGAGCTTTTCAAGAGAATTATAATCGGGGCGGCGTGTGCCGTTCTCCCATGCGGAAACAAGCTGCTGCGAAACAAAAAGTTTTTCAGCAAGCTGCTCCTGCGTCATTTCTGCCTTTATGCGCAATTCGGCAATTCTGTGACCGGTCTGCATACAGTCACCTCCCGTGTGCAGTTTTATTATAATAAATTTCTGCGTTTTAATCAAACAACAAAACGCAACATCGGATAATCACTGTCAGAAATTTTATTTAAAGCTGCGTTTACAATAACAGGTAAGCAGGTATAATACGGCAAACGGACTGCCGGGGCAATTCACCCCGGCAGGCATTTTTTATCAGTCTTTAATTACGCTCCGCAGCGGAACAGGCAATTACAGAACCGTTTTACTTAACACATTTTAAAAGTATTACACCGTGAGACGGAACAGTAAGGCTCATAAACGGTGCAGAGAGATTTATCGGCTTCGCTTCGCTGTCCCATACGTTTATCGCCTGCTTTCCCGCAAGCTCTTCAGAAATTTCAACTTCAATATTCTTTTCAGATTCCGTGCGGTTAAATACTGCAAGATAATCGGACTTACCTGCTTCTGAGCGCCATATATGAGTTTCGCAATCGGATAACAGTATTTCGGGATTGCCGTACTGATTCAGATATATGCAGTCAGGCTTCGTCTGAACAGACAGAAAATCTTCAGTGTTTCTCAAAAGATTGCATGTAAGAAACAACGGACTTTTTGCGATAGAAAACAGCGTCATCAACGATTTTATCTCTTCATCTGTAAATCTGCATACGCGCGGTTCATCTCCGCTCACATGCGGTTTTTCACATATCCAGCCAAGAGGCAGCATGTCCGCATCGGGCCATCCGTCATCATGAATAAAGCCGTTCCATTCCGCAATCTTATCAAAGCATCGGGTAAAATTCATCTGATTGTCCCAAAAGTCGCCTGTTATCCGCCACATGGTGCTGTGAGCTGAATAAAACGCGGCATCATCGGTTTCGGCACGGTTGCCCGGAGAAAGTGAAAGCACCATATCACGGCCGCACTTATTGATTGCATTCTCAATAAAAATAATTTCCTCTTTGTGAATCGGACTGCCTAAATCATCATATTTTATAAAATCAACTTTCCATTCGGCAAACTGAGATATAATGCTGTCGTACCAGCTTTGTGCGTACGGACTGTCTGTTTTTATTCCGTACCATGAATTCGACCATGAGCAGGGACTGCCGTAATCAACAATATCGTCGACGGAAATATCGGTACCTTTAATTGTACATCCCTGTTTTATTACTCTGGTGTTTATCCCGCGCATCATGTGAACGCCGAATTTAAGCCCGAGACTGTGAACATAATCAGAAAAAGATAATATGCCGTGTGGAAATTTTTGACTGTCCGGCTGAAGTATTCCGTATTCGTCAAAGCTCCATTCTCCGGTAATGTCATTACTGTACCACAGCGCGTCAATGACAAAGTATTCATAACCCGATTCGAGCAGATTTCTGCTCATATAATCGGCGCTTTTTTTAAGAATATTTTCATCGGGAACACCGAGGTAAACATTCCATGTGTTCCAGCCCATCGGCGGTTTTTCAGTGTGAACAAGCATAACAATTCTCCGTATCTCCGTATTATTTCTGCTGTTTCATATTATAAAGCAAATAACCTTTAATTGCAAATATAAAATATGCCCATAAATAATACTGCTTCACAATCATAACCGCAGACTTTTAAAGAGCTTGTGAATCGACTGTCAGAATATTCCGTTGTATTTATCCGGTTGATTACCGTACTGTAATATGTTATAATTCTCACACAGGGAGATGATACAGTGAATAAATTCTATCTCGGTTCCTCATATTATCCCGAATGGTGGAACGAAAACGAATGGGAAGAAGATTTTGCAAAAATGGAAGCTCTCGGCTTCAACGCTGTCCGCATGGGCGAATTCGCGTGGAGCTGGTACGAGCCGACAGAGGGCAATTTCGATTTTGCTCCGATGCTCCGTGCGCTTGACTGCGCTCACAGGCACGGAATAGGCGTTGTTATGTGTACAACTACGGCTGTCGCGCCGCCGTGGCTTTATAAAAAATATCCCGAAATAAAGGGCGGCAATCAGTTCGGTCATTACGATTTCGGCGGAAGAAAGGGTCAGTGCCTTTCAAGTGAGATTTTTCTCCGCTATGCAGAAAAAATAACCGAAAAACAGACTGAGGCACTCGGCAGCCATCCCGCGGTTATCGGCTGGCAGCTTGACAATGAGCCGGGATTCCCCTTCTGGGATTTTGACGAAAACTGCAATAAGGGTTTCCGCATGTGGCTCAGAGAAAAATACGGCACAATCGACGCACTGAACAAGGCATGGTTTTCAATGATGTGGTCAAATGTCTACACGGATTTTGACGAGATTCAGATTCCCGTCAATCTTTCCGAGGGCGGATGGTCGCCGCAGGTTCAGCTCGATTACCGCAAATATTTTTCTTTCACCTTCAACCGTCTGCTATCAATGGAGGCGGGCTATGTCCGCAAAAATTCGCCTGACAGATTCATTTATACAAACTGGCCCGGTGCGAACTGGTCGGTAAACTGCTTTGACGGCGAAAAATATCTTGACTACGCCGCATGGGACAACTATGTTCCGCAGCCCTTCGGCGACGATTACCGTATTCAGCTGCGTGCTTCAATGGAACACAGCTTTGACCGCAGGCTTTCCAACGGTAAAAACGAATTTCTTGTCGCAGAGCAGAAGGCGTATGTTGACGCTGACCAGAATCCCGATGTTATTGCCGCGCAGACATGGCTCAATATCTCTCACGGCGCTTTCGGCACATTTTATTTTGAATGGCGTACACCCAACGGCAGCTTTGAGCAGGGCTATGACGGTATTCTCGGCAAGGATAAAAACTACCGTGCGGATACAAAGGATGTATTCAAAGCTCTGTCTGCGGATATCAAAAAGATTTATCCTGTTATAAAAAACGCAGAAACCGATTCCGATATTGCAATTCTTTACTCCTATGAAAACAGCTGGGGAATGAGCGGCTGGGTTGTTGACGGATTTTATGACGAAGAGTTTTTCAACTGCTACGGCGGATTTAAAAACGCTCTTAAAACAAACATTGATGTTGTCGGCATTCAGGATGATTTATCAAAGTACCGTGCTGTGGTTATTCCGAACCACCGTATAACAACCGAGGAGCAGGCAGCAAAAATAAAAACCTATGTTGAAAACGGCGGCACGGTTATTCTTAATTCGGAATCAGGCTCAAGAGATGAATTCAATCAGACGCGTGAACTTCTCCTGCCCGGACTGTTTGCGGAAATCTGCGGCTGTCACTCTACGGGAAGAGTGAGCGCGGCTGACCTGAAAAAACACACAGGCGAAAGCGCGGTAAGATTTTCGGACGGTACGGTCTGCGAGCTGACGGACAGCATTGATGCGCTGTGCTGCGGTACTGCAGAAAAAATAGCCGAGTATACTTCGGGCAGACTGAACGGAACAGCGGCAGTTACAGTAAACCGATACGGCAAGGGCAAAGCTGTGCTTTACGGCTTTAACGGATGCAATGAATATTTCTATGAAGCGCTTGCAAAAAATCTGAAAGAGCTTTTTGGCATAAAGCCGCTTATCAAAGCCGATGACGGTGTGCTTGTTTCATCAAGATGCGTCGGTGAAAATGAATACATTTTCTGCGTAAATATGAAAGACTCCGAGGTTATAATTTACCCCGAAGTCCCGATGTATGATTTGCTTGCGGGGAA
>JAZUDP010000179.1:0-28504 GCA_045639705.1 Acutalibacteraceae bacterium
GACAATGAAGCTTGACGGCGGCATCACAGGCGACGGCGCTCTCGGCGCAGTTCTTAAGGTTGCAAGCCCCATCATTGAAAGCACTCTTAAGAAGAACTCCACAGCTACAGATTACATCCCCGGTCACGAAGAAGATCTCCAGGCCGGCGACATCAAGAGCTGTTCAGCAGTTTCAAAGGGCGGCGTTACAACTCTTACAATCCAGCTTAAGGATCAGAAGGACGGCCCCGAGGCTGACGCTCATACAGCAGGTCCCGTTGCACGTGGTATCGGTACTCTCGGTAACGTTAACTCCGCTGTTGAGGAACTCGGCGCAGAGCTTTACTCAGGCAGAGAGACAATCGTTCTTAACTACAACGATTCCTACATCAAGTGTACAATCGATGAGAACACAGGCAAAATCACACACGGCACATGGCACTACAAGGTAAATGTTACAATCGGTAATGCCGAAATCAAGCTTGGTATTAAGTTCACAGCTAAGAACCTCAAGGCTTGCATCGACTACACAGTTGCTATCTGACCTTTATTCGAATTATTCAAGACCGGCGCTTCGGCGTCGGTCTTTTTCTGTCTGAAAAGCAATTATGTGTTGAATTTTCAAAAATAATATGTTATATTTATGTTATATTTCATAGAAACTGTTCTGGGAGGAATTAAAAATGAAAAGATTGATAGCTTCGCTTATGACCGTGCTTATTCTGCTGACTGTTCTGCCGCTCGGCGGAATTGCAGGCGCTGCCGCAGATACTGACGCACCTGTTTTCAGTCTGAACATTCTTGAAGAGTCAGATACAGAGGTTAAGCTTGCAGTTAAGCTGGACAGCGGCAAATTCAACGCTCTTGACCTTACTGTAAAGCCGGAAGGAAAAAATATCGGTGAATGCACGCGTGCTGTCGAAAGCATGGATTTACTTATGTATGAGATAGAGATTAAAAGCGCCGGCGGTTCCGGAATTTCCGTTGCTTATAAGGAGACAGGCAAGCTGAGCGCTGCCGTTACTGTTGCTTATGATAAGGCGGGTACGGATATCGTTGAGTATACATATTCAAAAATTGCTTCTGTCAGGGTTACTAAAGATGATTTCAGCCTGTCGGTTTCCGGCTGTGAATTAGACGGAAATACCGTTGAAGCAAGTACAGTCATCAATCTTCCCGAGCCTCATGTGCATTCATATAAGGCTGTTGTTACAAAGCCGACCTGCACAAAGCAGGGCTACACAACCTATACCTGCTCCTGCGGCGACAGCTATAAGGCGGATTATACAGCGGAAAAGGGTCACAGCTACAAGGCTGTTGTAACGGCGCCCACCTGCACAAAGCAGGGCTATACAACATACACCTGTTCATCCTGCGGCGACAGCTATAAAGCGGATTATACAGCGGAAAAGGGTCACAGCTACAACGCTGTTGTAACGGCGCCCACCTGCACAAAGCAGGGCTATACAACATACACCTGCTCCTGCGGCGACAGCTATAAAGCAGATTATGTTCCGGCAAAGGGTCACAGCTATAACGCGGCTGTAACGAAGCCCACATGTACCGAGCAGGGCTACACAACCTATACCTGCTCCTGCGGTGACAGCTATAAAGCGGATTACGTTCCGGCAAAGGGTCATACAGAGGGAGAATGGGTAATTGTAAAAGAGGCTACCGAAGAAGCTTCGGGACTTAAAAAGATTTTCTGTACCGAGTGCGAAGCCGAGCTTGATTCTGAGCTTATTCCGAGAATCGGGGCAGAGGGTCAGGTTAATGATGTTACAGTCAACGATGTTGTGATTAATTATAAGAAGTCCGCAGTGATTGTTCCCGACATTGATATCGACGACGGACTGGATTACACCGTTGAATACAAGTCCTCCAACAGCGGCGTTGTTTCTGTTGATAAGAACGGCAATGTCTACGGCGCAAAGAAGGGCTCCGCGGTAATTACCTGTACGGTAACGGATGAACTCGGAAATGAGGTTTCCGACACATGCACGGTTAACGTTAAATACACATGGTGGCAGTGGATTATTGTAATCGTTCTCTTCGGCTGGATCTGGTATTAATTAATCCGGCGCAGACCGATAAAGTAAAGTAAAATAAAAAGCAATTCGGAGATGACGGAAGTCTGAAATCTTTGAATTGCTTTTATTATTTTCGGATGATTGTGTTGAATTAAAAAATATAAGGTGATATAATTGTTCCGAATTAAAGAAAAGGGGAGTTATTATGGGTTTATTATTTGATAAGATTATCAGCTTTTTCTCGGTTATTTTTATGACAATTCAGGCGACTCTGCCGATTCCCGTTCTGAGCATCAATTTTAAGATTGATGTTGAGGCTTCTGTTTTTGAAAGCGGCGACAGTATGTACACTGTGATATGGACAACGACCCGTCCGGGTTCAGGCTATGTTACATATACATATGACGGAAAGGAATATACGGCATACGACCAGGTCGGCGGAAACGTGCTGACTCTTGATACAATTCACGCCGTAAGAGTTCCCAAGGAGCATATTGACAACAACACCTATACATATCATTCACAGTTTATAAAAACAAAGCTTGCGTATGACGCGATAAAGGGAAAGACAGTTGACTCGGAGCCTGTTAAATTCAAAGGCTATAACGGACAGAAGGCGGTAAACGCACTTGTTCTTTCCGATATCCACGGCGAGCCGAATCCCGCCAAAAAGGCCGCTTCAAATTTTGAAGCTGAACCCGACCTGCTGATTCTTAACGGCGATATTGTCAGTGAAATGGTTCATCAGTCGGATTTCCTTAAAATACTTGATTACGCTCACATGTTCTCGAACGGCGAAATTCCCGTTGCATATGTAAGAGGCAACCATGAGCCGCGAGGTGAATACGCGCCCGAAATGCTGAAATATTTCCGCACGACAACGGGCGGTCTGTATTATACATTCAATTACGGCCCGATATGGTCGGTAGTTCTTGACGGCGGCGAGGACAAGGAGGACGGACACGAGGAGTACAGCGGTCTTGTTGATTTCCGTTCTTATATTGCGGAGGAAACAAAGTGGCTTGAAACAGTAGAGGCTGATGATTCAGAGTATAAAATCTGTCTTGTTCACAAGCCCAATATGGATGACATGGACGGAAGCAAATGGCTCGGCATACTTGCAGATATCGGTATTGATGCATCGGTTTCGGGACATTTCCACCGCCTTGAGCTGCATTTCTTCGACGGCAGAACTCCGTATCGCAGACTGATTACAGGCGGTAAGGACGATGAAAGCGGCAACTTTATTGCAACGATGCTTACCTTTGAAAACGGCGCAATAAAAGCTGTTTCATATAACGATAAGGGCGAGCTTAAAGCAGACGAGGTTCTGGGTAAGATGAATGCCGCGGCATAAATCGAAAAAAATTACACTCCGCAGAGACAAACTGCGGAGTGTTTTTTGTTAAATTCAGAACAGCCTTTCAAGGGGATTGTATCCTAATCCCCAGTACTTGAACGCCCAGATCAAGGGATTGAATTTGAAGAAAATGAAGTCGACAACCGTGACGAATTTTCTGAGGAATGTTGAAATATCGTGAGTTTTCGGAACCTTAACGCTTTCGAATTCTATCTGATTTCCGTCTGCATCTGTTTCATGAAGCGTGAGCGGCTGTGAATAGCAGATGCCCTGAGGACCTGTGATATAGAATCTGAGGAAAAGCTTTACATCATTTTCAAGTCCGTCTTCGTGAAGATTGATTCTGTATGTCGAAATACCGTTTTCACCGTTTTCAACTGTTTCTCTTTTGATGACATTTCCGTTTGAAACCCATACGATTCTGTTTGCGTTTTCGGCTTCAACA
Organism: Acutalibacteraceae bacterium; assembly: GCA_045639705.1. Lineage (GTDB taxonomy): Bacteria > Bacillota > Clostridia > Oscillospirales > Acutalibacteraceae > CAG-488. The sequence continues at coordinate 3,815 of JAZUDP010000179.1, forward strand.
GTGATTGTATCGGTTTTTTCGTCAACGGTAAGCCTTGTTACCATGGGAGTATCGTTCATTTTGCAGAGTTCTTCCTCGGGCCAGAGCGTATCGGGTTCGATTCCCGTAAATTCTCTTTCGCCGTCAAGCTCAACGCCGTTTGAATAGTGGGAAACTGAGAAAAATTCGCCGTTTTCCATGCACCTGCGAAGCTGCTGATTACGCTGACTGTTGTCAAGGTCTGACCAGTCGGGAATGAGCATCATTGTGTATGCGTTGTTCATTGTGCGGTAGTTGTGGGAATCGGAGAAGGTGAAGCCCCACGGGACAACGCCGTTGGGAATTGTCTTCTGAAGAATCTGGTCATAGAGGATTCGGTCACAGCGTGTATGCTCGTCCTGCGAGCTGTTTATGCCCATGCCCGCAACGGCTCCGCTGTATTCTCCGCCGACAGGATTGTCAAGGAAAATCCGCGCGAATTTGTTGACATAATATTCATCGACGGGCTGACCCACATGATTTCTTGATGTGGTGTTTGTGTTGGTGTAAACATATTCGCCGATGTGGGCAAGCATTACGATTCCGCCGTCCTTTGACGATTCGCGGGCAGGAGTTTCATAATCTCCGTACACGCCTGCAAGACCCTGACCGTAGGTACTCCAGTAATGCGTAAGATGACAGTCGGCAAAGGGCGTTGCCATGTTCAGCTCATTGCCGAGAGCAACATCGACCATGCCGCAGCTGTTTGTTCTTCCGAAGCCTTCGGATACCGCTGCGGTACCCGTGAGATATGACTGATACTCTTCGTCGGTGAGCGGTTCGATTTTTGTTTTTGCGCCGCCTGTGCGGTCCTTTTTAATCGCGCGCATGAGGGGGATAAGCTCGGGAGCTTTGTTCCAGCCGAGATTGTTCGTGCCGTGGTCGGTAACCGCAACAGCATCATAGTCCATATCGTAGTATGCCTGAACAGCTTCCTTGATTTTCATAAATCCGTCAGACGCGGTGGTGTGGCAGTGGAGCTGAGTCTTATATGCCTTCCATTCGCCCCAGTTAACATTTTCGTAAGGGTTTGTGATGATGTAATCATCGCAGACCGGGCCTGCCGCAGCAGCCGAGAATGGAATGATTCCGAGCGCAAGGGTAACTGAGAGCAGGACTGAAATTATCTTTTTCATGTTCTTACCTCCGATTTGATAATTGTAAGGCAATATTATCATAAAATGATATTTTTTTCAACACTTACGTTTAACTGTTGAAATCCGGTTGAACATAAAAACCGTTTATGGTATAATCCGGTTAGATTTATTCAAGTGAGGGATAGCTATGAATTATGATAATATTAATGCAGAAGGCTATGTTTACGACTTTGAGAGCTTCGTTCCGTGCGAGGCAAATCCTGTGCCGTACAACCGCATAATGGATTTTGTAACGGTCGGACCGTTTGTGCTTGTAACTGACGGTTCGTTTGAAGCGGAGCATATGTACGAAAGAGACAAGCTTCTGCTTGAGGACTATCTTCTTCCCGACGGCGGAGAAAAGAATATTGTTCCGCAGCTCGGGAAAAAGGTCAGAAACGTATACTACGGCGACGAATATAAGAAATGGGAAAAGGGCTATATAAAGTGGAATACTCTTCGTTTTGACAGAGACGAGGAGGCCGTTGACCCTGCGCTTTACGCGACCGAGCAGAGAAACGCGGTTTATTACGCGGCGTTTTACGTTGACTGCAAAAAGGTCGAAAAGGCGATTATTCTGCATGAGGACTCGGGCAGCGCGCTCTATGTCAACGGCGAGCTTGCGGATTTCAGACCCTTCGGCAGGGTAAAAGGTCTTGACGGCCTCGGATTCCAGTGCCTTGTTAATTTCAGAAAGGGCAGAAATCTCATTCTGTTCAAGCTTCGCGGCGGTTACATTGCCGATACAATGGACATAGCGATTTCAAGCTGTGTTGTTTATCCCGTCCTGCTTGAAAAGGACGGAATCTGCGTTTCAACGCCGTCGGCAACAATGGCTTACACGGGTACAAAGGAAACGCCGCGCATGGTTTCGCACATTTTTGCGGCGGCGGAAAGCGATACCGCCGGGGCGGAGTTCTGCTGTGACGGCGATGTTCAGAAAATTCCCGCAATGAAAAAGGGAAAATGCACGGCGCTCCATTTCGGTGTTGAGTCATCTGATAAAGAAGAGCTTCGCAAATGCACTGCCGAGTTGAAAACAGCGGGCGGAAGCGACAGAAAAGAGATATGGTTCAGGGTTCAGCCCTATGACGGCTACGAGGGAAACGAGCATATCATGTCCGATTTCCATTTCGATACAACATATCATCAGGAACAGAGAACCTATGCGCTCGGAGCTTTTCATATAACCAAATGCATTACCGAAAAGCTTGAAAACAATCCCGCTTTCAAGGCGGTGCTTTCCGAAATTGACTATCTTCACCCGTACTACACGCTTTATCCCACACACCGCAAAACGCTGAAGGAGGCTTTTGCCGCAGGCAGAGCCGAGGCTGACTGCTTCTACAATCAGCCGAACGACCTCACTTCCTCGGGCGAGGGCTTTGTGAGGAATCTTGTTTACGGTCAGCTTTATCACAGGGATGTTATGGGCAGAATCAGCAGGGTTTATGTTCCCGGCGATGTATTCGGGCATTTTTCACAGATTACGCAGGTATGCCGAAAAGGCGGCTGCGATATGGTGCGCTGGGGCAAATACATGCTCGGCGTTGACCAGCTTTTCCGTCATGTTGCACCCGATGGCACTGTTCTTCTGCACGACAAGGGGCTGTGGCGTGCGGCGGCAAAAAGACTTGGCGTAAAGGGCTGCGGTCATTCGGGCGAGGCGCTTTCATACATTGAGGGATATCCGCGCTACGGCGACACAGGCTGGATGAAAAAAACAATCAGCAATGCGCAGTTTTCCGTTTTTTCCGATATGGCGGACGATATAATAAAAAGCGATAATGAAAACACAGCCGCGGGAAAAGAAAGTCTTATTGATTATTCCTCGCGTGACCTTACACAGCACCATTCGGGTGTGCTTCTGACAAGGACAGATCTGAAGCAGGCGAACAGGCTTTGCGAAAATCTGCTGACAGCCGCGGAAAAATTTGCGGCGATGGCGTTCCTCTACGGCGCAAAATATCCCGAAAAAGCCCTTGACAAGGCGTGGAGACAGGTTCTCTGCGCTCAGCACCACGACTCCATAACGGGAACAAACAACGAGATTTCATTTGTTGACCTGATGATTGAGTACAGAGAGGCGGCTCAGCTTGCTTCCGATGTGCTTGAAAAGTCGGCGGAATATATAGCCTCACTTGTAAAAACCGACAGCCGTAAAAATGCGCTGTTTGTTTTCAATCCGATTGCTTCGGATACGCAGGGCATATGCCGCTTTGACCTGCCCGGGTGGTTCGACGGAGAATTTGCCGTACTCTGCGATACAAAGGGAAAGGAATACCCCGTTCACATTAACGGCAGAAAGGCGTTTTTCCTCACGGGAAAAATTCCCGCGACAGGCTACGGACTTTACAGACTTGAAAAGATGGACGCAGACCCCGACCACGTTGTCCGCGGCAGCGATATTACAATAGAGAACAGATATTTCAGACTTACCGTTGACGCAAATCACGGCGGAATTGTTTCCGTTTACGATAAAAAGGAACGCAGGGAAATTATTGACGGCACTGCGCCTGCTTCCGGCAACGCGATTTACGCGCTTCATGAAATTCACGACAGAATGGAAACTCAGCATGAGTTCTATACCGACGGGCTTAAGCTTGTCAGCGACGAATTTGACGCGGAAATAAAGAGCGAAAAATGCGGAGATTATCAGAAGCTGACCGTTAAATCGAAGCTCGGTACGCTTGCGGCGGTTATCCGTGAAATCACGCTGTACAGGAACAGCGATGTGATTGATTTCCGCACTGTGATTGAGGATTACGACTCCGAGGATGAAATGTTCTGCGCGACCTTCCCCGTGAATATAAAGGGCGGCGCGGTTATCTATGACGACCGCTTTGCGCCGCATGTTTCCACCCGCTCCAAAAAGTACATGTCATTTCAGACGCATCAGTACGCTTCATTTTCGGGATGCCGCGTTCTGCCTGCAAACAGATGGTTCGGCATCGGGCCGAGCGTTACCGTCGGAATGAAAAACGGCTCGGTCAATATCGGCATGACGGCGGTAATCAGAAGGGGAGAAGCCTGCAAAGCGGCTGATGAGCTGCTTAAGGCGCTGTCGAAAAAGGCGATTCCCGTAACGCTTTATCCCGATACAGAACAGCACGGCGGCGCAAAAATAATCCATTACAATGAGGATATTTACGAAACCGATACAAGATTTGTCCTCAGCGTTAAGGGAGACGGTAATCTCTATACCGAAAAGCTGCTTGAATCCTTCGGCAAGGCGTGCAGAAGCAGACTTGAAAAACAGCTTGCCGACAGGGGCATTGCGGCTGCATATACAAAGGACAGCGACAATATTTACGGCAAGCCCGTTGATGTTTTTCTTGTAATTGCGGAAAATGCGGACAAGCTTGACGGCTTTGTTGAGAAAATCAGCGGCGAGCTTGCCGCCGGACATGACATAAAGCTTGACTGCGTTGAAAATATCCGTCCCGATACGGCTGACAACTACGGCGCGGCGATAATAAACAACGGAAATATTGCCTGTTCTGTTGAGAATAATAATACGCTGAACCTTATGCTGTTCCACACTGCCGCATTTTACGGCAACATGGGCAAGGTTACCGGCGGCAAAGAGCTTGTACCCGAAAAGAAAACGCATGTGTTCACTTATGCTTTTTATCCGCACAGGGGTTCTTACCGTGAGGCTGATGTTTACGGCAGGGCGGCTGAATTTAACGAGAGCATGTTTGCAGTTGAACAGCAGACGGAACGCGGCAGTGCGTTCCTGCCCGAAAATTACGGCTTCCTTAAAGCTCCGCAGGGCTTCGAGGTAACGGCGTTCAAGGCGGGCGGTTATCCGCTTGCCTCAATGAAGAATGAAAACGGTACGGCAGGTGAGCGCGGACTGACTCTGCGCGGATATGACAGCACGGGCACGGACAGAGATATAACGGTCAGAACAGGATTCGGAATGAACAGTGTGTTCAGCACGGATTTACTTGAGGAAAACGGAAAGGCGGTAAAGAACGGCAGAAATTCGTTTACGGTTCCCGTCGGCGCTCATTCAATCGAAACGTTTGCACTTAAGCCTGATGTCTGCGTGAACGCCGGAGCTGAGGTTCTCGGCACGGAAAAGGATACGGTCGAGCCTACCTATGTCAGAAGCTGGGAACACGATATGGGCAGCCTTGCGACGGGTTATCTTAAGTTTGCCGCAACGCTTGACAAAAAGCCCGATGTGATTGACGGTACGCATGTCAGAATAAGCCTTAACGCGGTTAATAATTCACTCGATACCGACGCGCAGGTTAATATCAGAATAGAATGCTCCGATAAGCTTTCCGCCGATATGAAAAACGTTTCGGTCAATCTTGCCCCGAACGGAAGTGAGGTTATTCCGTTCATTGTTGAAAAGCAGTCGGCTGATACAAAGGGGCAGATTAAGATTTTCTACAGCTATGACGGGCAGGAATTTACCGATGTTTATGAAATCGGATATTTCAATCCCGAGGTTTCGCTTAAAATAAAGGACAGTAAAATAATCTGCACCGTTGTCAATCCCACGGACCAGCAGCTTGACGGCTCGCTGTTTATTGCAGTGCCGTTTGAGGCGTGGGGCGATGTCAGCGGAAATAAAAATTCATTTGGCACGGTTTCGCCGCTTGTTTACGGCGTAAGCCTTAAGCCGAATGAGACAAAGGAATATGAGTTCAGCGTTGATTTTGACGGCGGGGATTTCTTCAAGGCGTATTACGCCGCGGTCAAGCTCTGCTGCAACGGCAGAATACATTTTGCGTTCTGCGATGTTCACGGTCCGCGGCACAATGTCTGGGCGCATGAGTTTATCAACGAAATTCATGCGGATAACGGTTCGATAGAAAAGCTTCTGAAAATGTAACTGCATAAAAAAGTAATGTCATTCTGAGCGGGGCGAAGAATCTCAACACGGTTTTAAGAGATTCTTCGCCGTTCTTCCTCAGAATGACATATTTTTATATTATTTAGTTTACCTGATTTTTCTGAACACGGGAATATTTTCCGATGTATAGGTGAAGTGACCGCATTTCACAGGTTCGTTTGTGAAGAAATCAACCCATTCGCCTTCGGGCAGGTAAATATCCCTTGAATCATTTTCAAAATCCGTAAAGGGAGCAACAAGCAGGCTGTCGCAGAACAGGTATTCGTCATCAATGCCGTATGTGTTTTCGTCGTCTGTATAGTCCATGACAAGTGCGCGGACGGGAGGAATACCCGTTTCATGATACCTGTCAAAAGCGGCCTTGAGTTCGGGAATCAGTGATTTGCGGATTTCAAAAATCCTTCTTACCTCGTCAATGCAGTCAAACCCGAGCCACGGAATTTCGGGGCAGTTCCAAGCGTTAACAAGGCACTGCACGGAAAATGTTACCATAAGCAATCTGCGCAGAAGTTCTTTCTTTGTTTCGCAGTTTCTAACCTCCGGAGTCCAGAGAATGCCTGAAAATCCCGAATTGACAACGCCTGTGAGGAAGGCCTTTATATTTGAAAGGTCGCTGTAAAGCACAAAGGGATACGGTGCGGCAAGCGCGCCCATGCTTCTGATTTCGGAAAGCGTTTCTTTGCCGTCAAGCGCCTGAAGCATTGTTTTTGCGTAAAGAGTACCGAAAAGATTGTGATATTGCTCGCCGTCAAGTCCCGAGGGGAACTGCGCATGCGACGGGAATGTCCAGCCGCCCGTGTAGTCGCTTCCGTCGCACTCGTCGGCTTTGAAGCCGTCAATACCCATTGAAACAAGGTTGTTTTTGTGGTAATCCGCAAAGATGCTTCTTGCCTCGGGGAGTGAAAAATCGGGAACAAGTCCGCCCCATACGCAGTAATCGGCGCTGTACGGGAGAAGCTTATCGTGAATGGGAGAATCGGGATGAACAAAAGCGTGTTCCCACAGGCTGATATGGAAATCCATATCCGTCAGCCGGTCAATAAACTTTTTCGGCTCGGGGAAACGTTCGCGGTTCCATACATAAGTACAGGAATATGCGTGGGTGTGCCAGCCGGGTTCAAGTCCGAGAATTTCGCAGGGCAGAGCGTTATCACGCATATACTGAGCAATCCGGAGAATCTCTTTATCGTTATATGAGCCGTTGCAGCGGTAGAACATGCCGAGCGCCCATTCGGGTACGGTGCAGCCGCCTCCCGCCATCATGTTGTACTGCGCGGTGATATCCGTGATTGTCCCGCCCTCGATAACATAAAGGTCGATACCCTTGCTGATGGGAATAAAGACGGAAACGGCAACGTTATCCTTCGTTTCCTTAACGCTGTAAAGCTCCTCGGTTGAAAGCAGAACCTCGTTTTTGCTGTCAGCTGCATTGATTCCCGGCTTTACAACGCCGCAGTAGAATTCGGCATATCTTGCGGTGTCAAAATATATGCCCCAGCCCTTGTTGGTGATAAAAAACGGAACGGGAGCATGGCTGTCGCCTGTGGCTCTCGGAGCGTCTGCATTGCAGCGGACGGTAACCTTGCGGCCGTAATGGTTGAACTGATAAAGCTGAAGTCCGAAGCCGTATATTTTTGTGTCGGGGGAGATTGAAAATTCAATTATGCAGCCTTTGTCTGTTGTCTTAAACGAAAAATCCTTTTCGCTGAACGAAACATCGGTTTCGGTATAATTAAATCCGTCGCAGTATGCTGACGGTACAAATTTTTCGGGCGTGCCGAATGTAAATTTTTTCAAGCTGATTACCCCTTTGCAGATTTTTACCTGTATTATACACCGCTTTTTGTGTTTAATCAAGCTGATGAAAATATACTTCGCGGTCGGAACGGCATTCTGCCGCGGAATGTTTCTGCTTAATTATGATAATGCAGATTTTTATTTTTCCTATTTACAAGCATCCCGTCTGTATAGTATAATGTCTGTATGATTTTTACGGAGGAAAACTCTTATGGAACAAAAGTTGACCAAAGCAGAGAAAAAAGAGGCAAAAGCTCAGAAAAAAGCAGACAGAAAAGCCAGAGCAGGCACACCCGAGGCACTCGCGTCAAAACAGCTTGTGATTAAAATAGGCTCGGCAGTGCTGTGTACCGCAATTCTGGCTCTGACCGTATCCTCGACGGCGCAGAAATTTGCCGACGCCATAACCGCGTCATCAGGCTCAGCCGTACAGAATCAGGTGCAGAATCAGAGCGAGGTTCAGAACAGCGAGGCATCGTATGACGATACTTATATTTCAGATGAGTCGGGTTCGTTCCCGATAGAAGCCGGCAACTCCGATACCGATACCGCGGTATATGAGGTTGTGCAGGCTGATGCCGGCGCTCAGAATACATCTGCCGGCGACGGGAGCGGCACCTCGCAGAAGGAGACTGCCGACCCGAATGACCCCCTTAATTTTTCCGCGGCTCAGATTGTCAGATATTACAATACATGCCTTAAAAACACCTACAGTCTTCCGAATCTGACAATTGAAAAGACAGAGGATATAAAAATTGTCATTGACGATGTTACACCGGGCGGCGAAAAGGTTGCAAATTTCGGAAACAAGATTGTAAACAGGTACGCGAAAGCTACGAACTTTAAGGACACATTTAAAAACGGACAGTCAACAACGGGCGGCGACGATGCGCAGGAATATTCCATGCATGCAAATCTTGACCCCGCGGGCGCAAAAACGGCATCAATTAAAAAGTCGGGCAGCGGCTATGAAATAAACATCCTTGTCGCTTCCGAAAAGGCAACGCTTGAAAAAAGACCGACTTACAATTCTCAGTGTTCCAATCCCCTTGACCTCGGCGCTGTTGACCTCTTCGGACTTAAGGTAACGCAGGCTGATTTCAATTATCCCGGCACAACGCTCAAGGCTGTTGTCGATTCTCAGGGCAGGGTTACAAGTGCGGCATGCAATATGCCCATGAACGGAACAGGCTCAGGCAGGTTCATTATTTCAGGCTCCGCCACGGTTCACGGTTCAATGCTGAAAAGCGCTAAGTTCATTTTCTGATGCAGCGGATAAAAATTTAACATTTTGTCAATTGACTTGTGATTAAAGACAGATTTATACACTACCGATTGTAGTTTGAAAAGGGTGGTGTAGAATCTGTCTTTTTGCGCTTATTTCTGTTTATTTTTGACTTTTTTTCCTGTATAATTATATTCGGTTATATGTGGCTGAAAATTCAGAATCAAAGATAAGGAATGTATAAAAATGGCTTATTCAATCAGTCCCGCCGTGTTCGGTTCAATGTTTGCGGTACCCGCACAGGCGGTTGACAATTACATAAAACTTGCAAGCGCGTCACAGCTGAAAACAATGCTGTGGATTTTCCGCAACGCTTCGGAAACAATAGACCCGGAGCGGATTTCGAAGGATATCGGCTATAAAGCCGCCGATGTAAGCGACGCTCTTGTGGCTCTCTGCGAGTGGGGCATTCTTACGGCGGACAACCGTGCCGTTGAGGTTATTCCTCAGCCCGAAAAGGCCGAGCCTGCCGAGGCAAAGAAGGAGCTTCCCGAGCTTGCGGTTGTAAAGCCGACCTATGAGCAGGTTGTCAGACGCTGTAAGGAATCGCCCGAAATCGCGAACATGTTCACGGATATTCAGCAGATTTTAGGCAAGACAATCGGCTATGACGGCGAGTGCATACTGCTGATGATTCATGACCAGTACGGTCTGCCCGTGGAGGTAATCTACATGCTTGTAAATTACTGCGTTTCCGTCGGCAAAAGCGGGTTTTCCTATATCTCCAAAGTCGGAAAGGACTGGGGCGAAAAGGAAATCGATACAATCGAAAAGGCGGACGAGCAGATTAAGATTCTCAACACCTGCACAGGTGCGTGGAAAGAATTTGCGGCAATGGCAGGCATACAGAATCCGCGTCCCACTTCTTCACAGTCGGCTTATCTTTATACATGGACCGTCGAAATGAAGTTCAACGTTGAAATGATTTACGCGGCTTATGAGGAAATGCTTGACCATTCGGGAAAAATAAGTTTTGCTTACATGAATAAGATACTTTCAAACTGGCACGCAAAGGGAATAAAAACACCTGAGGATATCGAGCGTGACAAAGAGGAATACCGCAAATCAAATACTAAGAATACAAAGTCAAAGTCTACTGAAACAGCGTCGTACGATATGGAAGAGTTCAACCGCAGAGCAGATATGCTGCCTGTGTACAGGAAAGGGGAGTAAGATGTGGCATACAGCAGAGAAACATATATAAAAGCTGACAGCGAAATGAAGCGGAGGCGTTCGGAAGCGCTTATGAAGCGCGAGGCGAACCATGACGCTGCGGTAAAGGTCTGCCCCGAAATTCTTGAGCAGGAGGAGCTGATGGCGCGTGCGGGCCTTGACACAATCAAGGCTGTGGGCATGGGCGCCGACGGTGAGAAATATATAATGAATCTTGCCCGGATCAATCTTGACGCGCAGAACAGAAGAAAAGAGCTGTTAAAGGCGAACGGTTTTCCCGAGGACTGGCTTGATGTGCCGTACACCTGCAGGGCGTGCGAGGATAAAGGCTCTGTGAACGGACTTGTCTGCGAGTGCTATAAGAATCTGCTTCGTTCAATCGAATATGAAAAGCTCAGCTCAAAGCTTCCCGTAAACAAATGCAGCTTTGACAATTTCAGGCTTGATTATTACCCCGAGGGCGCGGGCATCAGCCCGAGAAAGAGAATGGAAAGCGTTCTCAGCTACTGCAGGGCTTACGCCGCCGATTTCGGCAAAAGCTCGCCGAGCCTGCTGCTTTACGGCATGACGGGACTCGGCAAAACTCATCTTTCACTTGCGATAGCAGGCAAGGCTGTTGAAGCGGAATGCGGCGTTATTTACACCTCGGCGCAGAAGCTTTTCAATCAGCTTGAGCGTGAAAAATTCGGCAGGGCAGAGGACAGCAACACGGAGCAGTCAATTCTCGACTGCGACCTGCTTATTATTGACGATTTAGGCGCGGAGTTCAGCACCCAGTTTACTGTTTCCGCTCTTTACAATATTGTCAACTGCCGCGACCTTGAGGGAAAGCCCACAATTATAAGCACAAACCTTACGCCCGAAAAGCTTAAGGATACATACAGCGACAGAATCGCTTCAAGAATACTCAGTAATTATGTTATTTTACAGTTCGACGGAGCGGATATCAGACAGTTAAAGACGAGGTAAATTATGGATATTATTCTTACACTTACAGATGAATTCAAGCTTCAGAAATGGCAGATAGAAAACGTTGTCAGCCTTATTGACGACGGCAACACAATTCCTTTTATTGCGCGATACAGAAAGGAAGCTCACGGTACGCTTGACGACCAGACGCTGAGAGAAATTTCAGAAAGGCTGGAATACCTTCGCAATCTTGACAAACGCCGCGAGGAGGTCCGCTCGCTTATTGAGGCTCAGGAAAAGCTGACCGATGAAATCAGTGCGGCTCTTGATAAGGCGGCAACCGTTACGGAAATTGACGATATTTACCGCCCGTTCCGACCGAAGAGGAAGACCCGTGCGTCAGTTGCGCGTGAAAAGGGACTTGAACCTCTTGCGACGGCAATTTATGCCCAGCTTAAGGACAGTCCGCCGGCAATCGAGCTTGCGGCTGATTATATCGATGAGGAAAAAGGCGTTGCGACTGCAGAGGAGGCTTTGCAGGGAGCAATGGATATCATCGCGGAGGATATTTCCGACGACGCTGACATCCGCCGCAGACTCCGCAACCTGTTTACGGTTCTCGGAGAGGTCAATGTAAAGGCAGCAGATAAAGACAAGGAAAGCGTTTACGAGCAGTATTACGAATTCTCACAGCCTGTCAAACTTATTGCAGGTCACCGCGTGCTTGCAATTGACCGCGGCGAGCGTGAAGGCTTCCTCAAGGTCAGCGTTACTCTTGACAACGTTAAAGCCTCAAATGTTATCGGCGCGGCAACGCTTTCGGACAGCGGCTCACTCTGCACGGAGACTGTCCGTGAGGCAGGCGCGGACGCTTATGACAGACTTATTTATCCGTCAATCGAGCGTGAAATCCGTTCCATGCTTACCGAAAAAGCTGCCGCTGACGCTATAAAAGTATTTTCATCCAACCTTAAAGAGCTGCTTCTTCAGCCGCCCGTAAAGGGAAAAGTCGCTCTCGGCCTTGACCCGGGCTACAGAACAGGCTGCAAGGTTGCGGTTGTTGACGCGACAGGCCGTGTGCTTGATACAGGCGTTGCGTATATCACTCATTCCGCCGCTCAGCAGGAGCAGGCAAAGGAGCTTATCAAGAAGCTTATCAGGCACTGGGGCGTTCAGATTATCGCCATCGGCAACGGTACAGCCTCAAAGGAAACGGAGATTTTCACCGCAAATCTGCTTAAGGAAATCGACTCGGATGCGGCTTACATGGTTGTAAGCGAGGCGGGCGCTTCGGTTTATTCCGCTTCAAAGCTTGCCGCCGAGGAATTCCCGCAGTTTGATGTTTCGCTCAGAAGCGCGGTTTCCATCGCAAGACGCCTGCAGGACCCTCTTGCCGAGCTTGTTAAAATTGACCCCAAGGCAATCGGCGTAGGTCAGTATCAGCACGATATGCCGAAGAAGGAGCTTGACAGTGCGCTGAACGGAGTCGTCGAGGATGCGGTTAACAATGTCGGCGTTGATGTAAACACAGCTTCGCCCTCGCTGCTCACCCGTGTTTCGGGCATCAACTCAACGGTTGCAAAAAATATTGTTGCCTACCGCGAGGAGAACGGCGCGTTCACAAGCCGCGCTCAGATAAAGAAGGTTCCGAAGCTCGGTGACAAGGCGTTTGAGCAGTGCGCAGGCTTCATGCGGATTGCCGAAAGCAAGAATGTTCTTGACAACACAGGCGTTCATCCCGAAAGCTACGATGCCGCGAAGGCTCTGCTTGAGCTTTGCGGATACACGGTAAAGGACGCCAAGGGCGGACTTGACCTCAGCGAAAAGGTTGCCGCACTCGGCGCGGAAAAGGTTGCCGGAAAAATCGGAGTCGGCGTTCCGACAATGACGGATATAATCAAGGAACTCAAACAGCCCGGACGTGACCCGCGTGACGAGCTTCCGCCGCCTATGCTCCGCACTGATGTTATGGACATGAATGACCTTAAGGCAGGCATGGAGCTTCAGGGTACGGTAAGAAACGTAATCGACTTCGGCGCGTTTGTGGATATCGGCGTTCATCAGGACGGACTTGTTCACATCTCGCAGATAACCGATAAATATATAAAGCATCCGTCCGAAATTCTTAAGGTCGGTCAGATTGTAACCGTATGGGTACTCGGTGTTGACACCAAAAAGGGCAGAATTTCCCTTACAATGAAAAAGCCGAAGGAATAAAAAATCAGCTCCGCAGCTCAAAAACTGCGGAGCGTAAATAAAATCAGGCGTTTTGCGTCTTTGCTTTTTTTATTTTATCAAGCAGGAAGTTAAGTACAAGAACAGCAACTGAAGTTCCGATTATTGACAGTATCCATGAAATAATACTCGGCGTATAGCGGTATGAAAGATTGCTCAGAAAATGCAGGCCGAATCTGCTTTCCGCAAATACAAGAACAAGATTTACAATTCCGCTGACAGGCTTGTGAATTGCCATAAAGAAAAAGCTGTTGCGGCCAATCCACTTTATGAAGGATAAGGTCTTAAAGCTGTGCTTTTTATTAATATTTTCAAGAAGTCCCGAACAGAGGACCGCCGAAATAATTCCCAGAACGGAAACGATATAGAACAGGATATTGCTTTTGCCGTAAACATTTGAGCCGATGGATATTGCTCCGTTGTAAATTGCACCGATTACGAACAAAGCGGTGCTTACCGCCCAGAGAATAACAGAAAGAATCCTTCTTTCGCCTGTAAAATCCGAAATCTTTTTTATTCCGTATTCGGAAGCGAACAGATTGCCGAGAGCGTAAAAAATAATTGCTCTGAACACGGCTTCAACGCTCCAGGGAAGCAGCGTGAAATCAAAAAAGTTATTTGGCTGAATCATAAAGTAGCCGACAACTGCCAGAAGAGTACAAATAATTATATTAATTATCTTCGGTGCTTTGCAGATAAAGAAATATATAATTTCAAGAAGAAACAGGAATGTCGGGAACCAAAGCGGATAGTTATGCACAAAATACTGTCCCGACCCCTGAGCGATTACCGTCTGCAGAAGCGGATTGAAATAGCTGATGACATCCTTGTGAGTCACATAGCTTAATGCAGCCCATAAGCCCCATGTTACAACAGAAAAAATGACATATGGCAGCAAAAGGGATTCAGCACGGCTTTTTACAAAGCCCTGAAGCTTCGGATATTTTTCCTTATTAAAAACCAGTCCCGAAAGGAAAACAAAAAGCGGCATATCAAAGGCGTAGGCTAAGATAAATCCGCTGCCCGAAAGCATGATGTGACCGAAAATAACCGCAAGCATGCCGATGCCTTTGGCAATGTCGATATATTCAGTTCTTTCTTTTTTCATAAAACCACCTGCAATTTGATTTTATTATATCATAACATAATTAAACTATCAACAATAAACATTTTATTTCAGAAGAGGACTATATGAACGCAAAATCAGAAAAAATAAAATCGGAATTCTGCTCCGTCGCAAAAAAGTGCGGCGGCTGTCAGCTTCAGAATATGACATATCCCGAACAGCTCAGCTTCAAGCAGGCAAAGGTTATTAAGCTGCTCGGTAAATATCATCATGTCAGTGAAATTATCGGAATGGTCTGCCCCTATAATTACAGGAACAAGGTGCAGGCTGCATTCGGCATGACCCGCGGCGGCAGGATTATTTCGGGCGTTTATCAGTCAAAATCGCACCGCATTGTGTGTGTGGACAAGTGCAGACTTGAAGATAAAAAAGCCGATGAAATCATTGTTGCCATTCGTTCGATGATGCCGGAATTCCGCATGGTTCCCTATAACGAGGACAGCGGAACGGGATTCCTCAGACATGTTCTTGTCAAGCGCGGATTTACGACAAATGAAATCATGGTTGTGCTTGTGACGGGTACGCCGATGTTTCCGGGCAAAAATGCGTTTATAAAAGCTTTGCTTGATAGGTTTCCTGAAATAACCACGGTTATTCAGAATATCAACCGCGACAGGACGAGCATGGTACTCGGCAATGCGGAAAAGGTGCTGTACGGCAAGGGATATATTGAGGATGTGCTGTGCGGCTGTACATTCAGAATTTCCGCAAAGTCATTTTATCAGATTAATCCTGTTCAGACCGAGGTGCTGTACGGCAAGGCTGTCGAGTTTGCCGACCTGAAAGGTACAGAAACGGTAATCGACGCATACTGCGGTATCGGCACAATAGGAATCATCGCCGCAAAAAGCGCGGGCAGCGTTGTCGGCGTTGAGCTGAATAAGGATGCGGTTCAGGACGCGAAAATAAACGCTCAGCGCAACGGTATTGAAAATATCCGTTTTTACTGCGACGACGCAGGCAAATTCATGACAGAGATGGCGGAAGACGGCGAGAAAGCGGATGTTGTGTTCATGGACCCGCCGCGTGCGGGCAGTGATATCCCGTTTCTTAAATCCGTTGTCACACTGTCGCCTGAAAAAATCGTCTATATTTCCTGCAACCCCGAAACGCAGGCGCGCGATTTGCAGTACCTTACCCAAAACGGCTATAAGGTCCGCAAAATCCAGCCCGTTGATATGTTCCCCCACACAGCACATGTGGAGACGGTTGTTCAGTTAGTTCTGAGAAACCCTGCTATACATATCGACATTGACGTAGATGTGGAGGAATTGGTGCAGGATAAGCGTGGAACAGCAACATATTCACAGATAAAGGATTATGTTCTGGAGAATACAGGGCTGAAGGTTTCAACTTTGAATATTGTTCAAGTGAAGCAAAAATACGGTATTATCGAGCGTGAAAATTACAACAAGCCTAAATCACCCGACGCAAAACAACCGCAGTGTACTGAAGAAAAAGAAATGGCTATTATGTCAGCTTTTAAACATTTTGGTATTATTTGAAAAACTCCCGATATGTCGTAGAGGTATATCGGGAGTTTTTCGTTGATTGTCTTTAATTTAAGCAGGTAGTGGCTTTGTTGTTTTTTAATGTTGGAATTAATATAGCAAAGATAATTTCAGCCATGGTTTTTATATTGCCGAGGAATTATCTTTCATTTATATAAGCAAATTCATTAAGAAAAACGGCTGAAAATGCACGCTGTGAGGGGTTGGGAAAGCTAACCGGAATTTTGCTGAAAAATCACTGGAAAATACCGAAATAAAACTCCATATAAACGCAAAAAAGCCGCCTGATAATGACCTGTTAAAAGTCATATCAGACGGCTGTATTCATGCTGTTTGGTTATATATGCTATTCGTGTGAATTTACATTTTCGGGAATGGTTTTGTTATTCTGTAAGTACGATATGGTCGGTTCTATCACCGACAGGGGATTTCAGATTTATAACTGATGACTGAACTTTTACAAAGCATTAATTATAAATTTAGAAAAATAATTTTACAAGTGAGAAGAAACGAGTATAATTGTACGAAAGGAGTGATGTATTATGCAAAGAATAATCACAAATACAATTCTTGATGATTTCAGGCGTTTTCTGTTGACTGAAGAAAAGAGTACGGCGACGATTGACAAGTATATAAGAGATATACGGCTTTTTTCAGAATATGCCGAAGAAAATGAGGTTACTAAGGAGCTGGCAATCTCCTTCAAGCAGAATCTTATTGAAAAGGGCTATGCTGTCCGCAGCATAAATTCCATGCTGGCATCGATTAACAGCCTGTTTCATTATTTACAGTGGTATGACTGCAGGGTAAAAAATCTTAAACTGCAGCAGGATTCCTTTTGCCCCGAGGAAAAGGAGCTGTCCAAAGATGAGTATATCAGATTGGTTCGTACAGCCAGAGAGTTCGGAAATGAAAGATTGAGTATGCTTATGCAGACAATATGTGCAACAGGTATAAGAGTCAGCGAGCTTGCTTATATTACTGTTGAATCTGTAAAAAGCGGGCAGGCAAGGGTAAACTGCAAGGGCAAAATCAGAACGGTAATGATTGTAAAAAAGCTTCAGAAGCGTCTTTTAAAGTATGCAAGGGAGCGAAAAATCCGAAACGGCGCAATTTTTATAACTGCCGGGGGAAAGCCTATGAGCAGAACGAATATATGGAAAGAGATGAAAAGTCTTTGCATGATGGCGAAGGTGAACCCGACAAAAGTTTATCCGCACAATCTAAGACATTTGTTTGCAAGACTATTCTATGAAATGGACAAGGATATTGCACAGCTTGCCGATGTTCTCGGACACAGCAGCATTAATACGACAAGAATATACATTATCACAACCGGTGTGGAACACAGGAAAAACCTGGAAAAAATGCATCTTATTTTATAGAAAAAAAGGGGTCGGAAAAAAAAAAGCTGCCCTGCGGCAGCCGGAAACATAATATCGATTATGTAATAACATAAATAGAAGAGTGTCTGAATTTCTTGCTTGATAAACAAAAAAAGAATACGACGAATAAACTCTTTTGCTTGGTAATTTACAAAAGAGCTAAAATTCGTCGATAAATCATTGGTTATTTGTTGGTATTTAACTATTGTAAATATTTATCATCTGTAGTAAAATATAGAAAATAGGATTTGTATGTTAAGAATTCTTAATGATGCAACATAATCGATATTATGTGATAGCAAAAGCATTTTACGCGGTTTTGGAAAAGGGTGAATGGAAGTATTGTCAGTGTGCAGATGTGACAGTAATCTTATGAATCTTGATTTGCTGTTTGATGTGGTTATCAAACTTGATTTTGACGACCAAACTGTTTCTTTTGAGAAGAACGACACAGATGTGGAGTTTGAAGAATTGGACAACGGATGTTCAACCGACACCGGTGTATACTTTCTGCTGAATAACATTGTAAACGCGGATGATAAAGAACGGCTGCTTCCGATTCTGAAAAACATAAGGGACGGAAAAAGCGATTATATGTTTAAAGGGTTCGGCTTTAAATGTAGTTTTTATCCTAAAATGTTCTGCAATGGTACATTAATAAGCCATAAAAGGTGCTGCTGGATTTGTTTTGACAATACAGAGAAGCTGGTTGACAAGAAATTCTGCATGGATTCCGAAGACGGGTCTCCGATAAATAACTGGGTAGACAGCAATATTGATTCTATTTTGGAAAGCCTTGTGCTTTTTTTTCCTGGGTTAGCTGTAAATAAATATGGGTCTTTAAAAACACATGAGGACAGTTTGAAGGAATATCTTTCCGATATGATTTTTCAATCTTATGTATATGTTTCCCAAACGGAACGTGCTTCGTCAAAGCATAAGCAGGCAAAGGGAATACAGGACGCCCTTGAACGCGGTGTGCGTTTCGGCCGTCATAAGAAGGAAATTCCGTCAGATTTTTATCCGTTGTATTTCAGATATAAAAAGGGCGAGCTTTCATCAAGGGAGTGCGGAGAAAAGCTGAATATTTCGCACAGTACTTTTTTGAAATGGATTAAAGAAGCTGACGAAACCGTGTAAACAAAATCCGGGGTTCTTATCCGAGATTTTTGAAATATTTCAGAAAACATTCATAATGCAATATATTCTGTAAAATATCGAAAGGATGATGTGAAATGAACAATGCAAGAAAAACCACAAAAAGAGTACTGTCGGTAATACTGGCAGTCATCATGACCCTGAGCTGTTTCGGCGCGGGGATGTCGTTCATTGCCATGGCGGCAGACGGCTGGACTTATATTGCGGGTTCAACCAAACGCGTAGAGCATAATCTCTATGTTAAGTCTGAACAGCTCTGGACTTCCGGTCTGATCGGCGGCTCAGGTAAAATTCTTGACGGCAATGCCGCTTCAAAGGCTGTCACAATCGGTACAAGCGGAACAAGCACAAATCTTTATACCGCTGAAACCGGTACAGACACATGGTGGGCATGGACGGAGTATATCGTCGGTGACGAAGAAATTGATGCTTGCGCTTTAACAAGAACAGGCAACGGTGGACTTTATAATGAAACAACTAAAAAGTACATCGGCAGAAGCGGTTCTTCACTTACTGCGTCAACCACAGAAACAGCGTGGACTTTTGCCACAAACAAGATTTCTAACGGCAATTATTATATGACCGCAAGCGGCAGCAATATTGCGCTCAGCACATCGTCGTCTTCAACAATTACCTCTTACGAATTTGCACAGAAGGTATATGTTGAGGAAGCAACTGCAGGCGGATATTACAGACAGTCAGGCCCCACAACATATAATGTTGAGCAGGGCTCATCCCTTACTGCCTCAGAAATTGAAAGCAATGTCGAGGTACAGTATAAAACAAGCTCGTCAGCAACTACCTATACAACTCTTAGTGTAGGTCAGGACAACATAACACTTACATGGAACAAGACACTTGACACAAATGTTCCCGGCACATATACTGCAACAGTTAAAATCGGTTCAACAGTTCTTGATACAATTACAGTTACGGTTACCGCTAAATCCGCTGAACCCGAGGAGCCTGTTGATGCAGGAGACTGGATATATGTTAATGGCGTAAAATATGAGCCTGTATCAATTTATGTACAGGGTTCAACAATGACCTCAGGTGAAACCTATCTTATAGGCGTAGGCGATGCAACAAGACTTGTTGAAATAAGCAATTCAAAGATTGTTCCCAAGACAGTTTCACCCATAAGCGCAGGTACAACAACTTATTACACCTCAAACAACGGTTCGGACACAAAATATACCGCTTTGGGCGCGTATCTTGTTGACGAGACCGGCACCGCTTATTCAACAAGCGAGATAACATTTTCCGATAAGAAACTGTACAATGCGGCATCCGGATTATACATGACCGCTGACAGCAGCAATAATCTTGCACTGGCTTCATCGGGAAAAGACTGGACCTTCAGCAGCAGCAGACTTACTGTTACCGCAAACGGTACTGAGTATCTTCGCTGGAGTTCAAGCGGAAATGAATTCCAGATTTCTACTTATAACGGAGTAAGCACAATTACCCCGTATGAAAAGATTACCGTATATAAAAAGGTTGAAGGCGGCGAAGGCGGATACTATAAGTATACAGGTTCAACTCTTTTCTATGTAGATAAAGGCGACACCTTCAGCGAAGACTCCATAAAGGATTCTGTTACAGCTCTTTATAAGGAAAAGCTCTCTACTCCCGATTCTGAGTGTGATAATCTTACACTCGCTGACAGTGACATCACTCTTGTGTGGAAAAAGGCTGTTGATACAACCAAGACGGGTGTTTATACCGCCGATGTTTGCGCCTGCGGCACAGTTATCGGTAGTATTACTGTAAAGGTTCAGGAAAACGACGCAATTGTTGATACAAAAAATGACCCTTCAACATCCGATATCGAGGATTGGTTTACTCATTCCGAAAGTGATGACGGAAAGATTGCAACCGACAAAACCGTTCAGTACGGCAGCGATGAGTTCAACGCATTTTCTTCATATGGCGAAGACGAATTTTCAGTTGCACTTTCAGCCCTCGGTCAGTCTTATGAACTTGTCGAAACTGAGGAAATAGTAGACACCAAAAGAATACATCCTGATGTTGTATTTGTTATCGACGCATCAGGTTCCATGAGAGTTTTCAATGTTCCCGGTGACGGTTCGGCAACGGAGGTTACGCGTGGTGAAGCTACGGCAACAGCTCTTAACACTGCAATCAAGGAGCTTTACGATGCAGACCCCGAAACAAGAATCGGTATCATTACATACGGTAATGATGTTTATGAGGGCGTATATCTTCCTCTTGACAAGTACACTCTTCCCGCAGGACAGACAGACTACATCACATGGGGCGGAAAAATGGTTGCCACAAGAACATCAAGCAGCGGCAATACGACCCTGGATGTTATGACAACTTCATCTTCAAAAACCGTAAGTAGTATAAGAGAGGCAAGCTATCCTCCCGGAGGTTATAACAGCAACGGTTCTTACAGATACTATAAGCCGTCATCACTTACAACTATTGCAACTGTAAACGGTGTTACTTATTCAGCGGCAACATATGACAGCACTATTTATCTTTACAAAACAGGTCATGACCTTCCGCTTTGCCGTATGCAGGTTAATCCTGCATCGAACTATTATACAAAGACATATACAGATGATAACATTAAAATAACAATAACTTCATCAAGTTCAGTTACCTATACAACAAATACCTATTCGAAGCAGACCGGTACCTTCAGTTATTCATTACAGAAGAATGATTATATGATGGCAACCAATTACCTTATCAATTCCAGCGGTGAGGTTGTAAGACCCTCCTGCTACACCTTTGTAGGTAATGTCGGTACATACACTCAGGGCGGTCTTCAGGCTGCCGAGGATATGTTCCGTGAAATTGAGAATAAGGAAAACAGGGCTCCTGCTCTTGTTCTTATTTCCGACGGTATCCCCACAATCGGTAACTCAAATACTCAGAATCCGACAACATATTTCAAAGAGGGTACAACAACAGGTTACGGCCTTTCAACCAGCCCCCAGACTTCAGACGGCCTTTCAACACTCGGTCTTTACCTCATTGAAACCGCAATGAAGGTTAAGGCAAATGTAAGCGATATGTATATAGAGAGCGACAGCAGAAGCGCTCTGATGTATACAATCGGACCCGGCGTTGACTACATTTTCGGTCAGACAATTCTTAATCCTACAAATGAAAATATTGCAGCAGCTGCAAAGAAAACAACAAATGTAGGCGAAGATACCGAGTCAGGTGTTGGTATTCCCAGCGACCTTGCAAAGAAAATTTCTGCAAAATATTCCGACCTTGATTATGTTGACTATGCAGACTGGTCAATGACAGGCGATATGTCAAACGCAGAACTCACAGAAGCATTCAGGAGGGTTGTTACATCCATTGTTGACGTTGACAGACCTCTCGCAACAGAAGTTACGACAGTTAAGTCTCCTGATGAAGTAACGGGTTCAATGGTATTCACTGATGTTATCGGTGACGGAATGCAGATAAGCGCTGCTCCTGTTGTAGTTTACGGCGGAGTTAGCTATACGGCAGCAAGTTCTTCAACCGGTAGCGGCGAGAACGGCTCCAAGATTACAGTATACAGTTTCAATCAGAATGTAACAGAAGCAAGTACGGAAAAGATTTATTCACTTTCAGCTCTTGATGTTAAGGTTATTACCGATGCAGACGGCAAGCAGACCGTTAAGTGGGGTATTCCCTCAGAGCTTGTTCCGATGATTGTTCATAATAAGAACACCGATGAGTATGAAGATGTAGATCCTATCAGACTTGTTTACAAGGTAGGTCTTACCGCCGAGAGCAAAAAGACTACCGGCACATTTTACACAAACAGTACTTCCGAGCCTGCAACGGCAGAATATGTTCCCGCAATCGGAAATACTTATTACTATGATATTACAGAAGACAGCGACGGCACAACTCATTCGGTTCTTAAGAGCAATCTTGACACATCTACAGACAAGACCGATAATGTTACAGATACGCTCGAAGAATCCTATGACCGTACAGTAGACAGCGACGGCAAGACAACTATTGTTCTCGGCAACAACGGTATTATCGAACTGAAGTTCACTCAGCTTGACCTCACAAAGGTATGGGATGACGCGAACGATGTTACGGGTCAGCGTCCCGACCACATTACCGTTCAGGTATACAGAGACGGCGTAGCTTACGGCGATGCAAGAGATATTTACGCTGACGACTGCGAAACATATGTTGACGAAAACGGCAACGATGTATGGCATGTTCTTGTTGACGGACTTCCGTACAACGACAGCTTCGTATACACCATTCAGGAAACAAGCATGGCTGAATACGATACCTATATCTCAACGAAAGACTATGATACCGTAATCACCAACTCAATCAAGCGCGGCAAGCTTTCTTATGAGCTTTACCTTGTTGATGCAGACGGTAATCCTGTTAACGAATACGGTGAGAACGTATCCTTTGCAGACAGAACAGTCATGAGCGACCTTGTTGAGGTTGAAGCTTACATCAACACAACAACCGTTATTGACCTTGACGAGCTTGAAGCAATTCTTCCCGCAGGTTATTTCATCTATAACCCCGAGACATCATATTCCGAAAAGTTTATGGGCACGGGCAGCGACCTTAATTCTGCAAGCGTTGTTGATGACGGTGATAAGACAACTCAGGTATTCTATCCCACAACAGCAAGCATAGCAAATGACGGTACTGTTACCGGACTCGGCGATTACAGCAATATCAAAGTTGCGTTTGCAATTTATAAGGTTGAGATTCTTCCCGATGTAGTTGTTCTTGACTACGGCAAGCCCATCACATCATATCCTCTTGAGCCCAACAGCGCATACGGCTTCAGACTTACAGGTATTACAGCCGAGGCTCCCAGAAGCGGACTCAGCATTTCAGATACAGTTAAGCTTGACAACGGTGTTGCAAGACTTATGAGAGGTAATACAGTTTCTCTTCCGGCAGGCAAGATTGTTGCAACTGTAGCTGACAGCGATGCAGCCTACTTCTACACTTCAACAGAAACAACATCTGCCGCAAGCGTAAAAGCGCAGGCAAGATACCTTGTTTCAAACGCTTCTGTTGTTAAGTATCCCGCAAACAGCAATACAGGCTCCACAGTTGCGTCATCACTTGGCGATGAAGCTTACGTTACAGACGGCGGATATTGCTTCTACCATGCTGACGGTAAGGTTTATATTGTCAGCGGATACACATTAAACAGAGTTGACACAACCACAACAGAGGAATATTCGTACACAGAGCTTACAGGCAGCAAGGCTACAGGTGTTGCAAGCAAACAGATCGGAACAAAAGATCAGTCTAATCCTGACCTTCTTTGCACACTTCCCGACGGAAGCAAGATTTACGCATATCACAACTATGTAAGCTCGGACAGCAGCTATCGTTATGTTTATGTTATTGACGATTCACAGGGAATGAATACTAATGTCCTTGAGCTTATTCATGACGCATCAGGCAGCTTTAAGCATACAGTAGCCGGTGCTTATGACGAAAACGGTGACCCGCTTCAGATTAATGTTTACATCACAAAGAGTGCTGCAACAGGTACGGCAAGCCGTACTGTTAAGGTTGAATATGACGGATACCGTACCGCAACCGGTACAAGAGAAATTCCTTCATACCGCGACGAACTCGTAATGAAGGATTCTTCCGAAGACACAATCGTTTACAGCCCGTTCCAGTACATGAGTACGATTGACCGCGTTTACTTCTATGTTGACGATGTTGAAGGCACCGCTTCCACAGACAGACTTTATTCAACAGTAACATTCATTCCCGCAACAACAGTCTACTATGAGGACGACTTCGGCGGCGAGGATAACGCGAACGGCGGACTTTACATCAAGTATACAGGCGCATGGTCACAGATTACAGATAACGGCACAAAGACATCAACCCTTACAGCCAATACTGATATTGATGACAGACAGGACAGAGGCGATGTAGGTGAGGGATATGTACCTTACGGCTACGACAGCTCCTACAATGACTGCACAAAGTTCAGCAACGGCACAGCAACAGTTGTTCAGGGTACAGTATCCAAGGACGCAAACGGCAAGAGCCAGTTTGACGCATACGCAGAATTCACATTCACAG
>JAZUDP010000180.1:0-17045 GCA_045639705.1 Acutalibacteraceae bacterium
GACCGCCGAATGGCGGTGGAGGGATTCTTTCTCAGTTTTCATCAGACTTTTTATAGAATCCCCTCGCCAACTATCGTTGGCCCTCTCCCCTTTAGACAAGGGGCGCTTGCTCCATCCAATCTCATCGACAAATTGTAATTTGTCGGAATGAATATAAAACAGAACTGTGTAGGGCAAGACTATGCGAATACGACTTAAACACCTCGAAAGCTATCGATTTTTACAAGGATATTTATCATGAACGAAACAACTTACATAAAAAAACTCCTTTCCCACATAAACGGAAAGAATCATAAACAAATAATCGAAGCCGAGCTTACCGACCACATCACCGAAAAAGAGAAATGGTACGAAGAAATCGGCTACGACCCGGAAACCGCGGCAATCCGCGCCGAGGAGGATATGGGCGACCCTGATTCCGTCGGCGAGCAGATGCGGCTTATAGAAAAAAAGGAAGACAGTCTGCGGCAGTCTTTAAAATCAATACTTCTCGTTGTTTCACCGTTTTTTATTCTTTTTTTGATGTTTGTGGGATTTTTCACAGAATCAACTATGTCAGTACTGATCCCAAACCTGCTGTCGGTTTTGTTTGCAGTTTGCTGCTTTGAGGATTCACACTCAATCCTTATTCTTTTAAATATGCCTGTACCTCTGATTGTAACGGCAGGGGAAATTATGAATATATTTTTCAATTTTATCGCAGGCAATATCTATATAGGTGAGAATGAGTTCAGGGAATATGCAGGTTTATACCGTTATCTCGGTGATATACCGTGCCCGCTGTTCGGAGATATGGAATGTGCGTCAGAAGCTGCCGGAATAATTGCCGCCGTTCTGCTTTTTGCTCTTTTTATTGCGGCGTTTATAATTTCGGTTAAAACCAACAATCTGAAAAACAGACGGCATGATTATTATATCGGCAAAGCTGTTAAAGCCGCACTGATTGGTTACATGATTTTTGACTGTGCCGTTATCGGAGTGCTAGGGTATCAGGCTCATTATTATTCCGAAAACTATTATACCGCCGCACAGGAAAGTCTCAATGAGCTTAACGAAACGGTACTTGACAAAATAAACAGCTATAAAAAGACGGGCGAGCTTGATTTTTCCGATATGGATTTCATTTATACTTTTTATTCGGAGGATTCGGAGAACAGTTATCCCGAGGACAACAGATATTATCCCGACAGGTTCTGCCATTTGAAATATGCGGATTCAGACAGTGACGGCATACCCGAAAAAGCTGAAACTAATATGGAATATATTGAAAGAAAAGAAACAATGAGAAATAACTATTCTCTGCCCGAAGACCAGATAAAGAGAATTGCGGATTTTGCCCGTAATGGCGGCACTGTAAGAGAAGCGCCGAAGCCGTATGAGTTAAGGTTCGACAGAGCAAAAGACATAATAAAGCTGAACTATTATGATGAAAGTCTCGGCGAACAGTCGCTGTTATTCTCATATTCGGACGGGGAGTACAGACTTTCCGACAGTACAGTGAAAACGAAGACCGAGGTTTCGCTTACAGACGAACAGTATGTTCAGTACGCAAAGGCGCTGGCAGAGTGTTTTCCTGCCGAAAAAAGCACAGTTAAAAATAAAGTGCCCGATGCCGAACCGCACATTCAGACGGTAACCTTCGGTGTAAACTATGACGGAGTAAATGACACTTATGAGATAATGCAGGAAATAATGTATTTCTTTCTTGTTGATTATAAGGACGAACGGCGCATAGCGGAAGAAGTCAGCGGCAATATCTGTGTCAAAGTGAAATTTGAAGACGGAAAAGCTGTAATAAAAAATCTGCAGGGCAATATTGAAACACCGTACGGAAACGAGAATCATTATGCCGATGTATCCGAAAACGATGATTATTACGATTTTTACAGGTTGGATTTCAGGTCATTTATAAACTGGTACAAGCATGGCGGATATGACAGAAGCCTGTTTTCAACGCCTGATTATCCGGATGTTGAGCCGAACTATACATATGAGCTTGACGGTATCAGAACCGATAAGCCTGTTACGGAGAAATATGATTCCGTTTCAGCTTACAGCAGTGAGGGCTGGGACGAGATTTACGGATTACAGCCCGATGAATAAAAGGATATTTACCATGAACGAAACAACTTATATCAAAAAGCTTCTTTCTCACATAAGCGGAAAGAAGCATAAACAAATAATCGAAGCCGAGCTTACCGACCACATCACCGAAAAAGAGAAATGGTACGAAGAAATCGGCTACGACCCGGAAACTGCGGCAATCCGTGCCGAGGAGGATATGGGCGACCCTGATACCGCAGGCGAGGAGCTTTCCGCTCTGCACAGCGGAACGGATAAAAAGAGCAGACGCATTTCCGCACTCATGCTCATTCTGCCCCTGCTCGGATATTTTCTCGCTTTTCTGCAGGGAAGCTTTGAGCCGCCTCTACGTTTTGAACTTTGCTATTTGCTGGAGTGTCCGCTTGTATTATTCATGCTTGCGGAGATGATTTACGCCTTCAAAAAGCAGAGAATCATACCCCTGCTGATTTCTTCTGCCGTCAGCGCATATACTCTTCATTCGGAAAACTGCTGCGCTCTGCTTCTGACCTCGGGCAGGGATATCGGTCGGTATGTTTTTCTCGGTTACAGCGATGATTACGGCGGAGATTATTTATATATTCTTCTTGCCGATAACGGTGTGCCGCTGTCACTGTTTAACGCCGTGAAAATTGTTCTGCCCGTAATTATTCTTTTGTGTGCCGCCGTGTCTGTTGCGATAATAATCAAGAACAGAAGGTTTATAAACAGAAAATACGATTATCATATCGGCAGGGGAGTGAGAATTTTCCTTTCCGTTTTTGCGGCGGTTTTCCTTATTTCCTGCACCGTGCAGGGCGTTCAGCTGAGCGCCTTCGGCAAAAGATATGTGCAAAGCGTTGAGGAAAATCTGCCGTCGCAGAACAGAAGCATGATAGAAGCTGTATATGACTTCAAGAAAAACGGAAATTCAGACTTTTCGGATATTATCCGCGAATTTGATATAAAAAACAATCCGTACTGCATTACCGAGTCTGAGACGGAAAACATTTACAGCGAAAGCTTTTTGTGTACGCGTACACCGCAGATTATAAACCTTTTCACGGGAAGTGATTTCACGCCGTTTGATAAAGAATCAGCGGAAAGTCTGATTGAGTTTGTGCGCAGCGGAGGAAAATATATCGAGGATGCTCCGATGTACTGCGAGCTGAGCTACGACGGAGAGGACAGAATCGTACTGAGCTGTTATACCGATTCCTACGGCATGCAGAAGCTGATGTTCGATTACATTGACGGCCGCTTCTGTCTTACCGATTCGCTCATCTGTACGGACGCAGATGCTGAGTTAAGCGATGAACAGTTCAGACAGTTTTTTGATGCCTTTATGGCTGAACGCGATGAGCTTGCGAACCATAAATCGTTCATCACCGACCCGAATTACGAGCTGCATGCTTTTACGGAAACTTTTTCGGTTACATATAATGATATGGAAGATGTATACACCGTTTATTTTGCGTTCCGTCCGTTCAGCATTACGGAGGTTGACGGAGAAGTCTATATTGAATGTGAGCGCACCTTTTTCGGAAGCAAAGACAGCTATATTGCCGAAGTCAGATTTACGGACGGAAAAGCGGAGATACTGAAAACCGAAAGGGAAAGCAATATCTGACCGATAGATTTCGGAGAATTAATGAATAAAAAAGCTTCGGTTGATTACGAAAACCGGTACCGCGGTTTCCATACCGATTACAGCGAGCTTGACGGTAAACGCCTTAAACCGTTTGAAAAAGCAGACAGCGAGAAAAAATTCGCTGAGCGGTGCGGCAAATCCTCAAAGATTAAAGGCGAGATTATCTACAATCTCGACGGCTCATATTATCTGGATGAATACAAATAAAAAAAGAAAAATTCCCGTACAGCTGAAAACTGTACGGGATATTTTATCTGATTTCCTCGAATGTATCGCCCTTATCGGTAATTTTAAACCGCAGGGTCTTGTCTCCGAACCTGTATGTCATTTCGCCCTTTCTGCCGAGGAACGGAGCAAGTCTCTTCTTAAGCTTTGAAGATGTCAGCTTATCCGTGACAATCCATGTGCCTGCGCCGTCCTTAACCTCTGTGAAATCAGCTTTGCCATTCTCTTTGTATTCAAACGGAGCGAAGCGTGACGGCGTTACAACCGTAAGCCCGTTTTCATGCACAAGCTTTTTAACGGCATTCATTGTTCCGGGACTTATCATCTGTCCGCAGAGGAAGCAGAGCTTAAGCGATGAAAGTACATCGATATCGGCATTTTCATCGAACACAGCCGTGCCGTTCATCGAAGCGAACGAGTGATGTGGAAGCAGCGAGTGGGGCGCGATTCTTCCGAAGCTTATGCCGCCGTTGCCCGTTTCTCCGTGAGTGATAATGTTGAATACCTTAATCCATTCTCTTGATTTGCTGTCTGGCTTGATTTTCGGGTTGCCGAACAGTATGTTTCTCCACGGGAAAACACCCTGTCCCCAGAATGTATCCTCAAATCTGATAATGCCGATTTCGGGCTTGTAGTCCTGAACATTGTAGTCGCGTTCTTTGCCTCTGTATTCCTTTGTGAAACGCTCAAAGGCTCTGCCGATATCATTGTATTCCTTTTTGTTGTCGTCGTCAAAAAATACCTTTGAGGATTCAACGTAAACCCTGTCAACGCCCGTAAAATATGCGAAACGGAGGTTTGAATAAAGCTCGTCCGCCGTGTGACCCGGGAAGGTGAGCCTGTACCACATGTCAACGCAGTTGAACAGGGGAGTCTTATACTGCATCGCCGCGCCTGCCGCAACGGCAAACTGAATGTTGGAGTATGATTCCTTCTGTGACTTGAAATTCGGAATGATTCCGTTCTTCGCAAAATTATGGAACAGTACGGGAAAAACATGCTCTCCCGAAAGAGTTTTAACCCCGTTTGTCTTTATCTCTTCTGCATATTCCTTCAGCTGTCTGTCAAGCAGCTGTCCCTGCGTGAGAACATTGCCGCTGCCGCTTATGGGAAACGCGGGCATATCAATAACAAACTTTGAATCAAGAGCGAGAGAAAGGTTGCGGTTTATGATAACATGCTCAAGCTCGTCATACATAATACCGGCAAGATTGCCCTCGGAAGCCATTGCCTCCCTGAACTCATCGGGCAGACGGAGCAGGTGAGTGCCGTTGTTTCTGTTTGCCCAGTCATAGCCGTCGGCGGAAACATCAATATGAACAAAATTCTGCTTTTCAAAATTAATAATAACCTCTGCTCCGAGGTCTTTTACGGCCTTAACCGTCTTTTTAACTCTTTCGCATTCCTCGGCTACGGTCAGACCCGACGGGTCGTAGTGGCAGAGGAGAAAGTCAACTCCGCCGCCCGTCTTTGCGGGCATTTCAAAGCTTGCAGCGCATCTTTCGCAGCTCCGGTCATCGGTGTGGTATCCTATAAGAAGCGGTTTATTCATAACGTACCTCCGTGTTACATTTATCATTTACTGTACAATAATAGCATAACGGAGCATTTGTTGTAAAGCAAAAGCGTAAAATAATCAATTAAAGTAAAATTGTTGTTGACATCAGACAGATTGTGTTATATAATCTTTTAACGTAGGTGTTTCTGCGTATTTGCAGAATTAACCCGATTTTATGTTGTTGAAACGGAGGTCAGAAAGATGAAAAGAACTTACCAGCCCAAGAAGCGCCACAGAAAGATGGAGCACGGTTTCCGTAAGAGAATGGCTGACAGAAACGGCCGCAAGGTTCTCGCTCGCAGAAGAGCTAAGGGCAGAAAGCAGCTTACTTACTGATTACGGTTTACCCGTTGAACGGATTTGATCTTTTTGCAAGGTATGAATGTTTCAATATTAAAGCAAAACAGTGATTTCCGCAGAGCTTACGGCAGAGGAAAATCATATTCTGATCCTGCGCTGGTTACTTATGTTTTAAAAAATAACCGCGCGGGAATTTGCCGTATGGGTATAACTACCAGTAAGAAAATAGGCAATGCGGTTGAGAGAAACCGCAGCCGCAGAATTATCCGCGCAGCATTCAGGGAGCTTACGCCTTACATAACGGGCGGAGGCTTTGATTTTGTTTTTGTTGCAAGGAGCAAAACCAAACATCTCAAAAGCACCGAAATAAGAGATATCATGCTTCACCAGCTGAATAAGGCGGGCGTTATCAAGAATGAAGAAATTCCTTATCGGAACAATTAGGTTTTATCAGCGGCATATTTCGCCGCACTTGCCCCCGATGTGCAGGTATTATCCTACCTGTTCTCACTATGCGGTGGAGGCAATAGAGGTGCATGGAGCCTTCAGAGGCTCACTTCTCGCTCTGAGAAGACTTCTCAGATGCAATCAGTTATTCAAGGGGGGCTATGATCCCGTGCCTCCGAAAAAAGAAAAAAGGGGTCGTTAATATAAAGGAGAAAGAACATGTATAATTTTCTTTACAAGTATATCACACCGATTTTCGGCTATATGATGCTTTTCTTCTACGGCGTTGTTAACGGATTTAACGGAAGCTACGGTATCGCAATTATTCTCTTTACGATTTTTGCGCGTCTTCTTATGATTCCCACAACAATCAGCCAGCAGAAGGGTATGGCAAAGCAGCAGCGCCTTGCTCCCAAAATCAGAAGAATACAGGAAAAGTATGCCGGAGATCAGCAGAAGATTCAGCAGGAAACACAGAACCTTTATGCTCGTGAAGGATATAATCCGATGTCGGCAGGCTGCGTGCCTCTTCTTATTCAGTTCCCGTTTATCATCGGTCTTTTCGGTGTTCTTTATAATCCTTTAAGATACGCTATCGGTCTTGATGCCGCAACATCCGATCTTCTTACCGATACCTTCGGCAAGATGATTTCAAGCGATTTCTTTAAAAAGCTCGTTGAAAGCGGCGTTGTTGAAGAAATCAAGGCAAATCAGGAAAGATATTTCTCACTTTATGCAATTCAGCATTTTGATGTTTTCAAGCAGTATATCGCGGAAAACGGAGTTAAGGTTTCACAGGCTGCGCTTGACAGCATTCAGAATTTCGTTGACCTTAAGAGATTTTCATTCTTCGGTCTTGAACTCGGTGTTGTTCCCAAGTTTGATCTGATAAAAGACCCCAAAATGGCAAAGTATGTTCTTGTACCGGTTATTTCAGGTCTTACATCACTTGCAAGCGCGATTATTACTCAGGCACAGCAGAAGAAAACCAATCCGCAGGCAAATGCACCCGGAATGGGCTGCACAATGCTTATGATGCCTGCCATGTCGCTGTGGTTTACATCAATGTTCCCCTGCGGTATCGGTGTATACTGGATTACATCAAACGTATTCGCAACAGTTCAGACTCTTGTAATGAAGAAGATTTACTCCCCCCAGAAGAATGTTGCAAAGCTTATGATTAAGGAATCGGTTGAACGCCGTTCAAGAGAAAACAGCATCAAGCGTATCAAAAAATAACTGCGAATTCAAGTAACTATTTAAATATTAACAGGATGGTGAACCCGGTGATTAAGGAAGCATTCGGTAAAGGTGCTACAAATGAAGCAGCCGTTGAGGCTGCAAAGGCTGAACTCAACGCTCCGTGGGACGCTGATGTTCAGGTTGAAATCATTAAAATAGCAAGTAAGAAAATACTCGGACTTTTCGGCGGCTCACTTGCAGAGGCAAGAGCGTATTACGAAATTCCCGCTGAACCCAAAAAGGAAGAAAAAAATAAAAAGCAGCAGGCTCAGAAGGCTCCGAAAAAGGCCGAAAAGCCTCAGGAGAAAAAAACTGAGACTCCCGCTGTAAAGGTACCCGAAGAGGTTAAGACTGTAAAAGAAGAAGTTAAAGAGGCTGTTAAGGAAGCCGCTCCCGCAAAGGAAAAGAAAGTAGGCGAGGCCTCGAAAAAGGCTGAGCAGTATATCCGCTCAATCCTTGAGGGCATGGGCGTAGGCGAAATCGAAATTTCGGCATGTGAGGATGACGAGGGCGTTGAGGTTCAGCTCAACTGCGGAAGCGATTACGGTTATGTAATCGGTCGCCGCGGCGAAACTCTTGATGTTATCCAGTATCTTACCCGTCTTGTAATCAATAAGGGTACGGACGGCTATAAGCGTGTTTCAATCAATGCGGGCAATTACAGAGAAAAGAGAGAGGAAACTCTTCGCGAGCTTGCAAAGAAGAATGCCGCAAGAGTTAAGAAGTACGGCAGAAACGTTACTCTTGACCCCATGAACCCGTATGAAAGAAGAATAATTCACACAACTATTCAGGAAATTGAGGGCGTTGATTCTCATTCTGTCGGTTCTGAAAGCGACAGACGCGTTGTTATTACCCTTGCCGAGGGCTTTAAGGTATCCAATCCCGGCAGAGACAACAGACGCGGCGGAAGAAACGATTACCGCCGTAAGGACGGTTATAAGAAAAATGCAGCTGCGGCACCGTCAGAACCCGCAAGAGCTCCCCGTTCAGATTCAGCAGGAAGCCTTTACGGCAAGATAGAGCCCAGAAACAAAGAGGCAGAATAAAATAATAATCGGAAGCGAACAATAATTGCGGTTGTTCGCTTTTGGGCTTTATAGTAACATGGTTACAAAAACTCAGTCCGAGTGTCGTTTGAATTGGAGTGAAAAAAATGAACGAAGATAAAAATAAGAGTTTAGACGAGCTTGCCGACCTGGAAGATTTCAGTAAGAAATACAACCACTATTCACAGACGAGCGAGGGAAATGAGTTTGAGGAAGAAAATGAAATTGCCGATTACGAGGAGCATGCCGAAAAAGGCGATGCTTTAGAGTTTGAGGATATCAGTTCATACAGTGATTTTTCCGAAAAATCGGCGGATGATTTTTTCAATGCCGGGGGCAGTGATGCTCCGGAAGAAAATCAGGAAGACGGACAGTATGAAAGCATTGAGATAAAGAAAGTTTTTTCGGATAAAAAGGAAGGCTTTTTCACAAGGAATCATCACAGAAACGCCAAAATCACAGCGCTTATACTTGTAATTGCGCTTCTTCTCGGTTCTGTCGGCTTCCTTATCTGGTTCTGGTTATCCACAAAAGGTGCGGATTATGAGAACAGGGGTATTGATATCAACGACCCGAGTCAGCTTGAGGAGGAAATCTACGACGAGCAGCAGCATCAGTCAATGGGCGATGTTACGGACAGCGATTCTCTGAATCAGTGGCTTAAGAGCTGGGCGCTTAACGGCGGAGAAAAAATGTCGAGCAAGAACGTTATCAATGTTCTTCTCTGCGGTGTTGACAGCACAGACGGAACGGCGTCAAAGGCACGCTCCGACTCGATGATTCTTATTTCCGTCAACAAGAAAAGAAAGACAATTTCAATGATATCACTGCTGCGCGACAGCTGGACTTATATGAGTCTCCCGCGTCAGGACGGCACACATTACGATTATTATTTCAAGATGAACGGCGCGTACAGCCTCGGTGGTCCCGCAACTCTGCTTGAAACGATTGAGGATAACTTCAAAATTGAAATCGACCAGTACATTGCGGTTGACTTTGCTTCATTCCAGAAGCTTATTGATGCTGTCGGCGGCGTTACCGTTGAGGTAACACAGGCTGAGTCGAATTTTATCAGAAGAACCTCATCACATAAGAATTTCCCTGTCGGCAAGGCAAAGCTTAACGGCAGACAGACTCTTATCTACAGCCGAATCCGTCATCTTGACGATGAACCTTCAAGAACCGCAAGACAGAGAAAGGTTATCAAGTCGCTTATCGAAAGCGCGAAGAAAGCAACCAACGGTCAGCTTCTTAACGCATTCAAGCAGACCGCGAAATATATCAGAACCGGTTATTCTCAGTCAGAGGTTATGTCGCTCATTACTCAGGCGTACACATACAAGTGGATGGAGTACGATATGACCGAAATGACGATGCCCGACGAGGACTATGTTGACCGTCTCGGAACCTATGTTGGCACACAGTGGGCGTGGGTTGTTGACTTTGTTCTTTGCGCAAAGAAGATTCAGGAAACAATTTACGGCGAGTCAAACATCATTCTTTCGGATAACAGAATAAGCGCTCTTGACTTTGTTACCAACAAAAGAAGAACATCATCGGGCGGCACATCCTCAGGCAGCTCGGATTATGATACAACAAGACGCAGCAGCTATTCATACGACAATGACGATGATGAAGATGAGGGCGGCAGCGGCTATTACAGACCGGACCGTGAGGACGAAAACAACAGCGGCGGCTCACAGCAGCAGGAACCCTCAGGCGGCGGAAATAATGAAGGCAGCGGAAGCGGCGAAGGCGGCGGAAACAGCGAAGGCGGCGGAAGCGGCGAAGGCAGCGGAAGCGACGAAGGCGGCGGAAGCAGCGAGGGTGGCGGAAGCAGCGAAGGCGGAGGAAGCAGCGAGGGCGGAGGAAGCAGCGAAGGCGGAGCCGATACTCCCGCAGAATCAGCCGAATAATCAAAAATCAAACAAAAGAAAAGCCACCGGAAACGGTGGCTTTTTTGCAGCTGTATTAATTGAAATCTTCTTCGAAGTTGTTGTTATCGTCGCGGCGGTTATCAAAGAACGGCGTTCTGTCGTCATCCCCGTAACCGTCGGGAGATGTTGTAGTTGTTGTTGTCGTAGTGGTTGTTGTTTCCGGCTCTGCCCATACAAACAGATATACTGTTGTGTTTTTGTTATACATTTTGCCTTCTTCAAGAGTATAACCGGCAACCGTTCCGGGAACCTGACAGTCTGTATTAAGCTTTTCGGTCTTCTTTACAACAAAACCAAGCTTGGTAAGCATTTCAAATGCTGTTTCGTATTTTTCGCCCTTAATGCCCTTTGCCGGGAACGCTACCGTTTCCTTGCCCTTGCTGACAATAAGCTTGACGGTTGAACCGGGAGCTACGGAGGTTCCTACCTTGGGTGACTGGGTTATTACTATATCGACGTCAACAGTTGAGCTGTTTTCGGTGCTTGTCTCAAATACAAAGTTTTTGCTGTAATATTCGTCGCTGATAATATCGTTGATATCCTTGCCTTCAAAATTCGGAACTTCAACACTGTTGGCTGTGACACTCTCATTTTCGGGAGTGCTGCCGCCGCTGAGCAATTTGTCAAATGCGCCTGTAGAGAAAAGAATAACAAAGATTATTGCAAGAACAATTACAATCGATGAAATTGCAATTACGGCGGTTGAACGCTTATGGCGTCTTTCCGCGGCTTCACGCTTGTCGGAAATATATTCGGATTCGTCAGGCTCAAGCCGCTGCGCTGTATTCTGATATTTCGGCTGATTGCCCGCAGGTTCAAATTCAAGTCCCGAAACAGCAGCGCTCGGAGCTGCAGAAAGCTCTGCGCGAAGCTCCTCAACGGAACGTGTTCTGTCCTCGGGGAGAATCTGAAGCGCGTTGACAAGGCCGTTTATAACATATGCGGGAAGCTGTTCGGCAAATTTACCCGGAACCATCAGTCTGTCGTTGGTAACACGTTCTGTGGAATCAATCGGGTCTGTTCCTATAAGCGTTCTGTAAAGAACTGCGCCGAAGCCGTAAATATCTGTCCACGGACCCTGACGGCCGTCAAAGCCGTACTGCTCAAAAGCTGCGTAGCCGGCAAACAGCTGCGGCTTAAGGTCGCTTCTGGCTGAGCGGACGGGGCTGATGCTGAAGCCTGTTATACGGATTTTTCCGTCCTCGGCAACAATCAGCGTTGACGGAGAGATTCCGCGGTGAATAATTCCCGAGGAATGAAGAGTTCCGAGAGTTGAAAGAACAGGCATGAGCAGGGGACGGGCCTTTTCCCATGAAATGTATCCGAGGTTGTTTTTCAGCAGATACTCTCTGAGCGTAATGCCGTCAATTTTCTCGGTGATAACATAGCATGTTCCGT
Organism: Acutalibacteraceae bacterium; assembly: GCA_045639705.1. Classification (GTDB taxonomy): domain Bacteria; phylum Bacillota; class Clostridia; order Oscillospirales; family Acutalibacteraceae; genus CAG-488. The sequence goes on from JAZUDP010000180.1 coordinate 11,869, forward strand.
TGCCTTCAAGAATATCCTGAACCTTTACAAGAGCGGAAAGACCGCTCAGACGCATAATCTTGCGCCACATCTCGATAAAGCTCTGGAGCAAATCCTGATAAAGCACGGCCTTGCCGTCAACCGCATTAACCGTGAGCAGCTTCGGGTCACGTTCGGCAATGCCGATAGGGAAGAACTCGCGAATCTGAACGGGGGCTCTTGTTGAAAGGTCAAGACCTATATATGTCGCACCGTCACCGTTATAATCAAGAAGCTTTCCGACAAGGTATCTGTTCCCGAGAACAGTCCTTATGGGAAGGTAGGGTGCGATTTGCTGTGAATCAGTATGGAAGCCGCAATGCGGACATTCCTTAAGCGTGCCGATTTCTTTAAGGCAGCTCATACACAGATTATCTGAATTGATCATATGTTTAAAACCTTCTTCCGACAATTCAAGTAATTCTCAGTTTATGATACCAAGAAAAAGCAGATTTGTCAAGATAACACAGGTTACAATCCAATTACATATTATGACAAAAAAGCGTTCCGACAGTATTTTTCAGTCAGAACGCTTTAAAATTATAAATCAAGCTTTAAATCGTTTTCTTTTATCCAGCCGATTTTTCTCAGAATCAGACAGAATATATACGAAAGAACTGCGGGCAGAATGAAGCTGATAAGAATGAGACCGAGCCAGTCAAAGCCTGTAATTGCTTCCTTTGCGCCTGACGAAATATCGTTTATCCATCCTGTATAAACGCCTATCTGACCTACGAGTCCGCATGTACCCATGCCGGATGAAACAGCCGCGCCGTTCATCTGAAGTCTGAAAATGCAGGTCGCTGCCGGTCCTGTAATCATTGACGCAAGCGTCGGCGGAATCCATATGCGCGGATTTTTAACAATATTTCCCATCTGCAGCATGCTTGTACCGAGACCCTGCGACACAAGACCGCCCCACCGGTTTTCACGGAAGCTCATAACCGCAAAACCCACCATCTGCGCACAGCAGCCTGCAAGAGCGGCTCCGCCCGCAAGTCCCGTAAGACTCAGCGCCGCGCAGATTGCCGCACTGCTTATGGGCAGGGTAAGAGCGATGCCGACAATAGCCGAAACAAGTATACCCATAAGGAAGGGCTTAAGCTCGGTTGCCCACATAATTGCGCTGCCCACGGCGCTTGCCGCCTTTCCGATATATGGCGCACAGAGCATGGAAAGCGCACAGCCCGAAAGAATCGTCACAAGGGGAGTTACAAGAATATCAAGCTTTGTTTCCTTGCTGACTGCCTTGCCGAGTTCAGCGGCAGCTATCGCAATGATAAGAACTGCAAGCGGTCCGCCGGCACCGCCCTCTGTATCCGCCGCATAGCCTACGGCGGCGAGAGAAAACAGAACAAGCGCAGGTGCTTTCAGCGCGTATCCTATGGCTATAGCCATTGCGCAGCCCTTTACGGAGGAGGCGAATCCTCCGATTTCGGTCAGAAACTCAATTCCGAACTGATTGCCGATTGTGGAAATAATTGTTCCGATAAGCAGGGAAGCAAAAAGTCCCTGCGCCATTGCGCCGAGGGCGTCAATACCGTAACGCTTTGCTGAAATTTCAATATCCTTGCGCTTTAAGAAATCTTTAACCTTACTCATGCGATAACGCCTCCGCAGGTTTATTTTGTGTGAATTTCTGCTTTTATTGCCTTTGCCGATACTGTATGCCAGAAGCTTTCGGCTCTGACCTCAACAGTATATTTTTTTCCGGCTTCAAGCTTATCAATTTTGACCTTCATGATTTCGGGCATATTATAAAGGTAATAATCCGACCATACGCTGAAGCGCCTTACAATATCGCCGTCAGTGTTTCTGACGGAAACCGTATAGCTGTTTACATACGGGTCATCGTCGGACTTTGCCTGCGGAAATTCGATTTCGGCTCCGTCCTCCGATTCGGAAACAACATTTATTTCTGCTCCGTCCTCAAAGCAGGGGAACGATGCCCTGTTGTATCTTTCGTTTGTGTACTTAAACGTTTCGGGGTCTGACGGCGTGTCGATTTCCCAGACATACGGGAAATAATTGTCCGTCAGAACATCGTAGGGATAAACGCGTACACGGTTTTCGGCATCAACCTCAACGATGAGCATCTGTGCCGCCTGTTCCTTGTTTTCAGGAATAGTACCGCAGCGCTTGTCGAATTCGTCAAGCTCAAAATAACTGAGCGTGCCTGTGCCGAGGCTTGTGAAATGCTTCTGATGAATTGAACGCGGGTCGTTTATCGGTGCGTGGGAATGACCCGAGAAATGAATAATCTGAGGATAATCCATGTAAATCGAAATCAAATCGTCCTCACCCCAGAGAATACTGCCGTAAACCGTACCTGTGTTGTGCGGATGCTGAAAAACGAAAATAGGCTTTTTACGGTCGTCAGCGGCTGCCTCCTTAAGGTTATCGGACATCCATTTTTTCTTTTCATCGTTGTAATTGCAGCCGTGTGACGGGGACTCGGAAACAAAATGGAAGCCGTTGATTACAACATGATTGTCGGGCTCGCAGCCGAAAACGTACTTAAGTCTTGCAGTTGCAATCGGAGCGCCGCCCTCGGTGTGGTATTCGTGGCTTGCGATAGAGGCGATTACCTGCGTACCCTCGCGGAGGTTTTCGTCTATTATTTTTTTAGCCGCCTGCATCTGGGCAAGGCTGCCGCTTGTTGCAAAGTCGCCGACTATTGCAAGAGCGTCAAGCTTTTTATATGTATCTGAGCTTTCGGCAATTTTATATGCGCACTGAATTGCCTTTGCGAAGCGTTCACGCTCAACGGACGGTTCATCCTTGATGTGAATGTCGCTTACTGCCATAAATCTCAGAACGGGTATAAATTCTGCTTTTTCCATAATTATTCCTCCTTAGGAATTTGAAAATATTCTATACTTTTTGAGTGATAAAGTCAATCACGTTTGCGTAATAAATAATTATATGGTATAATAAATTTTAGACAGAAACAGGAAAGTGTGAATATATGAAGACAAAACGGACATGTCTGAACGTAAAAAAGAATAAAAATGCGGTAATAATAATATCCGCATTGCTTGTTGTTTTAAGTTTTCTTGCAGCTGTGAAGTTTCTCTCTCAGGTCGTTTACGAGCATTACGATGATGAAATGATTGTCTGTCTTGACGCGGGTCACGGCGGAAGCGATTCGGGAGCAGCCTCGGCAGACGGGAAAAGACTTGAAAAGGACGATAATCTTGCGCTTACGCTAAAGGTAAAGGATGACCTCGAAAACATGGGCGTCAAGGTTGTTCTGACCCGTGATGACGACAGCGCGGTTTCACTTAAGGACAGATGCAGGACGGCAAATAAGAAGCACTGCGATTTCTTTGTTGCGATTCACCGCAACAGCTCCGCGTCGGGTACGGGAATTGAAGCATGGATATCGAGAATAGAGAAAAACGGAGAAAAGCATGCCGCAAAAAAGATGGTTGCTGAACTGAGTAAGATAATGAATCTTGAAAACAGGGGAGTCAAGCGCGGATACCGTGACATGAGCGCGAACAATTATTATGTGAATTCAAATACAAATATGCCGTCGGTTCTGCTTGAGGTCGGGTTTATTACCTGCGATGCCGACAACAAAGCCTTTGACGAAAAGCTTGATGAAAACGCCCTTGCCATAGCGAAAGTAATTTATGATGCCGTCAGCAACTGATAAAAAACGAAAGGTATTCCCGAATCAGACAGGGAATACCTTTAAGTATTTTTATGACGCCTTAAGCTTTAAACGCAGCTTGTCCGCTATCATGGCGATAAATTCGGAATTTGTCGGTTTACCGCGCGAGGATTGAATTGTGTATCCGAAATACGATGAAAGCACATCCACATCGCCTCTGTCCCACGCAACCTCGATTGCATGGCGTATTGCGCGTTCAACCCTTGAGGATGTTGTCTTATATTTTTTCGCGACGGTGGGATAAAGAATTTTTGTTACGGAACCCATCATTTCCGTGTCATTAACAGAAAGGATAATCGCCTCGCGCAGATACTGATAGCCCTTGATGTGAGCGGGAACGCCTATCTGGTGCATTATTTCCGAGACAACAACCTCAAGGTCGTCGCTGCTGTCCTTTTTGCCGATTCCCTTTTTCCAGCCGGTCAGCTGAGAAATGCGCTGCGCAAGTATGTCAACCTCCACGGGCTTAAGAAAATAGTAATCTGCCCCGGCGGAAAGAATTTCGTTTTCAAAATGTGAATTGTCAACTCCGGAAAGAACCACAATAACAGGGCGCTTGATATCCGTCATATCGTTAAGTCTTTTCATAACTCCGAGCGCGTCAATGTGCAGCATGAAGGCGTCCATAATAAGAACATCGGGAGTGTCGTATTTCAGGCGGGTGAGAACCTGCGAGCCGTCCTTTTCTATAAGCGTCACGCTGTAGCCGTAAGAGGAAAGTGCGCGGCTGCAGCTCTGTCCGAAATCATTGTTTTCGGCAACCATTATTTTCTTGAATTTATCCATAGTCTTACCTCCGTGAATTATTTTCACGTTTATATTACCATTTTATGGTATTTTTGTCAACAGTTATTTTGCATATTTTTTATATTTTTGCAAAAACAGACTATGAATAATTTTTCTTTATGATGCTTTGCTGAGATAATCCTCAAGCTTCTGCGCGGTATCCGTCATATTCTCGGCAAAAATGCCGTAGCCCTCAGTCGGATTGTCAACAAAAACATGAGTGACCGCTCCGACAAGCATTCCGTCCTGAATAATCGGACTTCCACTCATTCCCTGAACTATGCCGCCTGTTTTACTGAGCAGGCGGCTGTCTGTTATTTTCAAGGTCATGTTCCTCTGATTTTCCGTGTTGTCGGAATAAATTTTTGTGATTTCCGCGTCATAGGACTGAGGACCGCTTTCGTCAACGGTACAGATAATCCGGACAGCGCCTGTTTTGACCTCCTGACGCAATGCAACAGGTAAAACCGGGCTTTTTCGGTCATAGGAATTCATAACACCGTATACTCCCGTGTCGGAATTAACGTACAGATTTCCTATTGTGCCTGAGGAAAAAATTCCGCAAAGCTCACCGGCACTGCCGGACTTGCCCTTATAGCAGCCCTTGACCTCGGCCTCGACTGCATCGCCGCCCGAAAGCGGCATCACTTCTCCCGTATCAACATCACAAACCGCATGTCCCAGTCCTGCAAAT
>JAZUDP010000181.1:0-29527 GCA_045639705.1 Acutalibacteraceae bacterium
ATGACCTACGGCGACGGAGAACTGACCGTCGATTACATTATGGAAAAGAGCATGAAGGTTGCCAGCGGCTCCTATCAATACAAAGGCAAAAACGTTGCCATGTCGATTACCGTTTTTAAAGGACAGTTGGATAATGCGGATTCGAATGAAGCAATGCCAGCGTGCACGCTGAGTCTTGAGTTCAAAAAGTGATATTATAGAATAAATAATAACCCGATATTTAAAGGTCTGTCGCATTTAGCGCAGACCGAAAAGTAAAAAATAAATATGAAATAAAAAGATGGCTTTGAATTGGCAGATTACCGTTCAAAGCCATCTTTTTGGTTGAAATTAAAAACTTAATAGATAATAATCTACTTTTATATGTAAAGAAATAATACAAGGAACATGGGTTGTGCAACCGTTCCATTCGGGAGAGTGCTACATTCGCATTGTAGAAGTCGAGGGTTCGAATCCCTTCGTGTCCACCAAAATAACGGAGACAACATTTGTTGTGTCCGTTATTTTTTTATTTAAAAATAAAAGGGATTCGAACAAGGAAGGAGCAAGCGAAGCTTGCGGAATAAAACAGTCCGGCGGACTGTTTTCGCTGACGTGGTCAAGGAGCGAAGCGACGCGAAGGCGTACGGCAGTACGCCGAAAAATCCCTTCGTGTCCACCAAAATAAAAGGCACAGCGAAAGCTGTGTCTTTTTGTTTTGGTAAATATATTTAAGAAGGGATTCGAACAAGAGCGGTCGGGACTGCATAACCACGGCTGAAAGGGCGGCGCAAATTAGGGATAAATCGTCTGAAAACGCATCTTTCAGCGAATAACTGCATCAAAAGCGGGCAACATACGTCAGTATGCTGCCCGCTTTTTCATTGTTCTTCATCTGAAATCTGTTGTTTTCAGATACGGAGTAGTTTTGAATGAGATAGAATCAGACTCAGACGCTGCTGACAAAACCGCAGAAATACTCGCGTATTTCAAGGTTTTTCAGCAAGTATAAGGCGATTATAGCCATTCAAAACCGGTTTCTCCCTAACTTGCACCGCCCAAGGACGCGGTTATTATTTTATAACGCCGACCTCTCTGCCCTGCCGCTGATGCTCCTCAAAGGTTTCCGAATAATAAAAATTTTTAAGCGTTTCGTCGGTAAAGAAGTAATAATACTTTGTATCCGCAGGATAAAGCGCGGCTGTAATCGCCTTTATGCTCGGGTTGCAGATCGGTCCCGCCGGCAGGCCCTTACAGTAATAGGTACTGTAAAGGTGCATATATTTCTGAATTTCTTCATTCTGACCGTCAAGTTTTGCATTTTTATCATAACCGCCAAGATAATCGCCCATATTATTTTTAATATAAAATGTTGTAACATCGCTCTGCAGCATTGCGGAATGCGACCTTTTGAGTCTGTTGTGGAAAACGGAAGAAACATTTGCGCATTCACCGATATCCTCATCGCATTCCTTCTGAATAATTGAGGCAAGTGTCAGTATTTCGTCCATTGTAAATCCAAGCTCGGCAGCTCTTGCCTTCATATCGTCGGTAATCCTTATATTGTAATTGCTGATAAACTTATTAAGAACCGTGCCGACATCACAGTCACGATAAAATTCATAGGTATCGGCGAAAATGTATCCTTCAAGAAGGATAATTCTTTCCTCGGGATTATCAATTTCAATGCCGTCACAGGGAGTATTGCAGGCGGTAATAAACTCGTCAGCAGGACATACGCCGTTTTCCTCAAGGCGTTCGGCTATCTGAAGCACTGTAAACCCTTCGGGAAATGTAACCTTGACCGTATTCGGAGCAGTTGTTGTCGTATGGCTTCTGGTCGTTACAAAAGGTATTCCTCCGTCATCCGGTCTATCACAGGAAGTAAGTAATGTCACAAGTACAGCAGCTATAATAAAGCATGATATAAAGCGTTTCATTTCGGACCTCACTATTTTTTATTCATTGCGTATTATCATACATTAAAAGCGAAAATATGTCAATGATAATGTGGGAGGTGAAAAAATGAACGAAAACAATAAAAAGAACAAGAAGCGCATTAAGCTTTCCCCTCTTGTGCAGTCCATAGTTGATGACTGGGAAACGGCAGGCGAAAACGATATCTCCGATGTTCTCGGCAGCTATACGGGTAATCCTTCGGAAACAGATTATCCGGTACAGGACGCAGACGATTTATAAATCCAAAGGAGTGTTGGCTATGCCGCAGCTGCTTATGCCTGGCCGGATTATTTACGGCAAAGGCTCTCTTGATAAAATCAGTCCTCTCAGACGGGACCATACAATAATCATTTCAGACGGCGGTTACCTTGAAAGCCGCGGGTTTATACACACCGCCGGGGACAGAATAAAGCGCACTTCCGCAAGAGTAAGTACAATAATAAACGGAAATACCGATGAGCTTTACAGAACAGCGGCCGAAACCTATTTTGCCGACGAGGCGGACTGCATTACGGCAATAGGCAGTGCCGCGGTAATTGACTGCGGAATGCTTCTTGCGCACGAAAGCGGTGCGGAGTTTATCGCCGTACCCGTAAGCTCGGCCTGCGCAATGACAGACTTTGAAACCGGGAAATATTTCAGCTATCGCCGCTCGCCCGACTGTGTTGTGCTTGACCCTGAGCTGATGCACTGCGTCAGCTCCGCTTCCGTCGCCTATGACGGATTTGCCTGCTTCGCCTATGCAGCGGACGCGCTTTGTGAAAGCGGGAACTCAATCATCCGTTCACTTGCCTTTGACGCGGCGGCAGGAATACTCAGAAATATCGTGCCTGCCTTCCGCGGAAATATGGATGCACTTGAAAAGCTTATGTATGCCATGTATACCGCCGTCGCGGCACACAGAAACGCAAAGCATGCCGACGCTTCTCTTTTGACAGAAGCAAGCGAATTTTTCAGCAGCTTCGGATATCCGAAGCCAAGCGTATGCGCGGTTTGCATACCGTCGGTTATTGAATTTGCCGCCGATATTATGAGCGATGAGCTTCAGAATCTTTCTTCTTTTCTCGGAATCAGTCATCCGGACGACAGCAGGGATACCGCCGCCGCAAAAATGCTTGATGAAATCAGACGGATTCAGGCCTCGCTGTCTGTTCCGAGGAGCATTTCGGGCTTCGGGCTGAATGCGGATGATTATAACCTTCAGAAGAAAAAATCCGGTGTTCCGTCAGACCTGCTTGACCTCTGTTATTACGGAAGCTTTAAGTTCGTTAAGCTGTAAATATGATATACAACAACAAAACCTATGCCCGAAAGCATAGGTTTTTAACTGTTTTGAATTAATTATGCGCCGAACTTATCAGACTCGATATAATCAACACCGAGAGACTTGCTGTAGCAGAGTGAGAAAATATCGTTGCAGGTCCATACGCCGACCTCAAGTCCTCTTGAGTGGAACTCCTCGACCATTTCCTCAGTCATAACGTGATAATCGGCATCAATGGAAATACCGTAATCAAAGCAGCGCTCATAGCCTGTATCGTCTGCGCCGTATGTAAGCATAAGCGGCAGGTCGGGGAAAAGTGCGCGAGCTTTAAGAAGGTTATCAAAATCAAAGGACTGAAGAATGCACTTTGAAAGATCATATGTTTCAGCAGCTATATCAAAGATTTCCTTAACCTGCGCGTCGTCAAACGCACCCTTAAGCTCGATAAAGCAGACCATACCGTTCTCTTTCATGATTTCAAGGTAGCGTCTGAATGTGCAGAGATAAACCTCGTCACGCTCAATAAGCTTCTTTTTCTTAAGAGGCTGGGCCGTGAGTTCATCGAATGTATGGTCAACGATTTCAAGCTCTGTGCCGTCCTTGAGAATTACAGAGCTGTTATGGTTGCATACATAAACGCCGTCCTTTGTAACTCTGATATCGGTTTCCGCGCCGCCTGAGCCGTGCTTTGCCGCTTCAACAAAGGCAACCTCTGTATTTTCGTGATACTTTCCGCTGTATCCGCGGTGACCTATCATACAGATATCGGGCTGAACAACAGGAACAAAAATTCCGCCGATTGCGGTTATAAGCGCCATGAATGTGGCCGCAAACATTTTCCAGAAAAGCTTAAAAGTCATATCAATGCCTCCGTATTTTTATTCTCAGATAGTTTATTACTGTATACAGTTTTTGTCAAGAAATTCTTTCACATTTTCCGCTGCGGGAATGGTTTCAGCCGCGCCGCGCTGAGTTACGGCTATTGCCGACGCCGCGCTTGCGGCAGTGAGAGCATCCTCAGCAGTTTTTCCGTTCAGAAGAGCGTTAAGACAGTAGCCTGTGAAGGTATCGCCCGCTCCGGTCGTATCAACAGCATCGACCCTGAACGCAGATACGCTGACCGTGGTGTTTTTATCGGAGTAAACCGCTCCGTCGCCGCCGAGCGTAAGAATAACGGCGCCGTCGGGATTAAGGGCTTTAAGCGCATCGACAACGCTGTCCGTGTCTTCTTTTCCCGAAATGCTCTGTCCCTCATACTCATTAAGTATCAGATAATCAACGCAGTCAAACGGGAGATTCTTGAGTTCATCAACATAGGGCGAGGGATTAAGCGCTGTCTTTATCCCCTTTTCATGAGCCTTTCTGAGCATATATTCAACCTGTGAGGTTTCATACTGCATGAGAAGCAAATCACCCGCACTGATGCTTTCAAGCACCGCGTCGCAGTATTCCGTATCAATCTCCTTATTCGCCCCGGGGAAAAGAATCATCTGATTCTGTCCGTCACGGTCTACCTCAATAACAGCGTGACCCGTGAAATCATCGGTATGCTTTACCAAATCGGTGTTTACGCCTGCGCCGACAAGAAAATCAGTAAGGAATTTACCGTCACTGCCTACCCAGCCTGCCATATATACATCCGCACCGGACCTTGCAAGCGAAACAGCCTGATTAAGTCCCTTGCCTCCGACATGAATTTCATATTTATCCGTGTAAAGCGTTTCTCCCTTTTCGGGCAGATGCGGCAGAGAGTAAACCTTATCAATATTCATTGAACCGAAAACAACAGCTTTCATATCAGTCACCTGTCGCCTTTCTGAACCGCTCAACGCCTTCGCTTAACGGAAACGACGGATTGAACACGCTCGATGTTCCCGCGACGAAAATATTTGCGCCCGCTTCTCTCATTTTCACTGCATTTTCAAAGCTCACGTTTCCGTCAACCTCGATTTCAATATCCGTTTTTCCCCTGCTGTCAAGGAATTGGCGCACCCTCCGGATTTTATCAAGAGCATTCGGAACCATTTTCTGTCCCGCAAAGCCGGGATTTACAGTCATGACAAGAACGCCGTCGATATCGACGAGTACCTCTTCAAGTATATTCAGCGGAGTTGCGGGGTTGAGAGCAGCAAAGGATCTTGCTCCCCTGCTCCGTATTTCCGCCAGAGCCTTCTGCAGATGCGCCGTGCTTTCGGCATGGACGGAAACAATGTCACCCTCGCCGAAGCTGAACCATCCGAGTCTGTTTTCAGGCTCATTAATCATAAGATGAATGTCAAGCGGAATATCCGTCAGCTTTTTCAAGGCCTTAACGTAATCGGTTCCGAGAGTGAAGTTTGGCACAAAGCTGCCGTCCATTATATCGATGTGAAGATATTCAACTCCGCAGTTTTCAAAGGCTTCAAGAGTGCCCTTTAAATCGGCAATATCCGCACACATCATTGAGGGGGAAATCTTATTTGTCATAAACATTCTCCTTATACACGGTAACAGCCGCCTTTTATAAAAAGCATGCAGGACAAGAGCAGAGTCCTTGCCCTACATGCTTAAATTTTTAAAGTCCGGCAATTACTGATTTCCGTTCTTTACAGAATCGAACAGCCGTAGCTGTTGATAAGAGCGTCAACTCTTTCGCCGTTTCTGCACATCGGGCAGTCAATTGACGAGCTGCACATATAGCCCTCAAGGTCATTCGGGTTAAATATCGATACAACGGGAATATCAACGCATTCGTCAACCGTTGCAAAAATTGAAGCAATGCCCGCAACCGTTCCGCCGTAATAATTAATCGCCTCTGCCGCCGCGGTTACCGTGCTGCCCGTAACAATTGAAGCGGCAAAAATAAGCACCTGACAGTTGGAAATCATCTGTACATTGCTGTCGCGGAAAATAAGCTGATTTGAAGGAGTATATTCCGGAGCGAGAATGTTGATTTCACCCTTGGCGTTTATGCTTGCAAAGTCATTTTTTGTAAGCTCATTTGCAAGGCATGTGCCGATAACCTCAGTTCCGTCAAGGCAGAGAACGGTATCAACCATCGTTGTCATCTTATAATTTGAAGCAATAGCCCTCGCAACGGCCTTAGCCTCGGAAAGACGGGATTTCTGCGAGGTGATGTCGATATAATAATTCATATGGCTTCTGCCCGTTACAAAGTGACCCTTGTATCCCGAAAGATACAGATTCGGACTTTTGGTTTCAATTCTGAATTTTTCGCCTAATGCCATAACGCATTCTCCTCTCATGTGCCGCAGCGGTTAAACTGATAACCGTCAGCATTCTGTAATTATTATAACACAGCCGTTTATTTCTATCAAGCGAATAATATAAAATTATACATAAAGCTCAAACCGCCGGGATAAACCCGACGGTCTGAGAAAGCTGCGTTTATTAAACATTTCACATCTTTATATAACGCACAACATCTGTTGCCGATACCCGAATTAATGCTTGACCCAGAAGAATAAAATATCGTGAATCAAATCTCTCAGAAGCTGACCTGCGTCAAAGGTTACTTCAATATTAAAATGAGTTCTGACTCCCTCATAGGTAACCGTAACCTTTTTATCGCCGCTGCCCTTTGCTTTTTGTGTGCTGAGCCTGTAGCCCGATGTAACCGTGCTTGTTGTGCCGTTGGAATATACAGCCTCAAGTACAAGTCCCATCGTATCAATAACCTCGCCGGTCTTATAGTCCAGCTTGAACGGATATCTGACCATTCTGAGTTCCTGAACAACTATCTTTTCAGCAGGCTCCTCTTCAATTACAGGCTCCTCTTCGATAACGGGTTCCTCTTCGATAACGGGTTCCTCGCCTGATGAGACCGTTATATTATAGTCGAGGTCAATATTCTTATAGTTAACCGTAACTGTCTTTACACCCGCGGTCTGCGTATCGACAGGGCTGATATGAAGCAGATCTCTTTCGATTAAGGCGGACTGTCCGTTTGCATAGCATGCAAGAATCTTAAATTCTGAAAGGTCAACTTCATCGCCGATACCGTATACTGCCGGAGGAGCTGAGACGAACGAAGCCGATACGGTTTCCGCTCCCTCTGTATCCTTTGTAAACAGCTTGAGAGGAATATTGCCCCTGTTGGTTGTCGAATAAACATCCGTCCATGCCAAGCCGTTATTTGAGAAGAAGCTCTGTCCCGCCTCTGTTCCGTATGTAAAATCAAACGTTGTACGGCTTTCGTAAGGAATAAGGGCTGTTCCGCCGTAGTTGTTGTAAAGGGCAACAACTGAGAACTTTTCGCCGGGAGCTACGTTATATTCATTCTGAAAATCAACCGTGAAATAGCCTTCCTTGTCAACGTTTACCGTTTTTGATTCGCAGAGTGTTCCGCTTGTGGGAACGCCGGCATCGGTAAGATTCTTATAAAGCTTCAGCGTTACGCTGATAGAAGCTGAGGAGTAGGTATAGAATCCGCATGCCCTTACTGTTTCATAACCCTTTGCCGTGAAAATATTAGCTGCATAAGCTTTTGACGGGAAGGATAATGCAGCTGTGCATGTAACGCCGTCATACTGATAGTTGTTATCGTAATCGCCTGCGGGCTTTGCAACTACCTCCATGAAGGTTCCTACGCTTTTATCGTAATATGAAAGCCAGAAATAACCTTCGTCGTTTGTATCGGTACCCCAGCTGTTCTTGATAAGCCATGCGCCGTTGCCCGAACCCGGAACAGTCTTAAACTTCTGTGCGTCATAGTTATCGTCCCAGCCTACAACCGTTACGGCGTGGTTGGAACCCGACTGCTTTTTCTGATAATGGTTGCATTCACCGTTTTCGAGATAGTTGAGTGCGTCCTTTGAGTAATAAATCTGAGCCGTTACAGCACCGTATGTCATTATGGACTGCTTGATTTCGGCTGTATTGTTCTTTGTAAGCTTTCTCGCGGAAACAAGATTGTAATCCGATTCAAACATATCCTCTGTATCGAACTGCATTGCCGTTGTGTCGAGACTCTGAACATAGGGGAACTTTTCTTCTGTTGTGAAGCCTGACCAGCGTGCCACTGTAGCTATGGCGTCGAAATCATTTCCGCCGTCGTCAAATGTATTCACGATTGTATTTATTCTGTCCTGCTGAACCGGGATATCCGAGCCATTAACATAGTTTGCATTTCTGAACCGGAGAAGATGTGCTTCGGAAAGATTGATATCCGCTGAAGCATAGCCCTGAGAAATAAGGCTTGATTCTGCCGCCGCGCAGAATGCGAATGACCAGCAGGAGCCGAGAGGATTCTGATCTTTTACGGCAGTAACGCGTCCGGACTCTCTTGAGTCGTAATACGAAGGAATGTCACCGACTGCCGTTCCGCCTGTTGATGCGGCTTCAAGCTCTACATCCTGACCCTCATCGTTAAGAACGTATGTTGTGAGCGCGCCGTCTCTGTTGCGTATGAAATCTTTAAAATAATCCTCAGGCTCAGGACATAAGTCATCTGAGGCAAAGGCCACCGTAGGAACCGCCGAAATAATAAGCATTACCGCAAGTGCAATTGATATAACCTTTTTCATCATTTTAAACACCTCAAAATCGGAACATTTCATTTCACTGACCTTACTTATATTATACATTGAAAAGTTGTTGCTGTATATTGACGAAATAGCTATATATTTTATATAATAAATTCAAACAATGTTATATAATTATGTGCAATATTGCTAAATAATATTTTTTCGTCAATGTTTTGCAACATTCTTTACAAAACAGGCTTTTGTATATTTAAAAGGTGCTTTTTTTCAGTCCGGATATCCGCAGAAACAGGAAAGCACCCTCGAAAAACGAAGGTGCTTTGGGCGGTTTTATTCGGTTCAGCTTCTGAGCAAATAATTCAGAAGCTTTGTAATAAGCATGATAAATATATCAAAGAAATTCAAGGGAATCCGTGCAGTATTCCCGGCTGAGGCTTCCGCGGTGATTTCTTCTTCAATCGCTGTTTCGCCTGTCAGCGTCTGAGAAATAATCTGCGAATATTCCTGATATGAGGCGGTACTCAGCAAATCTTCCGCGGAGGCATTCTGATTTATATTATTTATAAGAATACCTGCGTTCTGCACAAGCTCAACATCCAGCACATCAATCTGACCGTCGTGGTTGCAGTCCGCGGCAAATGATAACGCGCCGTCACCGCTTAATAAGCCGTCGGCATAACAGCTTACAAGCACCGCGTCAGTGCCGTCGGCCCAGCCGTCGCCGTTTTCATCGCCGAAAATAACGATTTCATACGTTTTTACAGTCTGTCCCCCGGATTTGATATTTACCTTGCCGCCCGTACCGAAGCCGGTGCAGGAATATGTACAGCCATCGGAAAGAGTGATATACGAATCAAGGGATTTTATGCCGAAATCAAGTCCGTAGATGTATCCGTTTTCATCGTCAATTACCGTATTCTTGCCTGTCTTAGGTGAAACAACGGTTTCTTTATAATCTGATGTAAACGCTTTAATCGGAATGTTTCCGAAGCCGCTCAAAGCCATGTCATTCCAGTCAGTGCCAGTCCCTGAGAAAAAGCTCTGTCCGACATCGAAGGAATAAACATACTCCGGCGAAATACCGTTAAGCTCAAACGGAATAAAAGTATCTCCGCCGCTTGTATTTCTTACCTTAAGCACAATTGAAAACTTTTCGCCCGCCGATACATTATATTCGCCGTCGAAATCAATTGAATAATATCCCTTGTGAGAGGTATAAACCGTCTTTGACTCACATAACGTACCGCTTGTCGGAACAGAGGCGTTATTAAGTCCCGTATAAACGCTTGCGGTTATCTCAAACGGTTCATCATCTTCCAACCAGAAACCGCATGCCTTGACCAGCTCTTTGCCTTCGGCTGTAAAAATATTCGAGACATATACACTATTGCCCATCTGAATTGAAATCAGCTCAATCTGACCGTCGTACTGATAGTTGTTGTCATAATCTCCCGACGGTTTTACGTTTATTTCGCCGAATTCGCTTATGCTCGGGTCATAGTACGAAAGCCAGAAATATCCGCCGTCGTTGAAGGATTCGCCCCAGCTGTTCTTGATAAGCCATGCGCCGTCGCCCTCGGGTCTGTATTTGAAATTTGATGCGGGATAATTATCGTCCCAGCCGATGCAGGTAACCGAGTGATTGGAGCCGTCGGTAATATTCTGATAATAGCACGAGCCGCCGGAATACTTTTTTTCATAATTGCTGTTGTAATAAACCGCTGTTGCAACGGCACCGTTCTTCATTATTGCCTGCTTGATTTCATCGGTTTCCCACGGTCTGTAAATAACCGCAGATGTAAGATTATAATCGTTGTCAAACATTGCTGATGCGGGGAAATGCATGTCGTCCTCATTGGCGGAATAAGGATAATCCTCTTCCCTGACCAGGCCCGACCAGCGAGCGACTGCGGCGGCGGCATCCTCTATATTTCCGCCAATATCAAAGGTGCTGACATCTGTTAAAATACGTCTGTCCTGCTGTACGGGAATCGACGAACCCTCAACATAGTTCGCCAGTCTGAACCATGCAAGATGAGCCTCGGAAAGGTCAACGCTGTCTTTTGTTTCATAGCCCTGTGAAATAAGGCTTGACTCCGCTGAGGCACAGAACGCAAATGACCAGCATGTTCCGAAGGGATTCTGATTCTTTATGCTTGTTATGCAGTTTTGCGTACGCGCGTCATACGATGAAGGAAGCGTTGTACTTGCAGTGTAAAGTACATCGTTTTCATATTCAATAACATTTCCGTCATTGTCATAATCAACTCTTTTCCTGGCACCGTATTCATCGGTTACATAATTCCAGTACTTAAAGTGCGGAGTTTTTGTACCGTCTCCAAACAGGGCTTCGTTATTTTCAAGGGCTGCCGCACCGACAGGCAGGACGGATAAAACCATAAGCGCCGAAAGCATAACAGAGAGGATTTTTTTCTTCACGGATATCACCTCGAATCTTTATTTCAAGACTGATTTTATCATAACTTACGGTAAAAGTAAATCAGCATTATACACAGTAAACAGGCATATCGGTTTGTTATCAGCTATTAATAATAAATATAAAAAGTAAAAAGGCCGGAAAATCCGACCTTAAACTCTGTTCTGTTAATCAGAAGCAGCCCTGAGCCATCATAGCCTCTGCAACCTTCATGAAGCCTGCGATATTTGCGGCGGCAACAAGGTCATAACCGAGACCGTACTCCTCTGCTGCTTCAGCAGAAACCTTGTGAATATTAACCATCATGCTGCGGAGATGCTCGTCAACCATTTTCTCAGTCCATACAAGACGCTCGGAGTTCTGTGACATTTCAAGAGCGGAAACACCTACGCCGCCTGCGTTAACCGCCTTGGAGGGACCGACAGCGATGTCCTTGAAGGAACGGATATATTCAAGAGCGTCTGCCATTGTGGGCATGTTTGCAACTTCCATATAATACTTGACGCCTGACTCGACAATCTTTTTTGCGCAGTCAAGGTTAACATCGTTCTGTGTTGCCGCGGGCATGCAGATATCAACATCGGGCTGTCCCCATGCCTTCTCGCCCTCAACAAACTTACAGCCGAATTTATCAGCATAGGGCTTGCAGTGCATAGGATCCTTCTGACGCATTTCAAGGATGAAGTTGAGCTTTTCGTCTGTTACAACACCGTCGGGATCGTAAATATAACCGTCGGGACCTGAGAAATAGGTAACCTTTGCACCGAGCTGAGCAGCCTTCTTCATGATGCCCCATGCAACATTGCCGTAGCCGGAAGTTGCGATTTTCTTACCCTCGATTGTATCGTTGTTATGCTTGAGAACCTCGCAGGTGTAATAGATTGCGCCGTAGCCTGTTGCCTCGGGACGGATAACAGAACCGCCGTAGGAAAGGCCCTTGCCTGTGAGAACACCGTTTTCAAACTTACCCTTAAGTCTTCTGTACTGACCGAAGAGATAGCCGATTTCTCTGCCGCCGACGCCCATGTCGCCTGCGGGAACATCGATATCGGGTCCGATGTATCTGTAAAGAGCTGTCATATATGCCTGACAGAAACGCATAATCTCAGCGTCAGACTTGCCTGCGGGGTCAAAATCGGAGCCGCCCTTTGCGCCGCCGATGGGAAGACCTGTAAGGCTGTTCTTGAAGGTCTGCTCAAAGCCGAGGAATTTGATAATGCCCGTATTAACATTCTTCTGGAAACGCAGACCGCCCTTGAAGGGACCGATTGCGCCGTTGAACTGGCAGCGCCAGCCGTGGTTTGTGTGCCACTTGCCGTTATCGTCCATCCATGTGATACGGAAGGTAATCATTCTTTCGGGGTCAACCATACGGGTAAGCAGGTCAACATCCTCATATTCGGGATGCTTGTCAGCAACAGGTGAAATACAGGTAAAAACCTCTTCAACTGCCTGAATAAACTCCTTCTGATGTCCGTGTCTTCTTTTCAGATCCTCAAGTACGCTTTCAACATAAGCATTCATGGAATCGCCTCCATATATAAAGATTAATATTATAAACTTAGTATATTACACCTTTGTTTTTTTATGAATTATAAACTTTTTGCACAAAAAAATCAATTTGCACTACGCCGAAATTTCGGCAATAATCAACAAAATTTTTATATATATTTATGACTAATGACCGACATTCGCCCCCAATATGTAAAAAGAAAGCCGGATTCATAAAAAACGAACCCGGTTTTTTGGTTATTTTGTTTATTCACTCCGCAGTAAAGCTGTAACGGAGAGTTTTTGAGGTTTCGGCATATGCGTTAAGCGCAACAATCTGAGCTGTATACTTCTTTCCGCTTTCAAGAACGCCGAGGTTGACCTCATATACATCCTCTTCAAAGAGATACATATATTTGCCCGAGAAGTTATCCGAGTAAACGGGAATAATTCCCTTTGTGACGCTTACCTTATAGCTTTCCGTTACAAAGTTATCCTCTGCGCCGTCAAACTTAAGGATTGTTTCGCCGTTATCATTAACATATGTTGAAATTTCAGCGTCATCGGCAAAAACAGGCTTTTCATCGCGTGCCTTCATCTTGTCGAAAGCATATTCGTAATTTCTGTCGGCAAGGTCTGTGAGATAATAATCATTCTCAAAGAACTGATCTGTAATAAGGTCATAGGGCATAACGCATACATTACCGTCAGCATCAGCCTCTACAATGTAGAACTGAGCAGCCTGATGCGTGTCATAGGGGAAGTTGCCGGCGATGCCGTCAAGCTCGGTTTCATAATAGCTGAGAGTACCGCAGCCGAAGGCTGTGTATGTTCCCTGCCATACCGAACGCGGGTCATTAACGGGATAATGTGAATGACCTGAGAAATCGATTACCTGAGGATACTTTGAAAGTACAAGAGGCATTGAGGGGTCACCCCAGTTTACGCTGCCGTAGATTGTGCCGAACGGTGCGGGATGCTGGAATACGAAAACGGGCTTATCGCCTGTATCCTTAACAGCAGCCTTGATTTCTTTATCAATCCATTTTGACTTTTCCGTGAAAGTCTTGCCGTTCTCGTCATAGGAAGAGATAATAAAATGATAACCGTTGATTACTGCATGCTCCTTGTCATCACGTTCCATCTGCTCTTTGAAAACTCTCGTTCCCTCAGAAGCATCAACATCGCGGTATGCGATATACTCGTGATTTCCGCAGCAGGTAAGAAGCTTTGTACCTTCTTTAAGGTTTGCGTTAAGGATATCCTTTGCAGTCTGATACTCCTCGGGATAGCCTGTTGTTGCGATATCTCCCGCAAGAACAAGAGCGTCAAAATTCTTGTATTCCTGTTCTGCCGAATAATCGTACATAAAGTTGATGAGCTTTGCGAAGCGTATTGCCTCATCCTGGTTCGGGTCGCCGTTAAGATGTACATCGCTGCAGACAGCAAAACGTACAACAGGAGTGAAATCCTCAGGGCGCTCCGGCAAATCTGCCGGCTTGATGCCTGCTCCGCCAAGTACAACGGAGATAAGCACGAAAACAGAGGTAAGGAGCTTCGCGAGCAAGGTTCGAACTACGTTCATAAATGATACCATTTTCCAGACTCCTTTCAAATTAGATTGATATTGTAACATATATTCTGTATTTTGCAAGAGGAAACGCGACAATATATTGTACAATCTTTTCGGAGCTGTTTTATGCACTTTAACTATTGAAGGAGATTTTCCGCCAAATGGCATGATTTATCATTTTAATAAAGAAAAATACACATTTTTAAATAGACACAGGGAAAAATATCTGCTAAAATATAAAGTAATGAAACCACAGCAGCGACCGAAGCAGTGATATATTCCAGTATTCCCATGTTCCGGGAATTCATTTGCCGCAGACAGAGCCTTTGCGCTTCCTGCGGTTACGGCTGTAACCGTTCCGGAGGTTAAAATACAGCTTCGCATACAATACTTTTATAAACAACTGAGGTGTTCAAAATGAAAAAAGAGAAAACAAAAAAGCAGAAGGTAAAGAAAACCCCGAAGCAGAAATTCAGGACATTTTTAAAGGTTCTGCTCAGCATTGTTCTTGTTATCGCAGTGCTTTTCGGTATTGCAACCTGCGTCAATATTGCGGGCGTAAAATCAAACGCAAATTTTGTTAAGCAGAACATAAAAAAGCTCGAGTACGAAAATCAGTATATGCCTGTTCAGGACGAAAACGGGAATTACACATTTACCACCGAATCCGATGACAGCGAATTCAGAATTCTGCACCTTACCGATATCCATATCGGCGGAGGCTTCATGAGCATAAAAAAGGACAACATGGCTCTCAACGCCGTTGCCGCTATGATTACTGCCGAAAAGCCCGACCTTGTTGTTGTAACGGGCGATGTCGCCTATCCGGTCCCCTTCCAGGCAGGTACAATAAACAACAGGCGTCCTGCGATTCTCTTTGCCGATATGATGGAAAAGCTGGGCGTTTACTGGTGCCTCACCTTCGGCAACCACGATACCGAGGCTTACTCATTCTTCACAAGAGAAGAAATCGGAAATCTGTATTTAAATCACAACAGATACCCGCACTGTCTTCTTCAGTTCGGGCCTGACGATGTTGACGGCGTCGGAAACTATGTAATCAACGTTAAGAATCCTTCCGGCAAAATTGTTCAGAGCCTGTTTATGATTGACTCCCATTCCTACACCGACAACGACTATTTCGGCATCATGTGGAAATACGACTGCGTTCATAAGAATCAGATTAAATGGTATCAGAAGAAGCTTGAAGATCTTAAGGCTCAGAACGGCGGAGAAATGCCGAAATCCATGATGTTCATGCATATCCCCGTGGTTGAAATGCGTGACGCATATAACGAATATAAGGAAAACGGCTTTAAGGATACCGAAAACACAAAATATATCGACGGCAAGGCCGGCGAAAAGGACCTTGTTGTTTATTCAAGCGACCACAACAACGGTCTGTTTGACGCATGTCTCTACTCAGGCTCAACTCAGGCCATGTTCTTCGGACATGACCACCTGAACAATATTGCCTTCAACTACAAGGGCATGTATATGACATACGCATATTCGGTTGATTACCTTGCGTATATCGGAATAAACAAATACGGCGCACAGCGTGGCTGCAACACGATTACAATCGCTCCCGACGGCAGCTATACGGTCACGAAGGAAAACTATTATCAGGATAAATATCAGACAGTCAGCGCCAAGGAAAGCGTAACTATGGAAGACTACAACGCTGAGGAATAATTCCGTAAGACTTAAAACGGTTACCGGTTAAAATCAAAATGTCATTCTGAGGAGGAACGGCAAAGAATCTCTTAAAAAACGGGATTCCCTGCTCCGCTCAGAATGACATGTTTTTTTATTCAGTTTTTATTTTATCATCTGTTCGATTTTATAAATCGCGTCTGCAACGGCAAACTCGTCGTTGCTTTTTACCGTTACATCGCCCGCCTGCTTTGCAAGCATATCGCCGTTTTCGGGTACGAAGCCCACTGCGGCAGCTTTGAGCATGGCAACATCGTTGGAGCCGTCACCAACGCAGAACGCGCGTGATTTATCTATACCGAGACTTTCCGCAAGCGTCAGCAGACCTCTGCCCTTATCGGTCTTATCGCTTATGATTTCAATGAAATTACCGTACTGCGGAATGTATTTTATATCTTTCATATCAAAAGAATCAAGGAAACGCATAAACTCCTCAACCCGTTCTCTGCCGACGCTTATCATTACCTTGACTGCGGGAAAAACTTCCGCGGGATAATCGTCAACAACCTTGAAATCTATGTACTGAAACTGAAAATGTTTTATATTTCTTTCATCGGGGTTGATAACATAGCTTGAAAAATCCGAACCGTAGATTTCAATTCCGATGCCCTTGAAATTATCTTTGATAAATTCAAGCGATTCAAGACTTTTTTTCTCAATACCGTCAAGAAAAACTATTCTGTCCGCACTGTAATCATAAGCCATAGAGCCGTTGGCAAGCAGAACCGGCGCATTCATAAGCTCGGGAGAATATGCATGAAAGCCCTGCTTTGTTCTGCCGGTACAGACGGTGAAATATCCGCCCTCGGCATTGAAATATTTAATCGCATCCCGTACTTCTTTGTCTATCTGTCCATTACTGTTTGCAAGCGTTCCGTCAAAATCCGACGCAAGCAGACATCCGCTGAAAATTCCCATAATGACCTCCAAATAGTTGCTGATAAGAATTATAGTTATTTACAGCCTTATTGTCAACAAAAAAATCAGTGCCGCTCAAGGACGGCACTGATTTTTTATTTTACTCTGTTGTCTTTCTTTTCGTAATCCTTTTCAACCTCGCCCGCAGCGGCGACGATATCAAGGTCATCATCGTCGAGTGCGGCGGCATATCTTGATTCCGTTTCGTTTATAAGCTTTGCAAGTCTTGCGTTGTTCTCAAATCTCTGATACTCAAAAAGCTTCTTCATTTTATTCTCCATGGTATTTACCTCCTGAAAATGTTCATTTTTTGTCTTTCATATGTTTATACGAAAGATTTATTAAAAGGGCTAAAAATTTTTAAAAAAAGTTTTTCATACTCGCAAGAGCGTTATTATGAAGCAGCTTGACATATGAATATGAGATGCCGATTTTTTCCGCAACGTCCTTGAGCGTCATTCCCGAATAGTAATGCAGGATGATTATATCGCGCTCGCGCTCGTCAAGCTTTTCAAGTGCATCCGCAAGCGTATCAAGCATACCCTCGTTGCAGATTTCGTCCTCAAAGGATTCCTCCTCTGCAAGCGTTTCGGGAATTTCGCCGTAAACCTTGCGTGTGCGGAAGTAATCCGTCAGCGTGTTTCGCGTAATTGTAAATATCCATGTTGAAAGTGAAGCCTTGCTCTCGTCAAAGGTATCAAGCTTTTCGTATACCTTAAGAAAAACATCCGAGCAAAGGTCCTCGGCAAGCGTATAATTGTTAACCTTGCCGTTTATGTAGCTTAAGACCTTGCTGTAAAACTTCTGATACAGTTCGGTTTTCATTTCGTCTGTCATTATCATAATAAGCCTCCCTTATTCTTCGTTATCAAGCCGCTGGCGGGCAACAAGCTCCGCAAAATAACCGTTATTGCCGATTAACTCCTCATATGTTCCGTCCTCAACGATTTTACCTCCGTCAAGAACAATTATCCTGTCACAGTGGCGTATTGTGGAAAGACGGTGAGCTATGACTATACGCGTGCATTTAAGGCCGTCAATCGCTTCGCTGACCTTTTTCTGCGTCACGTTGTCAAGTGCGCTTGTAGCCTCGTCAAACATCAGAATCTTCGGCTTCGGCGCTACGGCGCGGGCTATCATAAGACGCTGTCTCTGTCCGCCCGATATACCGCCCTGACCCTCGGAAATTATAGTGTGCATTCCCATCGGCATAGCTCTGATATCGTCAGCGATTGAGGCGATTTCCGCCGCCTCCCACGCCTCGTCAAGCGTCAGCTGAGGCGCTGCAATAACAATATTCGAATAAATATCACCTAAAAACAGTCTGCCGTCCTGCATGACAGAACCGATTTTCTGCCTGAGCGACTGCAAATCGACTCTTGAAATATCTTTTTTATCGTAGTATATTGCACCCTTCTGCGGCTTTTCAAAACCTAAAAGCAGGCGCATAAGCGTGGATTTTCCGCAGCCCGTCGCACCGACAACCGCAAGGTATTCGCCCGGTCTGATTTTCAGCGACAGCCCGTCGATTACATCGGGCATGCTGTCATCGTAGCGGAAGGAAACGTTGCTCAGCTCTATAGAGCCGCTCAGCTTTGTAATGATTTCCTTTCCGTCGGCAAGCTCGGGCTCCGCTTCCATAATCGGCTTTGCCATTTCAAGCGCAGGCTTTATGTCCGCAAGCGAAGCGGTTATACCCGCAAAAGCCGTGAACGCGCCCGAAACCATACCGTAAGCTGAATTGAAGGCATAGTAATCGGCAACCGAAACGCTGTTTTTAACGGCAAGATAATAGAGAAGCATTGCGCCGCCGAGAGTAACCGCAAGGCTTAAGGTTTTGCTCAGTTTAAGGAAAGCCGGCGGATTATACTCAAGCATCGCTTCCTTTGAATACTGCCTCGCCCACCGTGAAAACATTCTTTTTTCCGCGCCCGCAAGCTTTATTTTCTGCATACCTGTAATCATCGAGTATGTCATGCCGCTTGTCTTTGAGGAAAGAAGCATTTTTTCCTTTGTAACGCGAGCCTGAACAAGCGTTGTACACACGGTCAGCACCGTCGTTGCGAGAGTGATTATCAGCGACGGAAGAACAAGCGAAGGTGCAAAGGCAAAAATCTGACCTATATAAATAAGCGAAAACAGCGAAGCAAAACCCGTTGTACCGATTGTGTTCATCATCGTGGAGCATAGGCTCTGCACATACATCGAACGCTGTGTAAGCTCGCCCGAGGTGTAATCCTTAAAGAATTTCGGCGGCAGCGACATTATGCGGTTCATACCCGCCGCCTGCACGGCGATGTTCTGTTTTATTCCGATTTTCGAATTGACAAGTGACTGAAATGCGCTGACAAGCACCTGACAGACCGAAAACGAAACCATAAAGCCTGCAAGAGCAAGCAGAACCCTTGCGCTGCCCGATTCAAGCACTGCTCCGAAAAGCCACTTTGTGAACATCGGCGTAAGCAGTCCGAGAAGCGCAGTCAGAGCCATCATGCCGAAATACGCCGCAATATCCAAAACAGACAGCTGTTCCCTCATGAATATCAGCAAATCCGCAATGCCGAGCTTTTTATTCGGCAGAGGTTTGTAAAAGCAGACTGCTTCGCTGTCAACAAGCTGCTCTGTTCTGCGGTTAAGCTTTATCCGCTTTCCCGTTTTAATGTCACAGAACGAATAGCCCGAGAATTTCCCCGGTATAAGCGCGACAGCCCTGCCGTCCTCCTTAAGCGTACCGAGCATCGGACCGACCGCGTCCCTGTACCATCCTTTTTCAAGCTGAACGGTACGGCGCATTATTCCGAACGGTCTGATTCTGTAATCAAGCTGTTCGTCAACGGTCTTCAGCTGAGGAGGAATATCGTCCGTCTTTATTTTAAAATGATAATATCTGAGTATTTCCTCAATTGCAGATTCGGCAGCCTCTCTGCTGTCAAGAGCATCCGAAAGGCGTTTTCCCATAACCGCGCCCGCAATGCTTTCAATGGCATCCGCAAAGTTTTCGTTGTCTTTTTCTTTTCTGTATTTTAACTGTTCGTCAAACCAACCCATACGGACACCCCCTTATTCACTTGTTACAAGCTCGCGGTAAAGCTCGCTTGTTTTCATCAGCTCGCTGTGTGTTCCCCTGTCAGCGATTTCGCCGTCCTGCATAACGATTATTTCATCGCACGAGCGTACAGTTGAAAGACGGTGAGCAATTACAATGCTTGTTATTCCCCTGTTTCTTATGGCTTTTACCACCTCATATTCCGTCTTCGCGTCAAGCGCGGAGGTAGCCTCATCAAGAATAATAACTGTCGGGTCCTGAGCAAGCACACGGGCAATTTCCATTCTCTGCCGCTGGCCGCCGGAGAAATCTCTGCCGCCCTCAAGCAGTCTGTGCTGATATCCGAGCGGACGCTGCATAATATCATCATGCAGCTGCGCGTCACGCGCGGCAAGTATCATTTCAAAGTCCTCAATGCTGTCGTCCCACATTTTGATATTGTTTGCGATTGTATCGTCAAAAAGAATGATATCCTGGTCAACAACAGCGAGAGAGCCGTGAAAAACGTTTTTATTTATCTGCTTCATCGGTTTGCCGTCAAAGAGGATTTCCCCCTCCCACGGCTGATAAAGTCCCGATACAAGCTTGGACATCGTAGACTTTCCGCAGCCCGAACCGCCGACAATGGCAACCGATTTTCCCGATTCAAGCTTAAGGCTGAAATCCTTTATTACCGGCTCGGCAAGCGGCGAATATCCGAAGGTCACATTATTTATCTCAATATTTCCCGAAAGCTTGCTGTATTCTTCATCATCGCCGTCATCCTCGCTGAAGGCGCAGTCCTCGGGATATTCCATAACGTCGTCGACTCTCTCCATCTGAGTACGCATTTCCTGTACGGTCTGTCCTGCCGAAATCATTGTAAGCGCAGGCGCCATAAACGAGTACAGAAAGCCCTGAAAAGCCATAATCATGCCGACGGTAAACTCTCCGCGCATTGTGAGGAAAACGCCGAGAATAAGTACAATATTATTTGCGAGAGCGGAAACAAGCTGCGGTATCATGCCGAGGTACTGATTCAGCTTCAGAAATTTCACCTGCTGAGTGTTCACGCTCGCCTGATATCCCGACCACTTGCCGAAATATCCGTTTTCCGCGCCGCTCGCTTTGATTGTTTCAATCATTTCAATGCCGGCAACCGTTGCAGAGCTGAGCTTGGCACTGTCACGCATTGAAACACGGGTAATATTGATTCGTTTTTTTGATATAAAGTCGGAAACAAGCGCGTTCAGCGTAAGCGAAACAAGTCCGACAACCGTCAGCACCCAGTTATAGCGAAGCATTACAACGAGGTAAAAAATCATCATAACCGAATTGAGTGCAAGCGGAGCAAGGGTATTAATCAGAGTATTGGCAATAGAAGCGTTGGAGCTTTGCCTGCCCTGAATATCGCCTGCCATGCGCTGTGAGAAGAACTCAATCGGCATACGAAGGATTTTCCACATATATGTCGCATTGCCCACCGCTGCCATTTTGCCGCTTATGCGCAGACTGTATACGGCTCCGAGTGCCGACATGACAATCTGAACAAGATTGAACACGCCGAGAATAATCAGAAAAGGCATAAGCCACTGCGGATTTCTGCCTGTAAGCAGGCGGTCAAGGAATACCCTTGAAAACGCGGGACTTATTATTCCCATAAGCGATGTAATTACACCCGTAAGCACTGTGAACGCTATTGCGACACCCGTGCCCCTGAGACGCTTTGCCGCAAAGGAAAGCATACTTTTCTGCTTTCCGGAGGGTTCAAAAACCTCCGTCGGCGCAAACTGCAGACATATTCCCGTAAAGGATTCGTCAAAGGTTTCCATCGAAACAGCGTAAGCGCCTCTTGCGGGGTCATTGAGATAAGCCTTGCCGCCTCTGAAGCCGTCAAGAACAACAAAGTGATTAAAATTCCAGTGAATAATGCACGGGAAAGAGCCGTGTTTCTTAAGCATCTGCGGCTCATAACGGTAGCCCTTTGCCTCAAGGCCGTAGTATCTTGCGGCTCTGAGTACATTTTTGGCATTTGAGCCGTCGCGGGAAACGCCGCAGTCGGAGCGTATCTGCTCAAGCGGCACCCATTTGTTATAATAAGCCAGTATCATCGTAAGGCACGCCGCACCGCATTCAAGAGCTTCAAGCTGCATGATTACGGGTACTTTGCATACGCCTTTGGTGACAGGCTGTTTAATTTTTTCCGTCATGGCGCACCTCAGTTAAAGACAAATGACATCGGACTTATACTCTCTGTCACAATTTCCGCCTCATATCTTCCGTCGGGAAGGTCGGTTTTCGCCATTGCGATACAGTATGTATTTCCGCTGATTTCCTGATATCCTATATCCGAAACAAAGCATTCGCTCTCTCCGACAAGGATTTTCATTCCGACGCTGATTTCTCCGTCGCCTGCAAAGCAGTTAAGCGTACCGTCCTCGACAATGGCAGTTGTCTGCACCTTTGTATCAATATGGCCGAAGATTCCCCAGACACACGCGCCGGCAAGAAGTACGATAACGGCGGCGATAATAATCCATACGGCAGGACTTGAAACGCGTACATAGTCATTAAGGCTCTCGGGCGATTTGATTTTATCAAGGCTTTTCTTTCTGAAAATTTCCTCTGCCATATTATTCGCCCTCCTTTACCGCATCGCAGATATCGCCGATATTACAGCCGAGATATCCGCAGATATCGCAGAGCTGTCTTAAGGAAATAAACTCATTTTTATTGATTTTTGTCAGTACAGAGGTTGACATGTTCAGGTCCTTTCTGAGCTTCGCCTTGGAAATCTCCTTTTCGGCAAGCAGAACAGAAAGCTTATGGTAATTTATATTCATTTTATCCTCCGGAAAAGTATACTTTTTCTTGATTTTATCACCATTTTATTCAAAAAACAACATTTTTTCTTGTTTTTGCGTGAGCTTTTCGTTTTATTACAAAATGTCTGTACCGAAAGCGAAAAAGCAACTCCGAAAAAACGGACTGATTTCCGTTTTGTCAGAATTGCTTTTTATTACATTCTTTTCTTATATCTGCACAGGGAATTTATTATTTGGAGCCGGAATAGTTCGGAGCTTCCTTAGTAATAAATACATCGTGAGGATGGCTTTCAACAAGACCGGCGTTTGTAATGCGTACAAATTTTGTCTTTGTCTTAAGCTCTTCGATGTTATGACATCCGCAGTAACCCATACCTGAGCGGAGACCGCCGAGCATCTGGAAGATTGTGTCTGAAAGGGGTCCCTTGTAAGGAACACGGCCTTCAACTCCCTCGGGAACAAGCTTTTTGTTGTCCTCCTGGAAATATCTGTCCTTGCTGCCGTTTGCCATCGCACCGAGGCTGCCCATGCCGCGGTAAACCTTGAAGCTTCTGCCCTGATAGATTTCCATCTCACCGGGAGACTCCTTACAGCCCGCAACAAGCGAACCGACCATGATTGCGCTTGCGCCTGCGGCAATAGCCTTTACGATTTCACCCGAATATTTGATACCGCCGTCGGCGATAACCGAAATGCCGTGCTTCGCAGCTACGTTTGCTGAATCAAATACAGCTGTAATCTGAGGAACGCCGATACCTGCAACAACTCGTGTTGTACAGATTGAGCCGGGGCCGATACCGACCTTAACTACATCTGCGCCGGAACCGATAAGAGCCTCTGTACCCTCTGCCGTTGCAACATTACCTGCAACAAGCGAGATATCGGGATAAGCTGTCTTGACCTTTTCAACAGCCTTGAGGATATTTCTGCTGTGACCGTGAGCGGAGTCGAGAACAAACATATCGACGCCTGCTGCGGCAAGACAGGCAGCTCTGTCAAGTACATCAGCTGTTGCGCCGAGAGCAGCCGCGCAGAGAAGTCTGCCGCCTGCGTCTCTTGCGGAATTGGGATACTGAACACTCTTTTCAATATCCTTGATTGTGATAAGGCCCTTGAGATAACCGTGAGCATCAACAAGCGGGAGCTTTTCGATTCTGTGCTTCATAAGAATCTTCTTCGCTTCTTCAAGAGTTGTGCCTACGGGAGCTGTAACAAGGTTATCCTTTGTCATAACCTCGCTGATTTTTATATTGAAATCTGTCATGAAACGCATGTCGCGGTTTGTGAGAATACCGACAAGTCTGCCCTTCTCGTCACAGATAGGAACACCCGAAATTTTATATTTCTTGCAGAGTGCTTCCGCATCATATGCATAATGGTCGGGAGTAAGGCTGAACGGAGCAGCAATAACACCGTTTTCAGAACGCTTAACCTTGTCAACCTCCTGTGCCTGTGCTTCCATGGGCATATTCTTGTGAATAACGCCGATACCGCCTTCACGGGCAATGGCAATAGCCATAGTTGATTCCGTAACAGTATCCATGGCCGCTGTCAGAATGGGAGTGTTAAGTCTGATTGTCTTTGTAAGCTGAGTCGAAATGTCGATATCCTTGGGCAGGATGTCAGACTCTGCGGGAATAAGAAGCACGTCGTCAAAGGTAAGTCCTTCTTTTCCGAATTTCTCTTCAAAGTTCATAATGTTATCCTCCTTTTTTCCATTTATTATCTGTGATATAAATTGATTAATTTTACCTTAAAAAGTAAAAAAAATCAACACCTTTTTACAGAAATATTATTCTTTGTAATACTTGACAGTTAATCTTCCTATTTGCATTATTAATTCGACAAAATACCTTATGAAGTGACAAAATAATCAAGGGACCGTCGGATGACAGTCCCTTAGTTATTTTCAATGCGTACACCGCGAAATGTGCGCTGACTTATTTATTTGCGGTCGCCGCGGCGGTTGTTGTTTCCGCCTCTGCGTCTGTCGCCTGAAGGACGGCGGGGTGCGTCGGAAATCTCGTTTTCGGGAACAAGACCTTCAACCTCGATAAGAGCCTCACGGCGTGAAAGGTTGATTCTGCCCTGATCGTCAATTTCACGAACCTTAACGATAACCTCGTCACCTACATTTACAACATCAGTAACGTTCTCGGTTCTCTTGACATCGAGATGGCTTACATGTACAAGGCCTTCCTTGCCGGGAGCAATTTCAACAAATGCGCCGAAGTCCATAATTCTTGTAACAACGCCCTTATAGATTGCGCCGACCTCGGGGTCGTTTGCGATTGTTTCAATCATGAAGAGTGCGCGCTTTGCGTTCTCAATATCCTGAGCGCATACAAATACGCTTCCGTCTTCCTCAACATCAACCTTACAGTCGCACTCAGCGCAGATTTTCTGAATAACCTTGCCCTGCTTGCCGATAACCTCAGCGATCTTGTCAACTGCAATCTTTGTTGAGAGCATCTTGGGAGCATACTTTGAGAGTTCTTTTCTCGGCTCGGAGATAACAGGAAGCATAATCTCGTCAAGAATGTAGCAGCGAGCCTTATATGTCTTCTCAAGAGCTTCCCTGATGATTTCGGGAGTAAGTCCGTGAACCTTGAGGTCCATCTGAATAGCTGTGATACCCTTATGTGTACCTGCTACCTTGAAGTCCATATCGCCGAAGAAGTCCTCAAGACCCTGGATATCAACCATTGTCATGAAGCGGTCGCCCTCTGTGATAAGACCGCAGGAAATACCCGCAACGGGAGCCTTGATGGGAACGCCCGCAGCCATAAGTGAAAGAGTAGAACCGCAGATTGAACCCTGTGATGTTGAACCGTTTGAGGAAAGAACCTCGGATACGGTACGGATGCAGTACGGGAATTCCTCAACTGAGGGAATAACCGGAAGGAGCGCTCTCTCTGCAAGTGCGCCGTGACCGATTTCGCGGCGTCCGGGTCCTCTGCTGGGCTTTGTCTCGCCTACCGAATATGAGGGGAAGTTGTAGTGATGGATATATCTCTTCTCTGTCTCGTTGTCGATACCGTCAAGGAGCTGAACATCGCTCATGGGTCCGAGTGTTGTAACTGTGAGACACTGAGTCTGTCCGCGTGTGAACATACCTGAGCCGTGAACTCTTGTAAGAAGGTCGATTTCTGCATTAAGAGGACGGATTTCGTCGATTCCGCGTCCGTCAACACGCTTGCCCTCGTCAAGAAGCCAGCGGCGGACAATAAACTTCTGAAGCTTGTACATGCAGTCGTCAATCTTTGTTATTTCCTCGGGATATACTTCGTCAAACTTCTCATGAACATCGTCATAAATGGGTCTGAGAGCCTCGTCGCGTACACGCTTGTCGTCTGTGTCAAGAGCAACCTTGACTCTGTCGATTGCATATTCCTTGATAGCCTCGAACATCTCGGGAGCGGGATCGTTTGAGGGGAAGTCAATCTTCTCCTTGCCTACCTCAGCGCGGATGCCTTCGATAAACTTAACGATTTCCTGGTTTACCTTGTGTGCATACATGATTCCGTCGAACATAACGTCGTTGGGAATTTCGTTTGCGCCTGCTTCAATCATGGCAACAAGGTCCTTTGTTGAAGCAACGGTAACAGCCATCTGAGAAACTTCTCTCTGTGCCTCTGTGGGGTTGATAACGAACTCGCCGTCAACAAGGCCAACGGAAACACCGGAAATGGGGCCGTCCCACGGAATTGCCGAAATTGAAATAGCAACAGAAACACCGATCATAGCTGTGATTTCGGGTGAGCAGTCGGGGTCAACAGACATAACTGTTGCAACAACGCCTACATCGTTTCTCATATCCTTGGGGAAAAGAGGACGGATAGGACGGTCGATAACGCGGGAAGCAAGAGTAGCCTTTTCGCTTGCCTTGCCCTCGCGGCGCTGGAATGAGCCGGGAATACGGCCTACCGAATAAAGCTTTTCCTCAAAATCAACTGAAAGAGGGAAGAAATCTACGCCCTCTCTGGGCTTGTCCGCCATTGTAGCTGTGCAGAGAACCTCTGTTTCGCCGTAACGGATAAGGCAGGAGCCGCCTGCGAGCTGAGCCATCTTACCAACCTCAACTACAAGGGGACGGCCTGCAAGTGTTGTCTCGAATGTTTTGAAATCCTTGAAAAACATCTTTAATTACCTCTCTTAAAAATTATTTTAATCGGGTACGGTTTTAGCAATAAATCCGCAGTTCAAGCAGCCGCCGGTTACTCAAGCCGTCGATTCACTGCTAAAAATCCGTTCATCCCGAAAATTTACATTGGTTTTAATTACACAACAAGGCAGACAACGGAAATTGCTGTCTGCCTCATATAGCCGTAATTATTTACGAATGCCGAGCTTGGCAATGATAGTACGATATCTTTCGATATCAACTTCCTGAAGGTAAGCAAGAAGGTTACGTCTGTGACCAACCATCTTAAGAAGACCGCGTCTTGAATGATGGTCCTTCTTATGAACCTTAAGATGCTCTGTAAGGTCGTTGATTCTCTTTGTAAGAACAGCGATCTGTACCTCGGGTGAACCTGTGTCGCCCTCGTGAGTAGCATATTCAGCCATTATAGCCTGCTTTTCTTCTTTTGTCATTTTTTTCACCTCATTTAAATTATTTGCGCCGGAAACTCAGGTTAAGGTCAGGTGAACACTGCTTTGCAGTATAGCCCATAATCCGGGTAACGGACACATGCGAGAATTAGTTTACCACACTATTCTGTGTTTGTAAAGCTTTTTTTGAAATTATTTTATGCATTCATTCGTTGTGCGGAGGTATGACAGCGCCGCAGTGAGGACAGCTCAGAACCGTTCCGACAACATACAAGCCGCCGCAGTATTCGCAGGCTGCTTCTTTAATCCGATTTGTATCAGTACCTTTTACCTCAAATATATTGGGATTCTCTATGTATTTTTTATACTTTTTTCTTGCGTAGAGCTTACACAGTAAAAATATTCCGAAAATAAACATGATGGAAAAAGCCAAAAACGCAGCTACGGACATATAATCCTCGCGGAATGTCGGGAATGTCGTGATCTTCTTTGCGCAGGCATCAAAGGCTTCGGCAATGCTTTCATCAAAGCCAAGCGAAGTTTTCAGAAAATTCTTTTGCAGCATATCTACCAGATATTTTTCCTTGCCTTCTGTAAGAATTGTGCCTGTATCGTCCCCTATCATTGTTTCAAAATACCAGTCGTTGAAATCCGGGTCTTTTTCTGCAGGTTCGGAATAGACAATCAGACAATGCTTTTCATCCTCAAAATTATTAACGTACAAATCGTAAGCATAGTTGCTTAAATCAAAATAATTTTCCTGCCAGTCCTCATGATTAACAGTAATAACCGCAGGTGTAACGCCTGTTTTTTCCTTGAAGGAATCAAGCGCTTTGCAAAGATTCGATTCATTTTCAACCACACCGATATTATCGATAATAACGATTTTATCATCGTAGTCGACCGTTATCGGTCTTGGAGGTATAAAGGAGCAGATAATTATAACTGCACAGACAATGAAGGCAATTACACTTGCGGTAATTGTTTTTTTGCAATCGGTTTCCGTAACCTTTTCGGGTATCAGCGAATAATCGGCATAGGT
Source organism: Acutalibacteraceae bacterium (assembly GCA_045639705.1). Lineage (GTDB taxonomy): Bacteria > Bacillota > Clostridia > Oscillospirales > Acutalibacteraceae > CAG-488. The sequence goes on from JAZUDP010000181.1 coordinate 28,267, forward strand.
ATAAACCGCTTTTCCCGCACGGTAGCTGACAAAGGTTCTTGCTCCCGGGAAGTAGGTATGGCTTCTTGTATAGCTTCTGCCGGAAGAGCCTGAGCCACCGTGAGAACCGCCGCCGTGAGAACCGCCGCCATGGGAACCGCCGCCGCCTGAATGTGGCATAGAATCATCTCCGTAAATAAGAATTTTATCAAACAGGTGACGCCGCCTTATTAAGCAGCATCACATTAATTGATTTCAAAGTAAAGTCGACCGCTGATTAACAGCTTATAATATTTTGTTTCCTCCGAAAAATATACGCATATACTGAAACTGAGCGTAAATTAAAAATTCAACGGGAGCGGACAGCGGTGGTAAATAAAAAGTATTATACCCGTGAACAGCCGCGGTTCATATGCTTCCGTTTATCCGTCACCGCAGTTCCGCGGCGGCGGTTTTGATTTGTTATGCCGGATTTCAATCCGGCGGTGAGTTTACAACAATTCAATTGTTGTAATTGTGCTTGTTTTCACGATTATCATCGTCCGTCAAGGTTTGATGAAATTTCGCGTACTGGTATTTGGCGATGTATTTATCAGGCTCCATCCGGGAATGTCGATGAAATCGACAAAGGGGAATGAGTCTATCGAGCGAATGCGAGACTGAGGGAGAGTGCGCAGTTAGAAGATTTCAACTTTTTAAATATAAAAAGATAAAATATTCAAGTTCCGCTTGCTCCTTCCACCGCTTCGCGGTCCCCCTTCCTCCCGGAGGAAGGCTGTTGAGACTATACAATCAGTTATCTCGATAAATTATAATTTGTACATTTCTTACGGCTCGCGCACGGCAAAATTATTTCTGCTTACCGCCCACACGGCATGCGACCGCAGGTACTGCGGAAAATTGTAATTTGCCGATGTAATTTCAATTAATCTGCGTAGGGTGCGGAGGCACTCCGCTGCGGTATTAATAATCATCAGTTTAAGGAAAGAATGCCCCCAAAACATTTTGCTGCTTCGGGAGCATTATAGCTAAATTAAATCAGAAAACAAACGCGTATTCCGCATTCGCTTATCGGGGCAATACATTGCCGATTGTGTACTGTACCGTAACATCGGAATCATGCCAGCCGTAAGCGTCGTAAACTCTGATTGTCGCGGTGTTGATTGTGCCGTCTGTTCCGTGGAAGTATACAGAGCCGTTGAAGGTAAGCGTACCGTCTGCATTCTCCGTTGCCTTGGAAAGACCGAGTGTGAAGGTTTCGCCTTCCTTGTTCTTAAGCTGA
>JAZUDP010000182.1:0-10691 GCA_045639705.1 Acutalibacteraceae bacterium
TGCCGTTCCGAAGGAAAGAGTTACGCTGTCAAAAAATCCGAGACCGCCGATTTTGAGAATAATTATCTCCGCAACCGTCATAAAAAGGTAGATTCCGTAAAGGATACGGGCCGTGGAAATTGATTTCGGAACAAGCTTGCCTACATCGGGACCGGGGCTTTCCGCTTTCATAAGGAAGATATTTCCGCCGCCTCCCGCAAGCGGAAGTACAGCCATGACAAATACAAGAACGCCCATACCGCCTATCCAGTGAGTAAAGCTGCGCCAGAACAGCAGCGAATGGCTCATTGCCTCAACATTTGTGAGAATGCTTGCGCCGGTAGTGGTAAAGCCCGAAACGGCCTCAAAAAGTGCATCAACATAGCTCGGGATTTCGCCGCTGATATAAAACGGCAGTGCGCCGAAAAGACTCATCAGAATCCATCCGAGCGAAACTATCATAAAGCCGTCGCGTGAATAAATTGTTTTATTCTCCGGCTTGAAGCGGGTCAGGACAAAGCCGCCCGCAAGCAAAGCGCCGATTGTTATCAGGAAACATGTAATGCTGTCATGATAATACAGACCGACCGCAACAGGCAAAAGCATCAGAGCCGCCTGAGACAGCAGAACAATTCCCAGAATATAAGAAACCATTTTTCTGTTCATAGCTTATTCCTTTATATCGTCAAGGTCGGTAAGACCCGTAATTGTTGTAACAACGATAACCGTATCCCCTGCTTTAAGCGAATCCTTACCGTGAGGAATAAACGCTCTTCCGCCGCGTGTGATACAGCCGATAATTACGTTTTCTCTGAGGTTAAGCTCTTCAAGTGTTTTGTCGATAAGCGAGCTGTTTTCGGCAACGAGGAATTCCAGAGCTTCAACCTTGTTGTCGATTATCTTGTACAGCGTTTCAAGGTTATTGCCGATATTGTTTCTCCTTGCGCGGACATGCTGAAGAATAAGATTCGCCGTAATATACTTAGGATAAATAACGCTGTCAAGCTCAAGAGAACGGATAACCTCCTGAAACGCTATTCTGTTGACCTTGGTGATTGTCTTCGTTTCGGGACTCATGCTCTTGGCATAGAGTGAAAGAAGAATATTTTCCTCGTCAATACCCGTCAGCGAACAGACCGCGTCAACATCCGTAAGGCCCTCTTCAATAAGAAGCGAACGGTTTGTTCCGTCACCGCAGATAACATTGGCATTAGGAAGCATAAAGCTGAGATTTTCAGCCGTTTCCTGATTCTTTTCAATAATAGTTGTTTTTATCTTATGCCTTGCAAGCTCGACAGCAAGATAATGGGCAAGCCTTCCGCCGCCGATAAGCATTACGCTCTCAACCTCGGAAATCGGCAGATTCACCTCATGGAAGAAGCGTGTTATTTCATCGGGTGACGCAAGCAGGGCGACAACATCGTTTTCAAGAATAACGCTGTCGCCGTTGGGGATAAATACGTTCTTTCCGCGTTCAACGGCACAGATAAGAGCTTTGGCTTTCATTTTTGAAAAAGCATCCTTAACCGTCATACCGCAGAGCAGACATTTTTTGTTTACGGCAAAGCTGACAAGGTCAACCTTTCCCTTTGCAAATGTATCTATATTCTTTGCCGACGGAAAACGGAGAATACGGAATATTTCATCCGCCGCCTCTTTTTCGGGATTAACAGCCATGGAAAGTCCGAGGCTGTCCTTGATAAGACGGATATCCTCATTATATGACGGTGTGCGTACACGGGCAATTGTTCCGTTTGCGCCGAGCTTTCTTGCAAGAAGACAGCACAGGAGATTGGTTTCATCACTGCCTGTGAGGGCGATAAGCAGGTCGCATTCGTCAACGCCCGCTTCGTCAAGCACCTTTCTTGACGCGCCGTTGCCGCATATACCCTGAGCATCAAGTTCGGCAATGGTTTCCTCAACAACGTTTCTGTCAGTATCAATAACAGTTACATCGTGCATTTCGGAGGTAAGCTGCTCGGCAACGGTATAACCGACCTTGCCTATTCCGACTACAATTATATTCATTCATATGCTCCTTTCGAGCCGCAGTTGTTTCAAGTCAGAGAATGATATCCGTTCCCGTTTATGATTCACTGACTTAACACAGTAGTATTATAGTCCATTATTTTAAAAATGCAAGAAGAAATATACTTATTCCGCGTTTATGCGCATTAAATCTTTGATGCACTTGACTTTATCGGCAAATGTGGTAGAATACGTTAAGTATTCATTACAGATACGCGGGTATGGTGGAATTGGCAGACACGTAAGATTTAGGATCTTATGCCCACAAGCGTGCAGGTTCGACCCCTGTTACCCGCACCAAAAAGGCAGGTTTTTTAACCTGTCTTTTTCTTTACTTAAAAATACCCAAAGCCACTCAGATTGAGCGAAGAAAAATCAATCTGATATTTTCTGTGCGAACACCCTCATTTTGAAACCTCTGTGGAATCACATTGCTCTTAATCGAATTTTTTTATCAGAACAGACAAATAACACGGAGCAGAGACGGTTAAATCTCTGCTCCGTTTGCGTATTATTCTAACGTTTTTTATAAAGCTTTTACAAGTCCTGTGACCTCTGTGATGAAAGCAACAAGCATTTTAATAAGTTCAACAAGCTTGTCAAAGATGTTGAATGTGAAGCCTTCGTCAATCGGTTCATCGGTTGTTTCTTCAACAACTGTTTCTGCCGAATCATCCTCAACCGTCTGGTCGATGAGGTTCAGATATTCGACATAAGCCGATGAGGTTTCGAGCAGTTCTTCCTCACTCTTGCTCTGGTCAACATCTGCGAGGAGAACGCCTGCCTGCTGGAGAAGGTCAACATCAAGACTGTCGATTACTCCGTCGTGGTTGCAGTCGGCGGCTATGTATTCAGCTTCTGTTACATCGTCTTCAGTCAGCATACCGTTTGCAAGGCAGGAAACAATCATCGCGTCCATACCGTCGTACCAGCCGTCGCCGTTGACATCACCGAAAAGGATGAAGGTATATCTTTCCTGTACTTCAAAATCAATCCAGTCTCCCTGACCTAATGTCAGAACTGAGCCTGTTCCTATATACTCGGACATGGTGTCTGTATTCCAGCAATCATAATACCAGTTCAGATAATCAATATATCTGTTCATCAGGTTATTACCTTTCATTCCGGAAGTAATGCCATAAATATATTCATTTTCATAATCTATTGTTATTCCGCTGTTCGGTGCGGCACAAACTTTTTTAATACTGTCTGAAACGCAAACACTTATATCTCCGCTGTCATTATCTGCCCAGAATTCTGATGAAATATAATAGGTCTGACCGGCTTTACAATTATACGCTATCATAAAATTTCTTTTGTATCCGCTGTCATCATCATATTTCAATTCATCCATATCCGAATCATACAGATGAGCCAGAGTATCGTTATCCGAGACTGAATAAAAATAGTACACTCCGCCGGTTTCAGGAACAAATTTGTAATATACTTGCCCACCCTCATTCACAGTAACAGTTTTGGTTTCGCCGGGTTTAATTTCCGGGATTTCCATTCCGCACCGTGTACATACGCCATTCTTTATTGTGTGTCCTAAAGGCTCTGTATAATTTGTTTTATAAATCTCTCCGCAAACAGGGCATTCAGAGTATAAATCATATCCCTGCTCATCACATGTAGGCTCAACGGTTTTTATAAACTGTACATCATGGCCGTGGTTTTCATAAGAATCGGATATTTCAAAATAAAAATCGGGATCAAGGTAATCAGAGTAGTTCCATATTCTTATATAATATTTTTCTCCTGCAGTATAATCAAATAAAACATCGAACCAATAATCTTCCTCCGAAAAGCAACTCTTTAAACGGTTAAAACCGCTGTCAAAAATTTCCGCTCCTATTACATAGGATTCCTCTGTCATGTGCTGATATAAATGATATTTACCGTCTTCAGCCGGAGTAAAAGTATAATACTGTTCATTCCCCGAAACCAGATTTCCGGATTTCAATTCATTCAGAGATATCTTTTCAATAACCATACCGCATCTTGAACAAACATCATTTTCAAAGTTGTGTCCAAGCAAGTCTGTATAATCAGTGAAAAACTCTTCACCGCACACAGAGCATTTATAACGCGTATAGCCATCTTCCGCACATGTCGGCGGTACGGTTTCTATCAATTCACCCCTGGTATGACCTGTCCATATCCAGTCAGCACGGAATTCTTCACCGCATACAGAACATCTGTAAACTGAATAGCCTTCCTCAGTGCAGGTCGGCGGTACAATCTCAATCAATTCGCCCCTGGTATGATCTGTCCATGTCCAGTTGTCACAGAATTCTTCACCGCACACAGAACATCTGTAAAGCGTATAGCCATCTTCTGCACATGTCGGCGGTACGATTTCAATCAGTTCGCCCCTGGTATGATCTGTCCATGTCCAGTCATCACAGAATTCTTCACCGCACACAGAACATCTGTAAAGCGTATAGCCTCCCTCAGTGCAGGTCGGCGGTACAAGTTCTATCAGTTCACCCCTTCTGTGATTATATACAGAATTCGTATAATCAGCGATAAACTCTTCACCGCATTCGGTACATCTGTATACCGTATATCCCTCTTGGCAGGTCGGTTCAACCACCTCAACAATTTCTTTTGTATTATAATGAGATGAAATCCAGTTACCGTATTCTAACAGCATACCGCAATCGGAACAGTAAATATCGCCTGTGTATCCTGAATTGCCACATGTTGCTTCTCTTTGTTCTCTGACTTCAGTATTAATATGCTCTTCGCAATCATTATAATATGCCACAACATCAGAAATTGCAAAATATGCGTTCGTTACTGTTATTATAACGGTATCGCCTTCAATATTCAGTGATTTACCGCTGATGTTATCACCGTCATAATAATAAGTTCTCTGCCAGTCACCTGTCAAATCCGAAACTGTCAGTTCTCCCATATAACCATCTCCGTAAAGACTTGTATCTTTGGAGAAAGTTATTTTTATTCTTCTGGCATCCGGCTTGTAAATTGTAAACTCCTGAGTACCGTGAACAGGATTATCAGATTCGACAGCATCGTCCCCGGATAAACCGCAGTTAACGCATACATCATTTTCGAAGCTGTGACCTGGTGCCGGAATATAGTTCTGTTTAAACTCCTTTCCGCAGATTGTACAGCAGTAAACGTCATATCCGCGGTCAAGACAACCTGGCAAAACAGTTTCTTTAAATGTCAGATTATTGTGTGTTGAAGTAAAGCTGTCGGTTACACAGACATAGAAACCTTCGTATTCATCACTGCGAAGATCTGTTGCTTCGATATAATAATTTTTGCCCGCTTCAAGATTATACGATATGACAAAGTTTCCGTTGTAGTCATACCATCCACCGTCAGCATAGTACCTTGAATAAGTTTCTTTTTCTAATTCTGTCATGTCGGAGTCATACAGAACTCCCTGAATTTTTTTTGAATATACTGAATCGGAGAAGAAGTAATATGTTCCGCTTTCGGTCGGTGTAAACCTGAAAACAGCAGATTTGCCGCCGCTGACTTTCACGCTCTCATTAAGACCGATTTCGCTGACAGTAATCCCGCATCTTGTACAAATACCGTTTTCCAGATTATGTCCCAAAGCATCAACATAATCATCTTCGTAATTATTGCCGCACCTGCTGCAATAATACAATGTATAGCCATTCCTTGTACATGTGGGGTCAACAGTCTCAATTTCAGCAACATTATGCCCCAAAGCAGGGATATCCATATAATAAGAGTAACCGCAATCGCAGCTTATTTCCAGCTTTCCACTGCATTCACAATCCGGTTCGGAAATGATGTTTTTTCTGAAGTGAGCGTCAGTTTGTTCTTTTGCTACATTGTAATGAATGCGTGCATTTTCTATTCCTGACCATCCCATGTCAACATCAATTTTATTCCAGCTGTCTTCACTCCCTGCAAAAAAAACATTTTCAAGATTTGCACAGTTCCAAAAAGCATAATCTTCTATTTTCTTAATACTGTCCGGCAGGAAAATTTCATTTATTTCACAGCTCTCAAAAGCAAATTCTCCGACAGTCCTTACCCCGTCAGGGACAACTGTATTCCGACATCCCAAAATCAGTTTATCTGAATCGGTTTCAATAATTGCATTGCAGTCATTTCTGCTGTCATACGTTGTGTTGTTCGGGTCAACCGTAATGTTTTCTATATTATTACAGGCAAAAAACGCATACTCTCCGATTGAGATAACACTGTCGGGAATTATTATGTTTTTCAGTCCAGTACAGTTGTAAAATGCACAATCGCCTACGCTAGTTACACTGTCGGGTATTGCTATGCTTGTCAGTCCTGTGCAATTCTCAAATGCATAATCGCCTATACCGATTACACTGTCAGGTATTGTTATGTCTGTCAGTCCGTTACAAAAAACAAATGCATTAATGCCTATGCTTGTAACGCCCTTATCAATAACAACACTTTTAACTGCACTGTTATTATAAAAAGGTGAACCGCTGTATGAATAATTTTCCATTGCACCGGTGCCGCTGATTGTAAGCAGACCTGTGCTTTCGTCAAATGTGTATGTAACATTTGTACCGCATGAACCGCTTGAACTGAGCGCGCTTGCCTTCGGGCTGAAATCAAGCCAGTCAAGATTTAATCCAACAAATCCGCTCAGCGGCGCTGCGGTTAATACCATAACCGCAACAAGAATTGAAGCCAATGTCTTTCTTAATGCCTTTTTCATATAGAATCCTCCTCTATATAAACTGATACATAATAAAGTATATACCTGTCTTTTACAAATTTCAATTAGGCAATATTACTAAAGATGCTGCTCCGTATTTTAATTATGAACAGAAGCTGTGAATATTCGACCCGCTTGTCAGAATCCAGAAAATCTTTTCGGAAAGAATGGACAATCAAGGACATCAAGACATTTTTCATAATAAGCAGGACATAAAAAACAGGAGCAGATTTCTCTGCCCCTGTATTATTTAATCTGAGCTGATATTAACGCTTAAGCCATGAGAACGAGAAGATGCTGAGAATAAGATTTCTGATAAGAGCGATGAGGTCAAAGGTAACTGTGACTGTGTAGGCAACTCTGAATCCGCCATAGATTACGGAAACCTTCTGTTCTCCGCTGCCCTTTGCCTTTTCGGTGCTTAACGTATATCCGGAGCTTATTCTCTTTGTTGTTCCGTCCGAGTAGGTTGCTTCAAGTACAAGACCCGACGCGTCAATCTTTTCGCCTGTCTTATATTCGGTCTTTGACGGAAGAGCCGTAATTCTGAGTCCTGTTACCTTTGCGGGAAGAACTGTCAGAACCGTCTCCGCTGCCGAACCTTCTCCGTTAGCCGCTGCAGCCGTGTAAGTATGCTCGCCGATTTCCTGCGCGTTTACGGTTACATTCCATGTCTTTGCAGCTGTGCTTTCCTCAGTGTAAACCTTGCTTTCATCAATTGACGATGTAATCTGTGCGTTTACGGCGTTGCCGTTCTCGTCTGTGATTACAAGTCCGTCAACAAACTGTGAGCTTGTAAACTGAGCTGTCGAATCAAGACCCTTGGGCGCTGCTGTAAAATCAGTCTTTAACGCAACATTGTAGTTCGGTATTGTCGCATTGTACTGAGTATCAATTGCCTTGAATGCGCTGCAGTAGATGTTCCAGCTTGCCATTAAGCCTGCTTCGACTGTTTCGGTTTCCGCCTCGCCGTCTTCACCGATAGTCAGTGAACCGACGGACGCCGTCTGAAGCTCATCTTCCTCCCCGGCCTCAACAATATTTCTTACCGCTTCGCTGTATGTCATCTTAACATTTGTGATTGAGATGATATCGCCTGCGTCGCCTGTGAGCGCATTTGTAAGGATAACTACCGCTCTGTAGTAATCCGAGCCGTCGATGTTTGTCTGTGAGAATGTAACCGCGTTCGTGATATCGTAGAACATTTCCGTTGAAGAGGTTACGTTCTTTTCAACATATGCTCCGACGGGGCTGCCGTTATCATCGATTGTCTGAACAAGAACCTTCGCATTGCTTACGGGTCTGGGAAGCTTGATTGCAAGCTGAACGCTTTCGGGAAGTGCCGAGCATACAAGCGCGAAGCCGATGCCCTTGCCGGGTGTAAGGTAAACCTCCTCGTTGGGGCCTTCAAGCTCAAAGTCCTTTATTGCGCTCTGGTCAAGTATGCCGCCGCCCGTGTAATCGTTGTCGATTGTATCGACATAAACCGCGCCGGCAGTTTCACTTGTGCGGATATCGCCGATTGAAAGGATGTAGTCGCGGATTGAAGCCTCATACTCGTTTGCCTGCTTATCCGCAATGTAAACGGCGTTTCCGTCAGCGTTGTCAAATCCGAGAGGATTGAAGATTCTGATTGCGTCAAGGTAGAATGTGCTGCCTGTGATTCCGAGGAACTTCTGAGGAGCGTTGACATTAATCTTTACATTATATGTGCCGTATTCAAGACCCGTGTATGAAATTACGGGTATCTGATAAAGCGTGCCGACGCCCTTGTTTATAACAGGCACATTCTCAATAAGCTCGTTGTCTTCGTTATAAACTGCAACTCCGATTAAACCGCAGTCCATGTCGGTACGGCTGATGATATCGAAGCCGGTGCCTGTAAATGTGAACTCCGCGTATGCGTCGTACTGAGTCACGCCGTTAACCTTTGAAACAGAACCGTTAACCGTCATTGCCGTTCCGTTGCTGAATTTTGTGCATCCCTCATACGAGCTGTCGTAGTTATACGGAATATTTCCCGTTCCTATTTCGCCGTTGTCCTGTCTGTCACTGATATCTGTGTTTGCGGCAAAGTCGGTTATTTTTGTTCCGTCGTCGTTAATCTGCGACCAATTTCCTGTGTATCTGATATAAAGTCCGCCGTCTTCTTCGCTTCCGCCGAAGTCATCCTCATAGTAAACGGATGTTGCGGGGATAACCTTTATTGTGGAGTAAAGAAGAGTTGAAGAATCGGAATTTCTTGCGGGAGCCGACTCGGGACTTGCATAGTAGTAAACCGTTTCAACCGTGCTGAGGAAACCGAAAAGTGAATATGTAACGATTTCGTTTCCTGTTTTATAGCCTGTTTTGATAACGCTTACAGTTTCGTAAACTGTGTCTGTTTTATGTTTTTCCGTTACAGAAGGATATTCGAATGTAAGCTGTTTTGCTTTAGTTCTCTCTGTCGCCGATGTGCGTGAAATCGAAACGGTAATAGAAATATCATTTCCGTTTTCATCTTTCATACCGTTAAGCACATGAGTAAATGTGGTTGAGTTGGTATTATTAACCAAGCTCGCTACCTGGTTGCTTCCGTTAAATATATATGTATCATAGTAGGTTGTTTTTCCGCTTTTCTGTGATTTGTAATAAGCAGTAAGCATTGTGCCGTCCGGAAGCTCAAGTATATCCTGCTGTGTTGAATGGCTTTCCTGAGTTGTGCTTACATTTGTTCCTGTCTGATAATATGTTACCTGAATATCGCGGCTTTCAGTTGTTGTATCGAACTCAGCATCTGTAAGAACATATATCTGACCGTTGAAGCGTGCGATTGTACGGTCACCGTCAACAACATACTCGCCTTCTGCAAGTGACGGTGCAAGCTGTGTTCCGTTTGTGCTGTTTGCCGCATACTTTGTAACCTTGCCGTCCGCGTTAATCTGGTATCTTAAGGCTGTTGTGTCATTGGCTGTGCCTGCTTTGTACATGTCGGGATATACATAATGCACGCCCGCCATTGCGAAGGGTCTTACAACATTCCTGCCGAGAGGAACGGTCACGCTTGTATCAGTCTGACCTGCCTCAACCGTAAGAACTGAATTCGCCGTCTTTACAGATGATGAGGTATTAAGTCCCGCACGCGGAGCTTCGGTTGTAAGTCCGTTGATTATGAAGCTGCCTACATCGTTTGCAAGCGGATCAACAGTGATTGTCTTGCCGTAATCAAGAACAATCGCATCGGGATTAAGTCCGAGCTTTACTATCGCAAACGCAATCTTGATATCGGTATAATCCGTGATTCCGTTAACCTTACCGTCATTTGCGATTGTTGTTCCTGTCGGGTCAAATACAAATGTGGAGTCAAGGTCATCGTTTATTACCGCGCTGTTGTAAAGGCCGTTGCTGCTGATTACTCCCGTGTAGGATGCGTTCTCGTTATAAAGCGTGTATCCGTCGGGAAGAAGGCTGATAAGAACATCGTAATCGATTGTTACAGCGGAATTGAGATATTTCTCAACCTCAACAAGCTCGCTCATAACCGTTCTGTTATCGAAGCTGACTTTCGCTCCGTTCTCATTTACGGGACTGCCGTTCGCGTCAACGAGATAAAGCTCATAGCTTACTTTTGCATCATCCCATGAAAGATTCGGAACGGGATATTCAAGCTCGCAGTCATTTCCGAGATAATTCTTATAGAAGAGAGTCGCCTCTTCGTTTGTGTCATATGTACCTGCCGGACAGCCGCCCTGCATTGAAGCGTCAAGATAGACATTATATGTAATCACATATTCGTCCTCGCTGAGTCCGCCGAGCTTCCAGTAAATTGACTCCGCGGGAATTTCAACGCCGCCGACTGTAACCGCCGTGGAATTTGCATTGTAGATGAAGGTTACAGCATTGATAACGCCATCCGTCATGATATTGCCGGACTTCTGGCTTGAATACGCTTCCGTTCCTGCAGCGTTGAATGTGATTTCTTCAACAGTTTCAG